>NZ_JBIWJT010000010.1:0-19405 GCF_044765325.1 Embleya sp. NPDC127516 | reverse complement strand
TCACAGCAGCGGCGAATACACCGCCCACGACGCGCACGGCAGCGGCGAATACACCGCCTACGGAGCCGAGACCTACCCGCAGGTGAGTCACCCGCCGGCCGAGCACGAGTCCGGCGGCTACGCGGCGGTATCCCCCTCGGGCGACTCCGGTGGCCACGCGGCGGTGTCCCCGCCGAGCGAGCCCGACCCGTACTCCCCCGACCCGAACCGCGGCGCGAGCGCCTACGACCCGGCCCTGGACCCTGCCCTCGGTCCGGCCCTGCCGGACGGCCGGACCACCGGGTCCGCCGCGACCGCCGGCCGGCCGAAAGCAGACGAGCCGAAGGCGTCCGAGGCATCCGAGGCGTCGGCCGGGCCGCGCGCGGCCGAGGCCCCCGACCCGGACACCGGCATGCGCCCTCCGCCGCCTCCACACGAGGGCGACATCATCAAGCTCGTCGGCGTCGGCAGCCTGATCTGGTTCGCGCTGTTCGTGGCCGCGTGGCTGATGCGCGACACGCTCGAGGACGACGGCCGGGGCTGGTGGCCGTGGTGCGCGCTGGCCGGCTCGGGCCTGGGCCTGTTCGGACTCTGGTACTGCCGTCGACTGCAGAGCGCGCGCGAGGACTGAGCCGGACGCCGCCCCGGCCCCACCCGGAGCCCGGCGACCACTCGGCGCCGTCCACTCTCACGAAAAGACGGATAGTCACAGAGCCAACAAAGCAAATCGAACAACCTCGGAACGCCGACCACGGCACGAATAGCCACAGAATCCGACATTCACCAACGTAACGTCGGTACATGATCGAAGCCCCCGCCGTCCTCCCCGGGCTGACCACCGCCGAGGTCGCCGAACGCGTCGCGGACGGCCGCGTCAACGACGTCCCGACCCGGTCGAGCCGCAGCGCCTCGGCGATCGTCCGGGGCAACGTCCTCACCAGGTTCAACGCGATCATCGGCACCCTGTTCGTGGTGATCCTGATCGTCGGCCCGATCCAGGACGGCCTGTTCGGCCTGGTCATCGTCGCCAACACGGCGATCGGGATCATCCAGGAACTGCGCGCCAAGCGCACCCTGGACGCCCTGGCCGTGGTCGGCGAGGCCAAGCCGCGCGTACGCCGGGACGGGCACACCGCCGAACTGTCGGCACGCGAACTGGTCCTGGACGACGTGTGCGAACTGGGCGCGGGCGAACAGGTCCTGGTGGACGGCGTGGTGGTCGAGGCGGACGCGCTCGAACTCGACGAGTCGCTGCTCACCGGCGAGACCGACCCGGTCCACAAGAAGGTCGGCGACCAGGTGATGTCGGGCAGCTTCGTGGCCGCCGGCAACGGCGCCTTCCGGGCCGGCAAGGTCGGCCGCGACGCGTACGCGGCCCGGCTCGCCGAGGAGGCCGGGCGGTTCACCCTGGTCGACTCGGAGTTGCGCCGCGGGCTGGACCGGATCCTCACCTACGTGACCTGGTTGATGATCCCGGTGGGCATCCTGCTGATCATCAGCCAGTTGCGCACCGACGACGGCCTGCCCAACGCGCTGCGCGGCATGGTCGCGGGCCTGGTCACCATGGTCCCCGAGGGCCTGATGCTGCTCACCTCGGTCGCGTTCGCGGTCGGTGTGGTGCGTCTGGGGCGCAAGCAGTGCCTGGTCCAGGAGTTGCCCGCGATCGAGGGTCTGGCCCGGGTCGACGTGGTCTGCCTGGACAAGACCGGAACGCTCACCGAGGGCGGGATGGACGTGGCCGAGGTCCGCCCGCTCGACGACACGCTCCCGATCGACGCGGCCCTGGGGGCGCTGGGCGGCTCCGATCCGCGGCCGAACGCGAGTCTCCAGGCGATCGTGGACGCCTACCCCGCGCCGCCGGATTGGCCGGTCACCGACGTCGCCGCGTTCTCCTCGGCCCGCAAGTGGAGCGGCGCGAGCTTCGCGGACCACGGCACGTGGCTGCTCGGCGCGCCCGACGTACTGCTTGCCGAGGGCCACCCGGTGCTCGTACAGGTGGACGAACTGGGCGCGCGGGGGCTGCGGGTGCTCCTGCTGGCAACCGCGGACGCCTTGTCCGACGAGGCCGGCGGCCGGGCTCGGCCCGCCGCGCTGGTAGTGCTGCGGCAGCGGCTGCGCTCGGACGCCGCCGCGACGCTGCGCTACTTCGCGGGTCAGGACGTGGCGACCAAGGTGATCTCCGGCGACAACGCGCTCTCGGTCGGCGCGGTGGCCGCCGAGTTGGGCCTCGCGGGCGCCGAACACGCGGTGGACGCCCGCCGATTGCCCGAGGACCGGGCCGAACTCGGGCAGGCACTCGAGGACAACACCGTGTTCGGCCGGGTCACCCCGCAGCAGAAGCGGGCGATGGTCGCGGCCCTCCAGGCGCGCGGTCACACGGTCGCGATGACCGGCGACGGCGTCAACGACGTGCTCGCGCTCAAGGACGCCGACATCGGCGTCGCGATGGGCGCGGGCAGTGGCGCGAGCCGCGCGGTCGCGCAGATCGTGCTCCTGGACAACAGCTTCGCCACACTGCCCTCGGTGGTGGCCGAGGGCCGCCGGGTGATCGGCAACATCGAGCGGGTCGCGAACCTGTTCCTGGTCAAGACCGTGTACGCGCTGCTGCTGTCCCTGCTCACCGGCGTCGCGAGCGTGGTCTTCCCGTTCCTGCCCCGCCATCTGACCCTGATCGGCTCGCTCACCATCGGCGTACCGGCCTTCTTCCTCGCCCTGGCCCCGAACGCCGAGCGGGCCCGACCGGGCTTCGTGCCGCGCGTGTTGCGCTTCGCGATCCCCGGCGGCGTGGTCGCCGCGGCGGCCACGTTCCTGACCTACTGGCTGGCCCGCCTCAACCACGGCTCGAGTCTCGACCAGGACCGCACCAGCGCGGTGATCACCCTGTTCCTGGTCGCGATCTGGATCCTGGCGATCGTCGCCCGCCCGTACACGTGGTGGCGGATCGCGCTGATCGCGGCGATGGGGGCGGCCTTCCTGATCGCGCTCTACGTCCCGTTCGTGGCCGACTTCTTCGCGCTGTATCCGCAGGACCAGGGCAACAACGGCACGGCGGTGGGCATCGCGCTGATCGGCGCGGCCCTGCTCGAACTGGGCTGGCGCGTCTCCGGCTGGGTGCGGCGCCAACATGCCTAGGCGTGTCCGCGAGCCGCCGTCGGGCGATCGAGGAAACGCTCCGGGCCGCCCGGCGGTGAGGCCGGGCGTCCCGGAATGGTCGGGTCGCCCTCACACCCCGTCGAAGTCGCGTTCCGTGGCGAAGTGCGCGGCGTTCTCCGGGTGGGTGAGCAGTTGTTCCACCTCGAAGCGGCGGTGCCACTCCCCCGCCGCCCAGGCCAGGCCGCGGGCGACACCCTCGAACGTGGTGGCGTGCACCTGACCGTCGACGTAGCGCCAGTCCGCGTCGAGTTCGCTCTCGTTCGGGCCGGAGACGACCAGTTCCTCGTGCTCGAAGTACTCCTTGGGCGCGTCCGGCATCGCGGCCAGCACATCGTCGGGCACCTCGTGCCGGGTGCCCTCGGAGAGCACCTTGCCCGGGATCGTCTCGGACAGCAGCGGTACGTCGAGCAGGTCGGCCAGCGCCTCCGCGCGGTCCGGGCGGACCGGGAGCACCACGTGCGTGGCGTCGTCGGCGACCAGCGCCGCCAGGTCCGGCGCGTCGCCCACCAGTGCGTCCGCCACGTCGGCGACGGTCATCCGGCCGCCCGAGACGCCGCGCAGCTCGGTCGGCGCGGACAGCCGCTCCGGCGCGACGTCGGCGAGCGCGGTGTACAGCGCGCGAAGCTGATCGCGGGTCACGGGCCGCTCCGGGTCCGCCAGGCGCTCCAGGAGTTCGTCCGGGCCGTCCGGGTCGGTCAGCAGCGCCACAAGCGTCGTACGCACCCCCAGGGCGGTCAGGAAGACCGGGTCCAGGCTCGCCCGGACCTCGTCGTAGAGCCCGTGCAGCAGCCGATCCCCGTCGGCAGCGAGCAGACCCGCCGGACGCCGGCCGTCCAGCACCGGATGCCCGCGCAGCCACCACGCCGTGTACGAGGGCACCCGGGCCGTACCGCCGTCCGGCAACAGCACGTGCGCCGGCTCCGTCACCGCGGTGCGCAGCGGCGGCGTGGCGATCACCTCCAGCGCCTCGTCCCACGCGTCGTCGGCGACCAGGTCCAGATCGCGCACCGCGACGAAGGACGCCAGCACCGGCGGCACCCCCTGGTCCGGCATGTGGTCGAGCACGTCGTCGAGCCAGTCGTCCTCGGCGTCCAGGTCGTGGTCGCAGCCGTCGTGGTCGAGCACCACGTCGTCCTCCTGGACCAGGCCGAACGTGCCGAGCACGCCGACCGCCTCCAGCACGTCCTCGCCCCAGCGCTCGACCAGGTCCGGGTAGACGATGCCGAGCGCGTCCGGCTCGACCACCGCGGCGATCCGGCTGCCGGGCAACATCAGTTCGCCGGCCGGGACCGCGTCGCCGTCCACGTCCGGCAACAGCAGCGCGGACAACCACGGTTCGTCGCCGGGGCCGATCCGGGCGGCCCGGACCAGTTCCAGGATCGCGTCGGCGATGTCGTCGCCGTCCTCGCTCTCGGTCACCGCCGCGCGCACCGCGGGGTCGGCGAGCACCGCGCGCGGGGTGGCCCGGATCGCGCCGAGCCGCTCCAGCAGCGGGTGGGTCGCCTCGGGGTGCGCGACCCGCAGCCGGAGCACGTCCAACGCGGCCAGGTCCGGGCTGTCCGGGCAGGGCAGCAGGATCCCGCGCGGCCCGCGCACCACCCGCCCGTCCGCGAGCGGCACCGGCAGCGCGCCCAGCGCGTCCCGTGCGGCCGGGTCGAACGCGTCGTAGAGGTCGCGCCACCAGGCCGGCTCCCGGTCCATGCCGGCCAACTGGTCGACCACCTCGGCCAGCGGCAACCGGCGCACCCCCAGCACCCGCAGCGCCGCGCTGCGGTCCAGACCCGCGGGCAGCAACCCGGCCACCACCGGCGCCAGCGCGTCGACCAGGCCCGGGCCGGCGGTCTCGATCAGCACCGCGTCGCGTGGGCGCAGCAGGTCGCGGTCGCGCGCGGCGGTGCCGCGGTCGAGCAGCAGCGCGTCCGGGTCGTCCGGCTCGGCCTCGGAGGCGGGCGCGGCGGCGGGCAGGAACGCGGTGTCGGCGAGCCGGGTCAACACCCGGTGCCGCAGCAGCCCGTCCAGTTCGCCCTCGGCGGTCGGCCCGGGCACCAGGCTCAGGATGCCGGTGGTGGAGGTCGGCCAGGTGCCCAGCAGGGTGGCGTAGGTCTCCGCGGCCCGCTCGATCAGGAAGTCGCGCAGCGGGCCGGGCGCGGTGTGCCGGCGGGTCGGGTCCAGCGGGAAGGACGCGACGAGCAGCGCGGGCAGCCCCAGCGGCTCGTCCGTGGGCGTGGGGGCGTGCACCACGGGCCGCACGCCCGGTCGGCGCGGCTGATCGGCGGCGTCCAGCGGCACGGCCCACAGCACCGACCACGCGGCCCGGCGGCGCTCCTCGGTGGGCCGGTCGGCGAGCAGTTCGGGTTCGAGCGCGCCGCCGTCCTCGGCGACCCGCCAGCGGGTCTCCACGCCGTCGTCGCCGACCACGAGCGCGCCGCCGTCGGCGCGGCTGGTCAGCGTGCGCACGCCGTCCGGAGTCTCGATCACGATCTCGCCGATGCGGCGCAGCGTCAGCAACAGCGCGTCGTCGATCTCGGCGAGCAGCCGCGCGGTCAGGTCCACCGCGGCGCCGTCGCGCAGCGGCAGTACGACGCAGGTGTCGTAGCCCTCGGGCGGGGTGCCCTCGGCCGGCATCGGCAGCCGCAGGACCGGCACGCCACCGTCGCGGCGGGCCAGTTCGTCGGTCAATCCGGCGTTGGCCCGGGCCCGTTCGGCGACCAGGTCGCGGGCCTCCTGCAGGGACCAGCGCACGCCGCCGGTGCGCGAGAGCACGCACGGCTCGTCGCTGACCGCGAGCACCGCGGCGAAGCCGACGCCGAACCGGCCGACCGCCTCGGGTCCGTCGTCGCGCTTGGCCGAGGCGCGCAGTGTGGACAGCGCCTCGACCCCCTGCGCGTGCAGCGGATCGCCGGTGTTGGCCGCGACCAGGACGCCGTCGCGCAGGGTCAGCCGCAGCCGCCCCGGCACGTTCGCCCGAGCCGCGGCGTCGGCGGCGTTCTGCGCCAGTTCGACCACCAGGCGGTCGCGATAGCCGCCGAGGGCGAGTTCCTCCTCGGCGTTCGCGTCCTCCCGAAAACGCGCGGGCGACGCGACCCACGCGTCCAGTACGGCTCGCCGAAGCGAAGCGGTGCCAAAGCGGTCCTCGATGCCCATGCCGTGCGCCGTCCCTCGTTCGCGGATGTGGCCGGAACCCTATTGCGTTTCCGGGCACGCGGCTTCCCGGCGATCCCACGGTGCGGACGGCGGTGGATCAAGTCACACAAAATACACACATTCGACCGGCCGCAAACCCCTGGCGAGAGCGGAGCGTTCGGATGTAGACACAACGGGTGGGGAAACCCCACTCGGCTACGGAAGGGGAGAAACGTGGCTACCTACCGCACACAGATCCAATGGGGCGGCGCGGACGCGGCCTGGCACGACGACGCGGACCTCGCGATCGTCGTGCAGAGTCGCAACGCCGTGGTGCCGGACAAGGCCCGCCCCGCGACGGGCACCCAGCTCTCCTGGTCCGGCCCGCAGGGCAACGCGACCATCACCTTCTTCGACGACGGCGCGCGTTTCCAGGGCTCCGCGCAGTTCCCGGGCGAGGGCCCGGTCGGCTTCCGGGGCCAGGCACGCTAGACCCGGACCCGAAACGACCCGAAGCCGCCACCGGATCGGTGGCGGCTTCGGCCGGTCGGGCGGGTCGGGTGATTCGGACGGGTCGACGAAGTCGGGCGTGTCGCCCGACGTCGTGGGCACGTGTGCGTGATCGATCAGGAGTGGCCCAGTTGGTCCTCGCCGGGCTGCAAGGTGTCCTCGTCCACCGAGCTCTCGACCGGGCGGATCCGCACGGTCTCGATCCGGTACTCGTCCAGGGACAGTTCGGCGGCGGGCGTCGCGGCGGGCATGACCGCCGCTTCCGAATGACCACCGCAGCCGTAGGCGAGCGAGACCATCCGGCCGTCGGCGGGCGAGTACTCGTTGGCGCACACTCCGAACGCCTGCCCGAGCGGGCCGCCGACCTTGACCAGGAATCCACAACTCGTGCAGTGCGCCGGGGCGGCCTGGGCCATCGGCGTGGCTCGGCCGAAGTGCTCGTCCCAGCGGTCTGCGGCCAGGTCGCGGCCGACCGGCGACAGGACGCGCACGCGCCCTTGTCCCAGTTCGTACGCGACCGCCTTGGGACCGAGCGCGATCGGCTCGGTCAATTCCTCCTCTGTCTCGTCCGCTCCGGTGTAACCGAATTCGAGACGGGGGTCGTCGGCGTCGGTGGGCAACAGGTCGCCCACGCCGAGGTCGCCGGGACGAAGGCGCTCGTTCCACGGCACCCAGGCAGGCGCGAGCAGCGCCTCGGGTCCCGGGACGAGGACGGTTTCGTCCACGGTCACCAGCTTGGCGCGGGGCGCACGGGCAACGGTCACCGCCCAGCGCCAGCCGTGATAGGCGGACTCGCGGCACGCGAACAGGTGGGTGACCAGGCGATCACCATCCACCTGAACACCCAGATGCTCGCCGACGGAGTCCTGACCTGCGGCTTCCTCGGCGGCAGCGAAGGCAAGATCAACCGCCTCGGCGCAGAGGCGGTCCGGGGTTCGACTACGGGTCGCGGCACTCACGAGAGTGATTCTCTCTCACGCGTCGAAGGTCTCCACCGCCGATACCCTCAAAACACGTCCGATTCCCGAACGGGCGCGCGGAGCGAGCCCTTCCTGGCGTGTCGCGACCGCATCAACCGAGGGAGCGAGGGCAGGATCCCGGCGTGGCAGCCTCCAAGACCACCACCGCATCACGGCGCACCATTCGTGCGCCTGGCTCGACCCGTGGGTCGTACGCCAAGAACCGAGGTCCGGCGCGTCGCGCGCTGGGCTGGTTCGGCGGACTCTTCACCGGCGGCTTCGGCAAACTACGCGGCGCGGCCCGGGCCAAGGGGGCCGGTGAAAGCGGCCTCGCCAAGCTGATCGAGCTGCATCTGATCAACAACGCGGGCGACGCGCTGGTGACCATGGCCCTGGCCACGACCGTGTTCTTCTCGGTGCCCACCGGCGAGGCGCGCGACCGGGTCGCGATGTACCTGCTGATCACTCTCGCGCCGTTCGCGCTGCTGGCCCCGGTGCTGGGTCCGATCCTGGACCGGATGCGCCGCGGTCGCCGCGTCGCGATGGCGGTGGCGATGCTGGTCCGGGTGGGGCTGTGCTGGCTGATGGCCGGCTCGGTGAACAACGGTGGGCTCGAGTTGTATCCGGCCGCGTTCGGCGTCCTGGTCTCCTCGAAGGTGTACGGGGTCAGCCGCAGCGCGGTGGTGCCCCGGCTGCAACCGCGTTCGGTCTCGCTGGTCAAGGCGAACTCGCGGATCACCATGTTCGGCCTGATCGGCACCATGGGCGCGGCACCCGTCGCGGGCGGCCTCAAGTACGCGTTCGGCACACCCGGGATCCTGTACGGCGCGTGTGTCGTGTTCACCTTCGGCGCGATCCTGGCACTCACCCTGCCCGCCAAGGTCGACTCGGCCGAGGGCGAGGACCGGGCCTCCTTCACCGCCGAGGCGCCCGGCGTCGAGCACAAGCGCAAGGTGTCGCTGACCAAGTTGCGGGCGGGGCGGGACGGGGGCACGACCGAGACGGTGCCCGAGTCCGGGATCGAGGAGTCGCTCGAGGGGTCGGTCGAGGGCGGGCCGGGTGTGCGCGGCGAGCGCGAGAGCGGCCGCAAGCCGGTCCGGGTCAAGACCTCGCGACGGCTGCGCAGCGTGGGCCCGTCCGTGGTCCAGGCACTGTGGGCGAACGCGGCGATGCGCGGCTTCTCCGGTTTCCTGATCATGTTCCTCGGCTTCCTGATGCGACAGCACCCGGTGGCCGACCTGTCCGCGACCCAGGCCACCATCGCGGTGGTGGTCGCCGCCGCCGTCGGCAACGCGGTCGGCACCGCGCTCGGGGCCTGGCTCAAGTCCCGTGCACCGGAGGCGATCATCGTCGGCGTACTGCTGATGTCCGCGTCCTGCGCGGCCTGGGCGGCGGTGATGTACAGCCTGGTCACCGTGCTCTCGGTGGCGGCCGTGGCCGGTCTCGCGCAGGCACTGGGCAAGCTCTCGCTGGACGCGATGATCCAGCGCGACATCCCCGAGGAGGTGCGCACGTCGGCCTTCGCCCGGACCGAGACCGCTCTCCAGGTGGCGTGGGTGATCGGCGGCGGCATCGGCATCGCGCTGCCCCTGAACGGCACGCTGGGGATGAGCGTGGCGGCCGGCGTGCTCACGCTGGCGCTGGTGGTCGTGGGCCGCAAACTGACGACTCGCCGGGCGCGTCGCAAGCGGTCCCCCGGCATCCGGCTGCGGGCCGCCCGGTAATCTTCCGATCATGAAGACTCGCCGCCCTGCCGCGCTCGCCGGCGCCGCCGTCCTGGGCGCGCTCGCCCTGACGGGTTGCAACATCGACAAGCCCACCCCGTTGGTGACCCTGGTCAGCGGGACCACGTCGGTTCACTCCGAGGCCGAGTGCTACAAGGAGAACGGCACGCTCGCGGAGACGAAGGTCGAGGGCTGCCTGAACGAGACCAAGGTCAAGAAGATCTCGGTCTCCGAGGGCGGCGCCTTCTCGGTCGGCGTGGACCAGAAGATCGCCGACGCCGGTTGGCTGCTCCTGGTGAACGGCAAGCAGCAGTCGTCCACCCCGATCAAGTCCACGTACTTCTCGGGCCTTCGGCTGAACTACGGCGCGCCGGAGAAGGACAGCGAGCCGCTGATCGTGCAGGTCGTGCAGCCGGACGGCAAGCAGGGTTACCGCGGCATCTGGGCCTTCAAGGTCGAGAAGAAGTAGCCCTTGCCCATCCTGGTGATCACCGCGGTGGCCGCCGAGCGCGACGCCGTGCTCGGCGGTTCGCGTTCGTGGCGGATACCCGGTCCCGACGTGCTCGCCGTCGGCGCGGGTCCGGCCGCCTCGGCCGCCGGAACCGCCGCGGCACTCGCCCGCGGCTCCTACGACCTGGTGATCAACGCCGGTATCGGGGGCGGCTTCGCGGGTGTCGCGCCGGTCGGCTCGACGGTGCTGGCCACCCGCGTGGTGGCGGCCGATCTGGGCGCGCAGACCGCCGACGGGTTCGTGCCGATCGAGGAACTGGGCTTCGGGACGAGCGCGTTCGAGGCCGACCCGGGTCTTCTCGCCCGCGTGGGCGACGCGTTGCGGGTGGCCGACATCCCGCTCGCCACCGGACCCGCGCTCACCGTGTCCACGGTCACCGGCACCGCCGCGCGTGCCGCCGAGCTGGCCGAGCGCCATCCGGGTGCCGCGGTCGAGGGCATGGAGGGCTTCGGAGTGGCCACCGCCGCCGCCGCGTTCGCCGTGCCGATGCTCGAACTGCGCACCGTCTCCAACGCCGTGGGTCCGCGCGACCGCGCGGCGTGGCGCATCCCCGACGCGCTGCGCGCACTCACCGCGGCCTTCGCCGCGCTCGAAGGGAGCCCGACGCCATGACCCTGTCGCTGGCCTACTCGCCGTGCCCGAACGACACGTTCGTCTTCCACGCGTGGACGCACGGGCTGCTTCCGGACGCGCCGCCCGTGGACGTGCGCTACGCCGACATCGACATCACCAACGGCCTGGCCGAGCGCGGTGAACTGGACCTGCTCAAGGTGTCCTACGCCGCGCTGCCGTGGGTCCTGGACGAGTACGCGCTGCTGCCCTGCGGCGGCGCGCTCGGCCGGGGCTGCGGCCCGCTGGTGCTGAGCCTGGGCGCGAGCACGCCGGCGGCGCTGGCGGGCAAGGTGGTCGCGGTACCGAGCGAACGCTCCACCGCCTACCTGCTGTTCCGGCTGTGGGCGGCGGGCAACGTGCCCGGTGGGGTCGGCGAGATCCGGGTGTTGCCGTTCGCCGAGATCATGCCCGCGGTGCGCGACGGCGTCGTGGACGCGGGCCTGGTCATCCACGAGGCGCGCTTCACCTACGCGCGCTACGGCCTGACCTGCCTGGCCGACATGGGCGACTGGTGGGAGTCGGACACCGGCCTGCCGATCCCGCTCGGCGCGATCATCGCCAAGCGCTCGCTGGACCTGCCCGCGCTGGCCGCGGCGGCTCGCGCCTCGGTCGAACACGCGTGGGCAAACCCGGCCGCGTCGCGCGCCTACGTCCTGGAACACGCCCAGGAGATGGACCCGGCGGTCGCCGACCAACACATCGCCCTGTATGTCAACGAGTTCACCCGCGACCTGGGCGACGCCGGCCACGCCGCGGTCACCCACCTCCTCACTCGCGCCGCCGCCGAAAACCTGGTCCCCGCCATCCCGGCAAGCGCCCTCGCATTCCCCTAGACACCGGCCGCACCGGACGGGCTCTCGAGCCCGCCCGGCACAATCCAGCCCATCCGGCGCCCGATGACAACGCAGCCCTCGGCGAGACCAACCCGCGCCCGGGTACGCAACCCCATCAGCCGGTCGGGCGCTCGAGGACAACCCAGGTCTCGGCGGCACCAACGCCACACGGGAACCCAACCCACCCAGCCCGTCCGGCGCCTGAGGACAACCCAGGCTCGGCAAGACCAACGCCACACGGAAACACAACCCACTCAGCCCGTCCGGCGCCTGAGGACCAACTCAGCCCGTCCGGCGCTTGAGGACACCGCTCAGGCGGCCAGACCGAGCAACCCGCCGCATCGCGCAACAACGCGTCGGGTGAAACCCGTCACGTGTCCAACTCGTCGGCGACCGCCCGCAGGAGTTCGGCGACCTTCGTGGTCGCGCGCTTGTCGGGGTAGCGCCCGCGCTCGAGCGTCTTGTCGACGCCTTCGAGGACCTTGAGCAGGTCCTGGATGATCGAACTCATCTCGTCGGGCTTCTTGCGGCTCGCGGCGACGACGGAGGGGCGCGGGTCCAGGACGCGGAGCGAGAGGGCCTGTTCGCCCCGTCGCCCCTCGACGATGCCGAACTCGACCCGGGTGCCCGGCTTGAGCGTGTCCAGGCCCTGCGGCAGCGCCGACGCGTGCACGAACACGTCGCCCCCGTCGTCCCGGGACAAAAACCCGAAGCCCTTCTCGGTGTCGAACCACTTGACCTTGCCGGTGGGCACGGGAGACCTCGATCGTGTCGGGACGGCTTCGTCGGGACTTTTACGAGCATTTACCAGGCTGGGTGGGGCGCACACATCGAATCCGAGCAGGAACGCGTAGTGACCCCGTTCACTCGACCAGGCTAATGGTCGCGTTCTCGGCCGGACATGGGGATCCCGCCCCGGGCGCGTCCGGGGCGGAACGGGGCATCTACCCTGGGCGTGTGTACAACGCATCCGCAGGCCCCGGCGATCGGCTCGTCCGCATCGGCGCGGTGCTCTTCGCCATCGGAACGCTCGCCACGCTCGCCACCGTCACGCCGCTGCTGATCGGCGCCGACGCGCTGCCGACGGCGGTCTACCTGGTCAGCGCGCTGATGCCGGTCGGCTTCGCGCTGGCCGGCGCTGGGCTGTTCAAATCGGCCCGCAGCAGGCGTCGACCGGTGCCCAAGACCCTCTGACGCCGGTCCGCCCCGGCGCGCCCAGGGCGTGTCTCAGCGGTACGACTCCGGGTCCACCAGGAGTTCGTTCATCGCGCCCTCGCGGTAGCCGAGCGGATCCACCTCGACGCTCGCGAAGCCGGCCTCGCGCACCGCGGCCAGGGCCGGCGCGTGGCCGTCCACGACGGCGCTCAGCGGGCCGTCCACCTCGATCCGCGCGGACTGCCCCAGATCGCGCACCCGCAGGTTGCGGACCGCGATCCCGTCCCGGACCAGCACCGCGCGCAACGCGGTCTCCGCGCGTTCGACCCGGGCCAGCCGGGCCGGGGTGATCGCCACGCCATAGGCGACCCGGCTGGACAGACAGGCCGCGGCCGGCTTGTCCCAGGTCGGCAATCCCCAGGTCCGGCTGATCGCCCGCACCTGGGCCTTGGTCAGGCCCGCGTCGCACAGCGGGGTGACCGCGCCGGCCTCG
Organism: Embleya sp. NPDC127516; assembly: GCF_044765325.1. Taxonomy (NCBI): domain Bacteria; kingdom Bacillati; phylum Actinomycetota; class Actinomycetes; order Kitasatosporales; family Streptomycetaceae; genus Embleya; species Embleya sp. NPDC127516. The sequence continues at coordinate 6,353 of NZ_JBIWJT010000010.1, read as the reverse complement.
GCCGCCGCGGCGATCCCGGGCCGAAAGCCCGCGCGCACGTCGTCCGCGTTGGTTCCGGTGGCCAGGTGGGCCATCCCCGCCGCGCGCGCCACCGGCCCGAGCACCGCCATCAACTCCGTCTTGCAGAACCGGCATCGATCGCCGCCGTTCGCGCGGTAGCCCTCGCGGGCCATCTCGTCGCTGGGCACCAGTTCGTGCCGCACCCCCAGTCGGGCCGCGAAGGCCCGCGCGGCGTCGCGTTCGGCGGCCGGCAGGCTCGACGACTCGGTGGTCAGCGCGAGCACGTGGTGGACGCCCAGCGTGCGCACCGCCGCGGCGAGCAGGAAGGCCGAGTCCGCGCCGCCGGAGAACGCCACCGCGACGCTGCCCAGTTCGCGCAGCCGCTCGCGCAGGTCCGCGAGCCGCAGGTCGGCGACGTGCCCGTCCAGCCACGCGGGAAACTCGGTCAGGTCGTCGAGCACGACGTCGGCCCCGGCGGCGCGCAGGTCCGCGGCGGAGATCGGGCCGGTGGCCACGCCGACCGCGATCGCGCCCGCCGCGCGCGCCCCGATCAGATCGCCGAGGTGGTCGCCCACGTACACGCTCGCCCCCGACGCGCGTAGTGCGCCGCCCTTCTGCTCGCCCCACAGGTCACCGACCAAGTGGTCCACGGCCAGGTCCAGATGGTCCAGGTGCAGGCGCGCGTTGGGCTCGTGCTTGCCGGTCACCACCATCGTGCGGCCGCCGTGTCGATGCACCGCGGCGAGCGCCTCACGGGCACCGGGCAGCACGTCCGTACCGGGCACGGCGTGTTGGGGGTAGATCTCGCGGTAGCGCGCGGCGACGGCGGTGATCTCGGCGGCCGGGAACCAGTTCGCGACCTCGGTCTCCAGTGGTGGCCCCAGTCGGGAGACGACCAGCGCGATGTCGATCGGGACGCCGGTCTCCTCGGCGAGCACGGACCACGCCGCCCCGATGCCGGGACGGGAATCGACGAGCGTCATGTCCAGGTCGAAACCAACTACGAGGGCATTCACCCGTTCAGCCTACGACGAGGCACGTTGCGTGCCGATGTCCGATTGCGTGCGTTGCCGTGAACAGGGCCATCCTTGATCGTTTCCGGTTCGTGGCGTCAAGGGCGCATTCGAGGCGAGAGCGCGACCGCCGGGGGCTCGCTCCCGGCGCACGCCATCCCCCACGCCGATCCGACCCGCGCCGGCCACGGCGATCGGGCCCTCGCCCCGACCCCGTCCCGGTCCCGGGTGTCGGCCGACCCCGATCCTCCGGGTCCGCCGCTCGGTCCACCCCTAGGGGACGGTCATCCGCGAGAGGTACCGAGGCGGGCGCCCTGGTGCTGACGCACCCGTTGTGTCGGTCCACGTAGCGTCGAGGACATGAGCACGATGACGCATCTCCCCGCCCCTCGACCACTGCGGATGCCGGCCCTGCGCGGCTCCTCCCCCGCCGAGATCGCCTTCCCCGAACTGGTGCGCGCCCGGCTGCGCCGGCCCGCCCACATCACCGCGACGATCGCGCGCGGCACATGGGTGTTCACCAGTACCGCCGTCCAGGTCACCCTGCTCGGTCGGCACGCCGTGCCGTGACCCCGCATGGTCCGGGGCCCCGTGGGCAGACGCCCGCTCAGGGCAGCCGAACCGACAATCGGGGGTGGATACGGTGGACACGCCCGGCGCGAAAACCGCGAAACGCACGGCCGCGAAACGCACCACCACCAAGCGCACGCCCACGAAACGCAAGGCCGCCGACGTCGCCGACCCGCGTCCCGCTCCCGCCCGCTCGCGCGGCGCCCGCGTGCTGCGCGGCATCGCAATCGGGCTCGGCGCACTGGCCCTGGTCGCGTTCGCGCTGGTGCTGGCCCGGGTGACGTTCACCCCGCAGCCCGATTCGCAGGACCTGGTCACCGGCAACACCGATCCAGGCGACTCGATTCGCTCCTACCTGGACCGCCCCGAAGTCCGGGACGCGGTCCGGCAGATCGGCGGCAACCTGGTGCTGTGCGCGCCGCTGGGCGTACTGCTCCCGGTGGTCACCGCCCGGCTGCGCGGCCCACTTCGGATCCTGCTCACCGTCGGCGCGCTGATGCTCGTCGTCGAGGCGGTCCAGGGGCTGTTCGTGGTCGGCCGGGCGTTCGACATCGACGACGTGATCCTGAACGCGACCGGCGCGTTCCTCGCCTACATATTCCTGGGCCGGCACCTGGCCGCCCGCGTCCACCCCCGCCGCACACCGTTTTGGCGGCGGGAGCGGACCGCGAAGACGCCCGAAGGGCGCCCGAGCCACTGATCGAACGTCCCCCGAACCGAACGCCCCGGCTACCTCTGCTTGTCCAGGTCGTCGGAGTCGACGATCCGGTACGCGTAACCCTGTTCCGCGAGGAAACGTTGCCGATGCGCCGCGAAGTCCTGGTCGATGGTGTCCCGCGCGACGACCGAGTAGAAGCGCGCACCCCGGCCGTCCGCCTTGGGTCGCAACACCCGCCCGAGTCGCTGGGCCTCCTCCTGCCGCGACCCGAACGAACCGGACACCTGGATGGCCACCGTCGCGTCCGGCAGGTCGATCGAGAAGTTCGCCACCTTGCTGACCACGAGCGCCTGCACCGCGCCGGTGCGGAACGCGTCGAACAACCGCTCGCGCTCCTTGTTGGTGGTCTCGCCCTTGATCACCGGCGCGTTCAACACCTCGCCCAACTCGTCGAGTTGGTCGATGTACTGGCCGATGACCAGGGTCTGTTCACCACGGTGCCGCTCGACCAGGTCCTTGACCACGCGCGTCTTGCTGGCGGTGGTCGCGCAGAAGCGATAGCGCTCCTCGGGCTCGGCGGTCGCGTAGGCCAGCCGTTCGGTCTCTGTCAATGTCACCCGAACCTCGACGCAGTCGGCCGGCGCGATGTATCCCTGGTTCTCGATCTCCTTCCACGGCGCGTCGTAGCGCTTGGGGCCGATCAGCGAGAACACGTCGCCCTCGCGGCCGTCCTCGCGTACCAGCGTCGCGGTCAGGCCCAGTCGACGCCGAGCCTGCAGGTCGGCGGTGAACCGGAAGATGGGGGCGGGCAACAGGTGGACCTCGTCGTACACGATCAGGCCCCAGTCCCTGGAGTCGAACAGCTCCAGGTGCGGGTAGACGCCCTTTCGGCGCGTGGTCACCACCTGGTAGGTCGCGATGGTGACCGGCCGGATCTCCTTGCGGGTACCGCTGTACTCGCCGATCTCGTCCTCGGTCAGCGACGTGCGCTTGACCAACTCGGACTTCCACTGGCGGGCCGAGACCGTATTGGTGACCAGGATCAGCGTGGTCGCCTTCGCGGTCGCCATCGCCGCCGCGCCCACCAGCGTCTTGCCCGCGCCACACGGCAGCACGACCACACCCGAGCCGCCGTGCCAGAAGCCCTCGACCGCCTCCTGCTGGTACGGCCGCAACTGCCAGCCGTCCTCGGCCAGGTCGATCGTGTGCGCCTCGCCGTCCACGTAGCCCGCGAAGTCCTCGGCGGGCCAGCCGAGCTTGAGCAGCACCTGCTTGATCTGCCCGCGCTCGGAGGGGTGCACCACCACGGTGTCCGGGTCCACTCGGGTGCCGACCAGTGGAATCATCTTCTTGCTGCGCAGCACCTCCTCGAGCACCGCGCGGTCGGTGGTGGTCAGCACGAGGCCGTGGGTGGGGTGCTTGGACAGTTGGAGCCGGCCGTAGCGGCCCATCGTCTCCGCGACGTCCACGAGCAGCGCGTTGGGCACCGGGTAGCGCGAGTAGCGCAGCAGTACGTCCACGACCTGCTCGGCGTCGTGGCCGGCGGCGCGCGCGTTCCACAGGCCCAGCGGGGTCAGCCGATAGGTGTGCACGTGCTCCGGGGCGCGCTCGAGCTCGGCGAACGGCGCGATGGCCCGGCGGCAGTCGGCGGAGGCCTCGTGCCCGACCTCGAGGAGCAGGGTTTTGTCGGACTGGACGATCAGCGGGCCATCGGGCACGGGCCAACCTTTCCGCAAGGAGGAGGGGACGGGACCAACAAGTGTCAACCATCCGCTCGGCGGCCGTGTTCCGAAAACCGTTTGTCATCGGCGGGAGCAGGCATTAGGGACCGTACTGCCCAGGGAGGAGCGCCAGACCCATCCTTACGGAGGAACACACAAACCGGCCGGCCTACCTACCCTGGATACTTGATGGCGCAACAAACGTCGTCGGCCTCCGACGATCGGGTTCCCCGTCCCGATCGCACCGCCGCCGAGACCCCCGAGCACACCGGCGAACCCATGGGTCCCGCCGTGTCCACCCGTGCCCTGACCCGGGACTACGGCGGCGGCACCGGGATCTTCGGCATAGACCTGAAGGTGCCGCGCGGTTGCGTATACGGCCTGGTGGGACCCAACGGCGCGGGCAAGACCACGCTGTTGTCGATCATGGGCGGCACCCGGCGGGCGGATTCCGGCGAGGTGGTCTTCGGCGTCGATCGACGCCGCGTCGCGGTGTCCACGGACGTGCCCGAATTCGAGCCCTGGCTGACCGCGTCCGAGGTGGTCGAACTGGCCGGAAACCTCGTCGACCGTCGGCTGCCCCGGGAGAAGGTCAAGGTCGCCCTGCATCGCACCGGCCTGTCCGCGTGCGGCGACCGCAAGGCCGGCTCGCTCTCGCGCGGCATGACGCTGCGCCTGGGCCTGGCCGCCGCGCTGGTGGCCGACCCCGAACTGCTGATCCTGGACGAGCCCACCTCCGCGCTGGACCCGCGCGGTCGGGCGGACGTGCTCGACCTGGTGGCGAGCCTGCGCGAGCACACCACGGTCGTCTTCTCCAGCCACATCCTGGCCGACGTACAGCGGGTCTGCGATCACGTGGGCGTGGTGCGCGCGGGCCGGCTGCTCTACCAGGGGCCGACCGCCGAACTGGTGGACACGCACATGCGGCCGAGCTGGCTGGTCCGGGTGCGCGGTGGCGGCACCGACCTGTTGCGCGCGTTCGCCGCGGAGAGCTGGGTCGCGCGCGTGTCGTCGCTGCGGCCGGGGCTGTTCCGGGTGGAGGCACGGTCGCTGGAGGCCGGTGAGCGGCACCTCGCCGAGGTGCTCAGCCGCAGCACGGCCCGGTTGGTGTCGGTCGCGCCGGAGGAGTCGGACCTGGAGGCGGCATTCCTGTCCATCACCGGCGGTCCGCGATGACCCGATCCGGCGCCGTTCAGGCGCCCGCGTCGACGTCGGCCGGCCCGCCCGCGGTGGTGGCCGACGCGGCGCGGGTGCTCCCGCGCGGGCCGCGCCGACTGGGGCTGTGGCGCCTGGAGTGGCTGCGGCTGGTGCGCACCAAACGATTGTTGCTGCTCCTGGTCGCCTATCCGGGCGTGGGCCTGATCGGCCCGGTCTTCGCCAAGCACCGTGATCGCATCGTCGAGGCCCTGCACATCGACGCGGTGGCACCGGTGGGCGGGATGCGGGCGGACAGCGGGATGGCGGTGTACACCTACGCCGCCGGCCAGATCGGCATCCTGGTCGGCCTCGCGCTGATGGCGAGCGCGCTCGCGGTCGACCATCGACCGGGTCTGGCCGCGTTCCATCGCACCCGGGTGCGGCGACGTCGCGATCTGGTGGTGCCGCGGTACACGGTGACCACGGCGGCGGTCTCTTTGGCCTACCTGATGGGCAACCTGATCGCCTGGGCCCAGGTGCACTGGATGTTCGGCCCGCTGCCGGCGAAGGCCGTCTTCTACGGGTCCTTCTACGGGATCGTGGGCGTCGTGCTGGAGGTGAGCGTGGTCGCCGCGATGGCGGCGTTCCTGCGCCGTCCCGTGGCGATCTTCGGCGGGTCCCTGGTCGCGTTCGTGCTGATGCCGGTCGCGGCGCTGTGGCGCCCGTTGCAGCACTGGTTGCCGAGCCAGCTCTTCAACTGCCAGGTCGACCTGCTGCGCGGGCACACTCCCGGCGAGTACGTCGACAACCTGGTGGTCGCCGTGGTCCTGTCCGCGCTGAGCGTGTGGCTCGCGGTGTGGCGGATCGGGCGCCGGGAGATGTGAGTCGGGCGGTGCCGGGCGGTGCCGGGCGGCTGCGTCGACGGCTCGCGTGGGGGTGGGTCGCGTGGGGGTGGGTCGCGGGTGGGTGGGTCGTGGGTGGGTGGGTCGCGGGTGGGTGGGTCGTGGGCGGGTGGGTCGTGGGCGGGTGAGTCGTGGGCGGGTGAGTCGTGGGCGGGTGAGTCGTGGGCGGGTGAGTCGTGGGCGGGCCGGGGCGTGGGCGGGCCGGGGCGTGGGCGGGCCGGGGCGTGGCGGCGGCGTTGCTGTTTTTTGGGCGACTTCGTCGCCGGCTCGCGAGGCGCCGCTTTTTCTTTCCTCCGCTTCGCTCCTCCAAGAAAAAGCGGCGCCTCGCTCGGGACGGTGTGTCCCTCCGCTT
>NZ_JBIWJT010000009.1:0-393462 GCF_044765325.1 Embleya sp. NPDC127516 | reverse complement strand
GGTGTTGCCGCCCCTGAGCCGGTCCACCGGCACCAACGCGCCGTGTTCGTCGAGGTCGTGCTCGACGAAGCCGCCATCGGTCCCGGCGAGCAGGCCGGTCAGTTCGTACGGGTAGACGTTGCCGCGTCGGGCCGCGCGCAGCACCTTCTGGCGGTACTCGTCCAGCGGCAACACCGGTTCCGTCGACGGCTCGCCGACGTGCACGCCCGCGCCGTGGCCGGGGTCGAGGGTGATCCGTACGGCGACCTCGGTCATTTCGCCCGCGCTCGTGCGCCGGCGGGCCAGGAACTGGACCTCCTCCAGTCCGGCGCCCGCCGTGGTCGGCAGGATGCGCTGGACCAGCGTGTCGAGTTCCTCGGTGGTCACATCGGTCGACGGCCAGACGTACATCATGATCCGGTTGGTGTCGAACCGCTTGTTCTGCGGACGCTGCGCCTGGATGTTGCGGATCGCGTCCATGCACGCGGTGACCGCGTCCTCCACCGCGGGCAGCGCGACCAGTCGGCCGTCCGCCTCGCGCAGCGGCGTCAGGTCGCGGATCTGGCACATCGCGAACAGTCGTTCGTCGGCCGGGTTGCTCTTCGCGACGGCCTTGAACAGGTGGATCTCCTCGTCCGCGGTGGGCAGCCGGGTGAGGTCGAACTCGCGCAGCCGCTCCAGTTGCAGGCGTCGCGCGATCTGCGGGTGCAGGCCGCGGATCAGTCGGTCCTCGGCGAAGCCCGCGCCGTCCGGACGGAAGGTGAAGTGGTGGTGCATCACCGCGCCGCCGGCGCCCACCACGGTCGTGGTGATCCGGGCGACGCCCGCGGGCAGCGACCGCCCGGCCAGGACCTCGCCGAGCCGCGCCGCCATCGTGTCGGCGTCCGGCTGGTCCTCCCACGTGACGTACAGGTCGGCGACCAGGCCGCGTTCGGCGACGTCGGCGGCGAACGCGCCGACCGCGCCGATGGCGTCGGGCAGTGCGGCGATGTCGACGGCGGTGGTGACCAGGCGGGTCACCCGGCTGGTGCCGGTGTGCTCGGCGGTGACGAACCGGCAGCCGGCCCGCTCCGACGCGGTCACCTCGGACAGTCCGCGGTTGCCGTAGTAGCGCCGGGTCAACACCTCCAGCAGCGGCCCGTGATCCCACCCGGGCCGCCCGCTCCGCCGGCCGATCAGCCGCACCAGCGGCTCGGCGACGGCCACCATGGCCTGGATGCGCTCGGCGCGGTCCGGCGCGTCCGGGTGCTCGTCCAGATGCCGCAGGTCGTTGCGCACCGCGGCGTACGCCTTCGCCCGGTTGCGGCGCAGCAGCGGCTGGGCGAACCAGCGCCACACCACGCCGCGGGCCAGGTCCGAGACCGCCGGGAAGCGCACCTGGGTGGCCTCGACCAGGTGTTCCAGGGTCAATCCGGCCCGCTCGCGCAGCGGTTCGGCCGGCGGCGCGCCGGCCAGCCACCGGCGCAGTACCTCGGAGACGATGGCGACGTCGGTCGACATCCGCTGTTGGGCCAGGAAGATCCGGAAGACCGCGGCCTCCAGTTCCGGTGTGCGGTCCAGGTCGGTGATGCCGTAGTGCCCGAGCATGCGCCGGAGCTTGGCCTGGAAGCCCTCGGTGACGCCCGCGCGTTCGACGTCGAGGCTCTGCAGGTAGCTGTGGAAGTACTCGCGCGGGCTGTGCACCGGGCTGCCCGGCTCGACGTCGAGTTCACCGCCCGAAGTGTTGCGGCTGAGTTCCGACAGGTCGGCGAACACGGTCAGCAGGTCCACCTCGCCCGGCAGCGGCCGGCCACCGAGTTCGGCCCGTGCGAGGGGATACGCGGACAGGACGCGGGCCCGGTCCTGCGGGTCGACGTCGAAGCCCAGCAGCAGGCCGCGCAGGTCCGCGAGGCCGCGCTCGACCCGCTCGACGGCGGACGCGTCGATCGGCTCGGCGGGCAGGTCGATCTCGACACTGCGCACGGCGCCCGCGGTCTCCTCGTCGGGGGCCTCGTCGGCGAGCGGCTCCAGACGCATCAGCGGCGTGCCGGTCTCGACCTGGCTGCCCACCGACACCGGGCACTCGCGTACCCGGGCCCGGAACGGCGCACGCAGCACCGTCTCCATCTTCATGCTTTCCAGCACCAGGATCGGCGCGCCCGACTCGACCTTGTCGCCGACCGACAGCGGTGTCGCGACCACCAGCGCGGGGGCGGGGGAGCGGACGACGCCGCCCTCGTCGCGGCTGATCCGATGGGTGACGCCGTCGACCTCGACCAGGTGGATCGGGCCGTGCGTGGCGGAGACCAGGCGGAAACGGTGCCCGTTGACCACGATCCGGCCGCTGTGCGCGTCGAAGCGCTCGAGCTCGACGTCCGCCGGGTGCACGTCGCCGCCACCGGAGACGCCGACACGGAAACGCTTATGGCCCACGCGGGCGACGCTCACGCGGTAGTCGACGCCGCGAAGGCGCAGCTCCAGCGGACGGCCGCTGTCATGGCGCACCTGCGGACGCCCGCCGCGCGCGGTGGTCAGCAGTCGGCGGCGGCTGACCTCCTCCTCGTCCCGGTAGGCCTCGATCGCGGCCGCGGCCAGGGCGACCGCGGAGTGCCGGTGGGTGACCAGACGGCCCTCGGCACGGACACGGTCGATCCAGCCGGTGTCGGCGCTCGCGTCGATCACCTCGGGCTGGTCGAGCAGGTCGATCACGAAGCTCTTGTTGGTCGCGCCGCCCTCGATGATCACGGTCGTCTCGGCCATCGCCCGGCGCAGTCGGCCCAGCGCCTGCTCGCGGTCGCGGCCGTAGGCGATGATCTTGGCGATCATCGAGTCGAAGTCGGCCGGGATGGTGTCGCCCTCGCCGACGCCGGTGTCCACCCGGATACCGGGGCCGGCGGGCAACACGAGCCGGGTGATGCGGCCGGGCGAGGGGGCGAAGTCGCGGTCCGGGTCCTCGGCGTTGAGCCGCGCCTCGACGGCGTGGCCCGCCTCGACCGGGCGGGGGCCGTCCAGCTTCCCGCCGTTCGCCACGTGCAGTTGCAGGCGGACCAGGTCGGTGCCGGTGGTGATCTCGGTGATCGGGTGCTCGACCTGGAGGCGGGTGTTGACCTCGAGGAACGCGAACAGCTTCTCGCCGGGGTGGTAGAGGAACTCGACGGTGGCCGCGCCGCGGTAGTCGACGGCCAGCGCGAGTCGCTCCGCCGACGCCTTCAGCTCCGCGATCTGCTCGGGGCTCAGGACCGGGGAGGCGGACTCCTCGATGATCTTCTGGTTGCGTCGCTGTACCGAGCAGTCGCGGACGCCGAGCGCCCACGCGGTGCCCTGCCCGTCGGCGATCACCTGGACCTCGACGTGCCGGGCGCCGGTGACCAGGCGCTCCAGGAACATCACGCCGGAGCCGAACGCGCGCAGCGCCTCCTGGCCGGTGCGCACGTAGGCGTCGGCCAGGTCGGCACCCGACGCGACCATGCGGATGCCGCGCCCGCCGCCGCCGGCGGTCGCCTTGAGCATCAGGGGGTAGCCGATCTCGTCGCCGGCGCGCAGCGCGTCCTCGAGGGTGGCCACCTCGCCGCGACTCCACGGCGCGACCGGGACGCCGACCTCCTCGGCGATCAGCTTCGCGCCGATCTTGTCCCCGAGCCGGCGCATCGCCTCCGCGCTCGGGCCGACGAAGGCGACGCCGATCCGCTCGCACAACTCGGCGAACGCCGGGTCCTCGGCCACGAAGCCCCAGCCGACCCAGGCGGCGTCCGCCCCGGTCTCCACCAGCGCCCGCTCCAGGACGGCATGGTCGAGGTACGGGCGGGCCGAGGCGGGGCCCAGCGGGTAGGCGACGTCGGCCTCGCGCACGAAGGTCGCGTCGCGATCGGAGTCGGTGTACAGGGCGATCGTCTCGACCCGCGTCCCGGTTTCCGCCGACAGATCCCGGACAGCGTGGATGAGCCGCATGGCGGCCTCTCCACGGTTGACGATGGCGACACGACTGAACACCGGTTGATCCTCCCGAATACCCACGCACAGAAGGCGACGTCCCGGTCCCGGAGCGCCGCCTCCACCTACTCCCAGCCTGTCCGATGAAGGCCGGGTACATCAATGTGCCGCTCCACGCATCCCGGCGCCGCTATGTTGTGGGAACCCTACAAAAAGCGATCCCGGCCGGCGCATCCGGTGGCCGTCTCACGCAAGGCCTACCACAAACACAACCGCACATCGGCACGTGTGCGGTCGGCGGCCCGGTCTCCCGGCCCCGGGCCGGGCTCGGCCGACGCGGCGTGCCGTCGTCGACGTGCGCGGTGTCGGTGAGTTCTTTGCCCGGAGTAGGTGTTTGCCCGGAGTATCTCTATTCGCGCCCGCTTTTCGGGCCGACGGAAGATCCGCTTTCCGTGCGGGCGGCAAGATCGGCAAACGCTCGTTTTCCTGGTTTGTGTGAGGAATATGTGCGTGTTTTTGATCTGTGATCCACGTCACATTGACGCGCCTTTCGTGTCGGGGATTCACTTCCAAGGCAACGAGAATCGGAAACTCGGATTCTCCAGCGATGGATTATCGCCCCGGCCCGCCCGCGTCACGTATGCGACTCGGTCGGTTCACAAGTCACCTGGAGGTTGTCGTGTCGAAGATCGTCAACTCTTTCTCCAAGAGGTTCAGGACCGAGAAGAGCCTGAAGTCCGCCACCTGGTTCATCTGGTACAGCTGATCGGAACACGTTCGCGCATCGGATGATCATCGAACCGCCGCGGGTCGTGCCCGCTTCCGCCGCACGATCGACACCATTGCGGTAGCGCCGCCTCGACCCGACCGAGCGTCGGTTCGCAGTCCGGTCCCGCGCCCGGTGCAGCCGTACATCCGGCCGCACCGGGCGCGGGACGCTCGCAGTGCGGGAAGCGTCGAGCCTTGTTGAGAGCGTCGAGCCTTGTGGAGAGCGTCGATGAGTCGTCCCGAAACGGTCGGCAGGGCCCGGGTCACGGTTTTCTCGCCGAAGATCGAGGAACTCCTTCGCGATCGGCGCGGAGCGAAGGTTTTTCGCCTCGAGGCCGACACCGTCGGAGTCGCCGACCCGAACGTCATGGACAAACTGCTCGGGAGCAGGTCGGCCCATGAATTCGAGCGACCCACTTTCAAGCCACTCCAGGGAAGATCCATTTCCCGGGCGGAAGCGAACGACATGTTGCACGCGATCTCGCGGGACGTCCGCGACGCATTGCAGAGGCCGGCCCCCGATTCGATCGATCTTTCCGGAATCTGGCCGCGCGCGGGCCACGCCTATCTTCGTGATCTGCTTTTCGGACCGGAACCCCCGAGGTTTCGCCTGCTGACCGATCCGCGACTCGAAACGGCGCCCGTGGTGGCCCGCGCGGCGGTCCGAGCGAGTGCGGCATGGCCCGGCAGGCCCGGCCCGGAAGCGTCCATGTCGCACCTGGCGCTCCGCGCCGCCGCCGCCGACGACGATCGGCACTACGCCATGGGGCTGTACCGACGAGTCGCCGCACCGGTGTGCCTGGGTGTGTCCGCGCTGGTCGCCAACGCGCTGTGGCTCGGCTCGCCGTTCGACCCGGACGCGTCGAACCGGCACATCGTGCTGGAGTCGCTCCGGTTGTTGCCCCCGTCGTGGAACATCCTGCGTGTGGCGTCCGGCGATTTTCCCGCCCTGGACCCGCGGATCGGTCCCGGCGACGACGTGCTGCTGCTCCCGCTGCTCAGCCACCGCGATCCCGATCTGTGGGACGACCCGGACGAGTTCCGACCGCGGCGCTGGCAGGACCTGGACGCGGAGAACCAGCCGGGATTCCTCCCCTTCGGCCACGCCAACGAGCGCTGCCGAGGCCGACACCTGATCGTGCCCCTGGCCGAACACCTGCTGGAACGGATCCGTTCCGAGGGTCTCGTGGTGAGCCCGGAGCAGACCACCGCCAAGGTGCCGCTGGCCGGCCTGCTCGGCGTCACCCGGGTGCGGGTCGTCCGCCCGCGCGCCTGACCCGACGGCGCGATCGGCGCACGCCTCGCGGCGATCCGACCCCGGCCGGCGCGTCGGCGTCGGCGTCGAGCGCATGCCGCGCCCCAACTCCCCGAGCCTCCTCGGCACTTCGATCCACGTGCCCGGGAGGCTCGACGCGTTCTCCCGGGCGACGCGGCGCTGAAGACGCGTTCTCCCGGGCGACACGACGCCGAACGGGCGCATACGCCCCGCACCCGCGCGCCGCGGCCCGAGCCGAGTACCAGTACCCCGGTACCGCCTGCGCGCGCAATTCTCGTCCCGCCGTACGACGGCGGGCCGGAAAAGCCCTGGCAGTGTGGAGAACACGGATCGCGGGGCGGTTCGCTTCGTCGATCGGGCCCCCGACCACACACGTTCGACCTCGCCGTAGCGGCGCTGTCGGACCCACGAACCACAGGGGTCGACGCACAACCGGAGTGGGATCGACCCACACCCGGTTCGGCATGCACACATCCCGTCGCCGCACGCCCATGGCGTCGGGGGCGTTGATTTTCCCGCAGGTCGGAACTCATTGGAGGCACCATGTTCGGGCGAGGCAAACGAGGCGACCGTCGGGCGAACACGGGGCCCGTCGCGTCCCCGCGCCCGGACCGGGTACCGCACACCGGGCACCCGGTACAGCACGGCCATCCGGGATACCCCGAACACCCCGAACACCCCGGACACTCCCCGTACGCGGGCCGGCCGAGCCGGCTCGCACCCCCGAGCCCGCCCCCGCACGACATGGGCCCACCGGCCGTCCGGCTCGAAGGGGTCACCAAGACCTACGGGAGCGGTTCGCAGGCGACGCACGCGCTGCGCGGCATCGACCTGAGCATCCCCAAGGGCAGTTTCACCGCGGTCATGGGCCCGTCCGGCTCGGGCAAGAGCACCTTCCTGCACTGCGCCGCCGGACTCGACAAGCCGGGCTCGGGCCGGGTGTTGCTGGGCGACGACGACTTGACCGCGATGAACGAGAACCAACTCACCCGACTGCGCCGCACCCGTCTGGGCTTCGTCTTCCAGGCGTTCAACCTGCTGCCCTCGTTGACCGTCGAGAAGAACGTACTGCTGCCGCTGCGACTCGCGGGCGAACGCGCCGACCGGCGACGCGCCGCCGAGGTGTTGTCCCTGGTCGGACTGCACGAGCACGCCGGTCGCCGCCCCTCCCAGCTCTCCGGCGGCCAACAGCAGCGGGTCGCCATCGCCCGCGCCCTGGTCACCCGCCCCGACGTACTGTTCGCCGACGAGCCCACCGGCGCGCTCGACAGCAGCACGGCCGCCGACGTGTTGTCGCTGCTGCGCCGGGCGGTGGACGACACCGGTGCCACCATCGTGATGGTCACCCACGACCCGGTCGCCGCCTCCTACGCCGACCGCGTCGTCTTCCTCGCCGCCGGGCACCTCGCCGGTCACCTGCACGAGCCCACGCCCGAGGCGGTCGCCGCCCGTATGGTCGCGCTGGCGCAGCCGGTGCGCACGCAGGGGCGGGCCGCCTGATGCCGCGCACCAACGGCCTCGCCCGCACCTCCGTGCGGTTTCGGCCCGCGTCCTTCATCGGCTCGTTCGTCGCCCTGCTGTTCGCCGCCACGCTCGTGACGATGTGCGGGATCTTCCTGGAGAGCGGCCTGCGCGCGCACCTGCCGCCCGGTCGCTACGCCGACACCCCGATCGTGGTCGCCGGCCAGAACAGCGTGCACAAGACCTTCGGCAGCGGCGAGGACAAGGAGGAGGTCTCGGTCGCGCTGCCCGAGCGGGCCCGGATCGACGCGGGGCTGGCCGCGCGCATCGCCGCGGTGCCCGGCGTCGCCGCCGTCCTGCCCGACCTCACCTTCCCCGCGCAGACCCCCACCGCCGTGCTCGACGCGCACCCGTGGTCCGCCGCGCGCCTGGCCGGCACCCCGCAGGGCGGCGCGGCGCCGCGCCCCGGCGAGGTGGTGCTGACCACCGAGGCCGCGGCCCGCGCCGGCAACGGCGCCGCGCCCGGCGGCACGCTGCGGGTGAGCACGCCCTCGGGCGAGGCCGGCCTGCGGATCACCGCCGTGGTCCCGGGCCAGGGCGCCCGGCTCTACGTCGCCGACTCCGAGGCACCGCGGTTCGCCGGGAACCCGGGCAAGGTGACCGCGTTCGGCGTACTGCTCGCCGACGGCGCCTCCACCGGCAAGGTCGCCGGCGACCTGCGCAAGGCGCTGAAGGACACCGACGTCAAGGTCCGCACCGGCGACGGACGCGGCGAGGTCGAATACCCCCGCCTGGGCGACACCAAGGAGATGCTCGTCGCGGTCGGCGGATCCTTCGGCGGCGTCGTCGCCATGGTCTCCGTGTTCGTCGTCGCCGGCGCCACCACGCTGTCCGTGGCCCAGCGCCGCCGCGACTTCGCGCTGCTGCGTGCCGTGGGGGCCACGCCCTGGCAGATCCGCCGGATGATCGCCACCGAGGCCGGATTCGTGGCCCTGATCGCCGGCCTGGCCGGACTGCTGCCCGGGACACTGCTCGCCCGGTGGTGGTTCGACCGGATGATCGAGCGCGGCATGGTCGAGACCGGGGTGACCCTGTCGATCGGCCCGATCCCGATGCTCGCCGCGGTCGGCGCGGGCATCCTGTCCGCGGTCCTGGCCGGGCTCGTCGCCGCCAGGGCCAGTGCCCGCACCAAGCCCACCGAGGCACTCGGCGAGGCCGGCATCGAGCGCGCCCGCGTCGGCTGGTTCCGACTCGTGCTCGGTATCGTCTCGATCGCCGGCGCCGGGGTCCTGTCCGGACTCGCGATGAAGGTCGCCGGCGATCAGGCGGTCGCGGCGGCGAGCGGCGTGATCATGCTGTTCATGCTCGGCATCGGCCTGCTCGGTCCACTCGTCGCGCACCTGTTCGTCCGGCTGACGGGAGTCCTGCTGCGCCTGTTCGGCGTCCCCGGGCAACTCGCCTTCGACAACGCCCGCGCCAACTCGCGCCGGCTCGCCTCCGCGATCACCCCGATCACGCTGACCGTCGCGTTCGCGAGCACGCTGATGTTCATGTTCGCCGCGCAGGACCACTACAGCGAGAAGCAGGCCGAGGCCGCCCTGACCGCCGACCGCGTGGTCACCGGACCCGGATTCCCGGCCCGTACCGCGGGCGACGTCGCCCGCGTGCCCGGAGTCGACGCGGTGACCTCGATCCTGACCACCAGCGTGGTCATGTCCACCTCGG
Source organism: Embleya sp. NPDC127516 (assembly GCF_044765325.1). Taxonomy (NCBI): domain Bacteria; kingdom Bacillati; phylum Actinomycetota; class Actinomycetes; order Kitasatosporales; family Streptomycetaceae; genus Embleya; species Embleya sp. NPDC127516. The sequence continues at coordinate 384,344 of NZ_JBIWJT010000009.1, read as the reverse complement.
ACCGGCTGGAGAAGTTCCCCACACAGGCCGTCGGCGGCACCGACAGCGACCTCGCCCGGGTTCTGGACCTGGGTGTACGCAAGGGCACCCTCGATGCCCTGCGCCCCGGCGCCGCCCAACCGCCCGGCGGCGCGGTTGCCATGGACCGGCTCACCGCCGACACCGTCAAGGCACGCGTCGGCAAGCCCGTCGAGATGCGCCTCGGCGACGGCACCAGGATCAAGCCCGTGCTCGTGGCCACCTACGACCGGGGCCTGGGCACCGCCGTCGTCACCCTTCCGCGCGCCGTGGTGGAACACCACGTCGACGCCGCCCTGGACGGCCGCCTGCTCGTCCGCTTCGCCGACGGGGCCGACCCCGCCGCCGTGGACGCCGCGCTCACCAAGGCGACCGGGCAACACCCCGGTACCTCGGTGTCGGACCGGGCCGGATACGCCGCGGAACGCGACCAGGCCCGCGAGACCAACAAGTGGACGAACCAGGTGATGCTGGTGATCCTGGCCGGCTTCGCCACGATCGCCGCGGTCAACACGATGGTCGTGTCCACCTTCGCCCGACGTCGTGAACTCGGTCTGATGCGGATGATCGGCAGCACCCATGCCCAGGTGCGCGGCGTGCTGCGCGGCGAGGCGGTACTGGTCGGCGTCATCGGTCTCGCCCTCGGCCTGGCCGTCGCGCTGATCACCCTGGTCCCGTTCGGCAAGGCCGCCTTCGGCGAGAGCACTCCCTACGTACCGATCCCGCCGCTGCTCGGGATCAGCGCCGCCGCCCTGTTGCTGGCCCCACTCGCGGTCGCGCCGGTCACCCGACGACTCCTGCGCATCGAACCGATCGACGCGGTCGGCGCCAAGGAATAGCCGAGAGGAATGGCCGGTATATTTCGCAGCACCGATCGGCAGCGAAGGAGACCGACGATGGGGTTCCGACACCCACAGGCGGTCTCGGCGGAAGCTCCCGGTGCCGGCGCCACGGCGAGCCCGCACCCGGAGCCGTTGCCCCGGCACTGGCGCGACCTGGTGACCGTCCGGGCCGTGCGCAACGATGTGCTGATCGCGCTGTTCGCCTGCGCCGGGGACGTCCTCAACTACGTCGCGCCCGAAAGTGCCGACAGCACCGAGGTGACGCCGCTCGGGATCCTGTTGGCGGTGCTGGGGTCCGTGTTCCTCCTGTTGCGCCGGCGATACCCCGTGTGGGTCCTCACGGCCACGGTCGTGACCCAGGCGGCCTTCCTCCTGGTGGTCACGCCGAGCTCGCAGAACTACGGCGGCGCGATGGTGTTCGCGCTGTACACGGTGGCCCGCCATCGCGGGAGCCGGGACACCGCGATCGCCGCCTGCGCCTGTATGGCGGTGCAGTGGTTGCGGGCCGAGCGCGTCGGGAACGGTGTGCTGCTGCCCGTCCTCGCCGATATGGCGGTGACGGTGCTGGTGGTCGCGATCGGCATCGGCGTCGCCAAGTGGCAGAACCAACTCGCCCTCAACCGACAGTTGCTCGCGGAGCGGGCGGTGACCGAGGAACGGCGGCGGATCGCCCGGGAGTTGCACGACACCGTCTCGCACCACATCACCACGATGAACCTGATGTCCGGTGGCGCGCGGTCCACGCTCACACCCGAGCAGGAGATCGCGCGCGGCGCGCTGCTCACCCTGGAGGAGTCCGGCCGGGCGGCGCTCGACGAGATGCGACAACTGCTCGGCGTGCTGCGCGGCACGGACGCCGACGCCGACGCCGACCCGCCGTCCCGTTCTCGGCCCGGGATGGAGGACATCGGCCACCTGATCGCCGAGTCGGACGCGGCCGGCCTGCCCGTCGACTACGAGCAGGCGGGCGAGCCGAGGCCGCTGCCGCCGGCCGCGGGGTTGACCCTGTACCGGATCGTGCAGGAGGCGCTGACCAACACGCGCAAGCACGCGGGCGACGCACGGGCGTGCGTGCGGGTGCGGTATCTCCCCGACCGGGTCGCGGTCGAGGTGCTCGACGACGGCGCCGGCGCCGCGGTGCCGGCCGGACTGGCGGGCAGCGGGTACGGCCTGGTGGGCATGCGTGAGCGGGTGGTCCTGCACGGCGGCACATTGGAGACCGGACATCGTCCGGAAGGCGGGTTCCGCGTCGCGGCGGACATTCCGCTGCCGCCGGTTCTCGGTCGCGTCGAGGACCCGGCGCGGGGCTTTCTCGTGGCGTCCTCCGCCGGGAGCCCGAGCGAGGCCGAACCCGGCGACGACACGCGGCAGACGCGGATCTGAGGGTACGGTCGGCGGCGAGGCGGTCGTCGAAGGCGCCCCGAGCATGCGGGACCGATGCCGCTCCCATGGCGCGACGTGCCGTTCGCGCTCGTCGCGGCGCGGGTCGTGGCGTGGTTGCCGTCGGTTTCGCGATGTCTCGTGAAACGATCGTGAAACCGCGATGAGTTCTGCCGCCGGCGGTCGTCTACCCCACGACAGAGTTCACCGACCTTCGACACACCCTGGGGACCACCATGCGGAAGATCACCGCCGGCCTGTTCGTTTCGCTCGACGGCGTCGTGGAGGCACCCGACCAGTGGCACTTCCCGTACTTCGACGACGAGATGGGCGCCGCGGTCGGTTCGATGCTGGGCACCTCCGAGACCATTCTGCTCGGTCGCAAGACCTACGACAGCTTTGCCGGGGCGTGGCCGGAGCGGGAGGCGGCCGGTGGTGAGGACGCGGCCTTCGCCAAGGTGCTGGGCGACGCGCGCAAGATCGTCGTGTCGCGGCGCGAGCTCGACTTCACGTGGCGCAATTCCGAGCAGCTCGAGGGCGAGCTCGTGGCAGCCGTCACCGCCCTGAAGAACGAGCCGGGCGGGGACATCTCGCTCAGCGGCTCGATCTCGATCGTGCGCCGGCTGTTGGAAGCCGGCCTGTTGGACGAGCTGCACCTGTTGGTGCACCCGATCGTGGTTCGCAAGGGCATGCGGTTGTTCGACGAAGGCGACGACACCATCCCGCTGCGTTTGATCTCGTCGACGACGTTCGGGTCCGGCGTGCTCCACCTCGTCTACACCCGCGCCGACTCCGCCGGCAACGGTACGTACGAGGACGCCAAGACCCACCTGTCGCAGACGACTCGGTAACCCGCCGACGGGCGGTCGGGGCCGTCGTCGCGCACGTGTTCCCACCCGCGCCGGACGACCGTCACCCCCACGCGCCGATCACGCCTCGGGCGAGCCGCGTCCGTTGATCGACTACCGTCGGACCGACGGGAATTCGAGGGCCGACGGGATCGGGTGCGGGTACTCCGCGTCGCCTCGGTCCGGTGGGCCGACATGTTCGGCGAGCCTTCGACGTCCCGGCCGAGAATGTTCGAAGAACATGGGAGCAACCTCTTGCGACGCATTTCACGAACACGCACCGCGGCGGCAACCGCACTGCTGGCCGTGGCCGTTACCGTCGGCCCCGCGACGGCGGCCGAGGTATCGGGTCCGGAGGCGGCCGGCTCGTCGCGGTCGCAGGGCACGGCGACCCTCCCGGCACCGGACCTCGCGGGATTGCGCGATGTCCTGACCCGGACACTGGCGGCCGGTGCTCCCGGGGCGATGACCCGGATCGACGAGGGTCGCACCGTGTACCGCGAGACGGCCGGCGTGAGCGACACCGCGACCGGCGCCGGCATGGACACGAACGCGCGGTTTCGCATCGGCAGCGTGACGAAGACCTTCTCCACCGTCGTGCTCATGCAGTTGGTCGGTGAGGGCGTCGTCGACCTGGACGCGCCCGTCGATCGCTACCTGCCCGGCGTCCTGCCGGACACCCGGATCACCGTGCGCCATCTGCTCACGCACAAGAGCGGGCTGTGGGACTACTCGAACGACATGTTCGCCCGAACCGTCCCGGGCTTCGAGGCGGTGCGCAACAAGGTCTTCACGTACGACGAACTCATCGCGCTGTCCACCGCGCATCCCGCGACGGCCGTGCCGGGCACCACCTACCAGTACTCCAACAGCAACTTCGTGGTCGTCGGGGCCCTGATCGAAAAGCTGACCGGCGGCACGGTGCGGCAGGAATACGAGCGACGGATCATCGGCCCGCTGCACCTGCGGGACACCCGGTACGTGCACCCCGCGACCGGCATCGCCGGCAAGGGCATCCGCGGCTACCTCACCCCGGACGAGGCGGGCGCGCCGCTGGTGGACTCGACCGAACAGACCGTCTCCTGGGCCCAGTCGGCCGGAGCGATGATCTCCAGCCCGGGCGACCTCGACCGTTTCGTCTCGGCGCTGCTGGGCGGCCGACTGCTGCGCGCCGACCTCCTGGACCAGATGGTGCAGATGACGCCCAGCGATACCTCGGGGACCCGCTTCTACGGTCTGGGTCTGCGTCGACGGGATCTTTCCTGCGGCATCTCGGTCTACGGGCACACCGGGACCGTGCAGGGCTACTACACCTACGCGTTCACCACTCGTGACGGCCGACGCAGCGTCACCTCGGTGGCCAACGTCACCAACAACGGCACCGTGAACACGATCCTGGGCGACACCCTGGAGTCGGCGTTCTGCGGCAAGGCGCCCGCGCCGCGCGCGCTCGTCGGCCGAGCGCCGCTGCCCGAGGACGAGGCGGCTGCTTCGGTCGGGTGACGGCGGGTCGACCCCGCCCCGCGCGGTGGGACCGGCCCCACCCGGGACCGGCCCCACCGTCGTGGTGGGATCGGCAGTTCTTCACCCGGCGATGCGCCGGTGGCCGTCGGGCGAGCGGGCGCAAACGGGCCGGCTAGGCTGTGCGGATGGGCGAGAAGACCGTTCCGATTCTGCCGTGCCGGACCATCCGACCCGTCGTCGACTTCTATGTGGCGCTCGGGTTCGAGACGACCTACCTCCAGAAGAGCCCCAATCCCTACGCGGTCGTCGAACGCGGTGACATCGAGCTCCAGTTCTTCGGCTTGAGGCAGTACGAGCCGGCCGAGTCGTACAGCACGTGCTACATCCACACCGAGGACGTCGACGGGCTGTACGAGGCGTTCCGGGCCGGCCTGAAGGCGACGTATGGACGGATCCCGACCCGTGGGCTGCCGCGCATCGGGCCGCTGAAGGAAATGTCCTACGGGGTAAGGCAGTTCCTCGTCACCGATCCGGGTGGCAACTGCCTCCGCATCGGGCAGCCGACGAGCGCGGCACAACACCATCGTCCCGCCCCCGAGGAGACGTTCGCCCGGGCGCTGCACCATGCCTCGTTGTTCGCCGACTCCAAGGCGGATCCGGCGGGTGCCGCGAGCATCATCGACCGAGTACTGGACCTCCCGGACGAGCGGCCCACGCCCGCGCAACTGCTGCGCCTGCTCGTGCTGCGTGCGGATGTCGCCGGGCGCCTGGGGGACGAGAAGACCGCCGCGGACGCGCTCACGCGCGCCGATCGGGTGCAACTCACCGCCGAGGAAAAGGAGTCCGCGAAGGACGACCTCCGGCGGTTGGTGGATCTCCGCGACCGGACGGTGCCGGAGCCGCCGGAACCGTCCGGGTGAGCGCGGGCGGCCGGACCGCTCCGGGCGGGTGCGGACCCGTCCGGCACCGTCCGGCCGCGGCTGCCTCAGGGGAGGCTCGACGCCGTTTGCCACATGGTGTACGAGTATTCGCCGGTGCTGCTGATGCCGAAGGTGCCGAACCGGCCCTCGCTGGTCTGCACGCAGTACGGCTTGCGCATGTTCAGCTTGCCGAAGTCGGTGGTCCACGCGTCGGGTCGTACGGTGACGCAGTCGGACAGGGACGGCTTGCCCTCGCCCGAGTGGTTCGCGTACACCGCGCCGTGCGCGCCGGAGGGGCCGCTGAGCGTCACGTGCAGGTCCGTGCCCTTGCGCGAGCCGGAACGTTTGTCCGTGTCGAAGTCGAAATCGGTGTACTTGCCGGCCGCCAGCACCCGGAACTTGCCCGAGCTGCGCATGGGTTGCTCCAGGCTGTCGACGACGGCGACGGTGGTGGGCGTGTCGGACGCCGCGTCGATGGTGATCAGCTTCCTGCTGGGCTCGAAGGTCTGGATGGTCCGGCCGTTGGTGATCACGTGCACCTTGCCCGCGTAGGCGACCTTGTACCCGGTGTTCTGCACGGTGGCGCCGACCTTTCGCCGCACCACGATCGTCCAGTCGTTCTCGACGGCCTTGGTGCCCACCTGGGTCACGGCGTTTCCCGACCCGGTGGTGCCGGTCAGTTGGTCCAGGAGGATCGGCCCGACAACCGACACCGTGAGCTTCAGCGCCTGCCGGATCGTGATCGCGCCGCCCTGCGCCATCATGATGCGGGCGACCTCGACGGTCAACGCGGGCGCCGCCTGTTGTACGACCACCCCGCAGGCGACCAGCGATCCCGCGACCGACCCCACGCACAGGGTTTTGCCGAGGACGTTCGCGCGTGCCGTAGTGCCTGACATCCCGTACCCCCACTGCTTCACCGCGACCGAAAACCGGCACGGCCCCCCAACGGTCCCCGCGTCACGCGCGGCACCGATCCCGTTTCAGGCTAGGGCGCATCGCCCTCGTTCGTGAGGGTTTCCGGCGGACGGCACGTCGGGTTCGCCACGAGGGCGCGAGCGGACGGCCGACGCGCGAGTCGGGCTTGCCCGTGGCATCCGCGCCCCGGATGTCGTGGTGCCACGGGGTCGACGCCTACACGACGCGCGGGCCTGCTCAACGCGCGCGTCGGGGACTCGTCCGGAGGACCGCCATGGCCGCGTTGTGGCCGGGGATACCGCTCACGCCGCCGCCGCGGCGCGCGCCGGCCCCGCAGCGCAGGACTCGCTCGTGGGCCGTCTCGACGCCCCATGTGCCGTGCGCCTCGGCGTCCCGGGTGTATGGCCAGGACAGGTCCCGGTGGAAGATGTGCCCCGCAGGCAGCCCGAGTTCGTGCTCCAGGTCCAGTGGTGTGCGGACCTCCAGACACGGGTTGCCGTCGCCGTCGCGCAGCAGGCAGTCCTCGATCGGCTCGGCCAGGACGCTGTCGACCGAGTCGAGCATCGCGCGCAGCGCCTTCGCCCTGGCGCCGTCGTTGTCGTCGGCGAACAGCCGCGCGGGCATGTGCAGGCCGAACAGCGTCAGCGTGTGCACGCCCGCCGCCCGGGGGCCCGGACCCAGGATGGAGGGATCGGTGAGGGTGTGGCAGTACATCTCGCCCGGCGGCAGGGCCGGCATGCCCCCGGTCGCGGCGCGGTCGTACGCCGCCGCGAGCTGCGCGTATCCCTCGTTGACGTGGAAGGTGCCCGCGAAGGCCCGGTGCGGGTCCGCGAGCGGGTCACGCAGCCGTGGCAGTCGGGCCAGGACCATGTTGACCTTGAGCTGGGATCCCTCCGGCGCGGGCCCGTCCGGAGGCTCGCCGAGGAGCCGGGCCAACGTGTCGGGAGCGACGGCGGCCAGTACGTGCCCGCCCGTGACACGACAGTCCCGGTCGCCGATCGTGTACCGCACCTCGCCGTCCGGATCCACGGCGGTCACCGACGCCCCGGTGAGCAGCCGCGCGCCCGCGGCGCGGGCCGCGTCCGCGAGGCCCGAGGTGACGGCTCCCATGCCGCCGACCGGTACGTCCCAATCTCCCGTGCCACCGCCGACCACGTGATAGAGGAAGCAGCGGTTCTGCCGCAGCGCGGGGTCGTCCATCGGGGCGAACGTGCCGATCAGAGCGTCGGTCGCCACCACGCCGCGCACCGTGTCGTCGGTGAACTCCGCCTCGATCAGGCCCGACAGGGGCTGCGCGAACAGTGCGTCCCACAGGCGTTCGTCGTCCACCAGCCGGCGGAATTCGGCCGCGGAGCGCAGCGGTTCGGTCAGGGTGGGAAACACCCGACGGGCCAGTCGCGCCGTGGCCGCGCCGAAGCGCTCCCACGCGTCGGCCTCGCGCGGGCCGGCGAAGCGGGTGAGTTCGGCGCGGGTGCGTTCGTGGTCCGCGGCGTCGACGAGCAGGCCGCGGTCGCCGAGCGGGGTGTACGAGCCGACCCGGCGTCGGCGCAGCGTGAGCGGCAGCCGCAGGTCGTCGACGATCTTGCGAGGCAGCAGACTGACCAGGTAGGAGTATCGCGACAGGCGCACGTCGACCCCGGGGAACGGCCGGCACGACACCGCCGCACCGCCGACTTCGTCGAGCCGTTCCAACACCAGGACCGAGCGGCCCGCCTGCGCCAGGTACGCGGCCGCGACCAGGCCGTTGTGCCCGCCCCCGACCACGACGACGTCGAATCTCGCACCGTCACGCACCACGTACGCCTCCGGAATCGGCGATCTCGGCCTGCACGACAACCACGCACAGCAGCGTAGGGTCCGGCGTCGCGGCCGGGTAGCGGGCGCGCGGTCGGGGCCGGTGTCGGGGCGGGCGCGCTCCGACGGGGGAGGCGCCCTTGGTCGAGGCGTCGTCCTCCGGCCGTGGCCCCGCGTCGTCCTCGTCCTCCGATCCTGGCCTCGTCCTCGTCCTCCGGTCGGGGCCTCGTCCCCGTTCTCCGGTCGGGGCCTCGTCCCCGTCCTCGTCTTCGTACGGATGGACACACCTTCGACGTATCGCTCGTGCCCGGGCCCGAACCCCGTGGGCACGGCCGCGGCGATACTGAGGGGCGCCACCGGGGAACCGGCCCACCCGTACTCGAAGAGGTTCCGTATGCAGGTCGATCTCGTTGTCCGCGAAGGATCCGTCGTCGACGGAAGCGGATCGCCCGCGTTCGACGGCGATGTCGCGATCGACGCCGGGCGGGTGGTCGCGATCGGGGATGTCGGCGCGACCCGGGGCCGCGACGAGATCGACGCGCGGGGCTGTGTGGTCTGCCCCGGCTTCGTCAACGTGCTGAGCCACGCCTACTTCACGCTCCAGACGGACCCCCGGGGCCTGTCGGACCTCTACCAGGGTGTCACCACGCAGGTCTTCGGCGAGGGCGTCTCGCTCGGTCCGGTGGCCGGCGCGATGACCGAGGGGATGGTCGAGTTCGGCGCGGTCCCCGAGGGAACCCGCCGCTCGTGGCCTCGGTTGCGGGACTTCCTGGAGGAGCTTCAATCGCGCGGCGTAGGCCAGAACGTGGCGAGCTTCGTCGGGGCGGACAATCTGCGGATGTCCGTCGCCGGCCTCGAGGATCGCCCGCTGAGCGACGACGACATCGGCAGCGCGTGCGCGCTTTTGGAACAGGAACTGGCGGACGGTGCACTGGGGGTCGGCTCCGCGCTGATCTACCCACCGGGAACCTACGCCACCACGTCCGAACTCATCGCCTACGCATGCGTGTTGGCGCGGTATGACGCCCTGTACATCTCGCACCTGCGCAACGAGGGCGATCACCTCCTGGAAGGCGTCGAGGAACTCCTCGACATCGCCCGGGCCTCCGGTGCGCGCGCCGAGATCTACCACCTGAAGACCGCGGGCCGTGACAACTGGACCAAGATGCGCGAGGTCCTGAACCGGATCGAGGCGGCCCGGGCGGCCGGTGTCGACGTCACCGCGGACATCTACCCCTACGCGGCCGGCAGTACGGCGTTGGCGTTCGCCATTCCGCCGCCCTTCCACCTCGGTGGACCCGAGCGGCTCCGGGAGCGTCTCGGCGATCCGCGGGAGCGCTCGCCGATCGCCGACGCGGTGCGCGACGGCGGCGACTGGGAAAGCCTGTGGCGGATGAGCGGCGGCGCCGAAGGCGTCGTGATCCTGTCGAACCATCCGGACATCGGTGTCACCCCCGGATCCACCGTCGCGGAGATCGCGAAGGCCCGAGGCGACGTCGACCCGGTCACCACCCTGCTGGACATCGTCCTCGCCGCGCCGCACGCCGACGCGGCCTACTTCATCGGCAACGAGGACAACATCCGACTCGCCTTCGAGCGGGACTGGGTGTCGGTGGGCTCGGACTCGGACGCACCCGCGGTCGACGAACGCTTCGCCGACCATCCCGTGCACCCGCGGGCGTTCGGAAGCTTCGCCCGGGTGCTGGGTCGCTACGCGCGCGACGAGGGGATCGTGACGCTGGAGCAGGCCGTACGGCGGATGACGAGCCTGCCCGCGACGACGCTGCGCCTGCGGGACCGAGGAGCGCTCCGGGTCGGGGCACACGCCGACGTGGCGATCTTCTCGGCCGAGGACGTGCTGGACACGGCGACGTACGCGAATCCGGCAAGCTACGCCCGCGGTATGCGGCACGTCCTGGTGAACGGGACCGCCGCACTGCGCGACGGGCGACCCACGGGCGCGTTGGCCGGTCGAGCACTGCGACGCGACGTGTCGTGACCACGATCCCCGGGATAACGACGGCGACTCGGGTCGGAAACGGTGCCCTACCGAAAACGCCGGCGCGCCCGAGGCGGGCTCAGCCGTCGACGAAGGTGAGGCTGGTCGCGTCGTAGCGGGTGCCCGCGATCTGCTCGGGCGGAGCGGCGGCCTCGATGGCGGCCAGGTCGTCGGCGGACAACGCGATCGTCAGGGACGCGAGGTTCTCCTCCAGATAGCGCCGGCGCCGCGTGCCGGGGATCGGGACCACGTCGTCGCCCCGGTGCTGCACCCAGGCCAGGGCGAGTTGTCCGGCGGTGACTCCCTTGGCCGCGGCCAGTTCGTTCAGCTTCGCGACGATCGCCAGGTTGCGTTCGAGGTTGCCGTCCGCGAAGCGCGGCTGGCTGCGCCGTACGTCGGTCTCCGCCAGTTCCGCGACCGAGTTGTACCGGCCGGTCAGGAAGCCGCGCCCGAGGGGGGAGAACGGGACGAGTCCGATGCCCAACTCGCGGCAGACCGGGGCGATCTCCGGCTCCAGGTCGCGGGTCCACACCGACCACTCGCTCTGTAGAGCGGTGATCGGGTGTACCGCGTGCGCCCGCCGGATGGTGTTCGCGCCGGCCTCGGACAGGCCCAGGTGTCGGACCTTCCCGGCGCGCACCAGGTCGGCCATGGCGCCGACGGTCTCCTCGATCGGCACCCGCGCGTCGACCCGGTGCTGGTAGTAGAGGTCGATGTGGTCGACCCCGAGCCTGCGCAGCGACGCGTCGCACGCCTGCCGTACGTAGGCCGCGTCGCCGCGCACCCGGGTGGGTTCGCCGAGGCGGTTGGCGAAGCCGAACTTCGTGGCCACCACCACCTCGTCGCGGCGCCCGGCGATGGCACGCCCGATGAGCTCCTCGTTGTGCCCGGCACCGTAGAAATCGGAGGTGTCCAGGAGGGTCACCCCGAGGTCGAGGGCATGGTGCAGCGTCGCGATCGACTGCTCGTCGTCCGAGGCGCCGTAGGCGTGGCTCATGCCCATGCAGCCCAGGCCCTGTGCGGAGACCGCCAGTTCCCCCAGGTATCGGGTGGGTGTTTCGGTCATGTCGGTGCCTCCCGGGCTCGTGATCGTTCGCCCACGACGCTAGGTGTTGGAGTGCACTCCATGTCAATCGTGGCGCACCCCATGGCGGTCGGGTACGAACACGGCCGGCACCTACCGGTGGTCGAGGTCGCCGCGGCGCGCGGCTCGCCGGATTCCGCTGCGGGCGGACAACTTCGAAACAGGGCGAGGGGCGGCCTACCATGAGGCATGGCCGAGACCGCCCCACCGCTTTCGCCCCGTGCCGCCGACGACAAGCGTTCGCCCCGTGCCGCCGACAACCAGCACCGCGCACCCGAGCCGCGGCGCGCTGCCGCGCCGCCGAGCCGCGAGCCGTTGTGGCGGCACGCGCTCGGTGAGCAGCTTCGTTCGCTGCGACACGATCGCGGCGAGACACTCGTCGAGACGGCGGGTCGCGCGGGCGTGTCGCCGCAGTACCTCTCCGAGGTGGAACGCGGCCTCAAGGAGCCGTCGAGCGAGATGATCGCGGCCGTCGGCGGCGCCCTGGGGGTGAGCCTCGTCGATCTGACCCTCGCGGTCGGCGAGAACCTGAGGAGCACCCGGCCGGCGGGACGTTCCACCCCGGTCTGCCATGCCGCCTTCGCCCTGGCGGCCTGACCGTACGCCGTCGGGGAGCGGGGGCGCGCCGGTCGGGGCGCCTCAGCGCTCCTCGAGCACGACGTCGACGAGCCCGTACTCCTTGGCTCCCGTCGCGGTGAAGACCCGGTCGTGGTCGGTGTCCGCGCGCAGGGTGGCCGTGCTCTGACCGCTGTGCCGGGACAGGATGCGCTCGATGTCCGCGCGGACGCGCACCACTTCGTCGGCCTGCAGGATCAGGTCCGGGATCGTGCCGCGTCCCTGCGCGGCGGGTTGATGGAGCACCACCCGCGCGTGGGGCAGGGCGGCGCGCTTGCCGGGTTCCCCTGCGGCGAGCAGGACCGCGCCCACCGCGACCGCCTGCCCCACGCATGTGGTGGCGACCTCCGAACGGATGTACCGCATGGTGTCGTACACCGCCAGCATGGCGCTGGGGTCGCCGCCTTCGCAGTTGATGTAGAACTGGATGTCGCGTTCGTGGTTGTCCGCCTCCAGGAACAACAACTGCGCCACGAGCGCGTTGGCCACGCCCGCGTCGATGCCCGTCCCCAGGTAGATGACGCGCTCGGCGAGCAGGTGCGAGTACACGTCCATGATGCGTTCGCCGCGGGAGTCGCGGGTGATGACGTTCGGAATGGTGTAGGTGCTCATCGCGACACTCCCCGGAATCCGGCGTTCTGCGGGCTGCGGCGGGCGCCGCGTGGTGCGACCTCGTGGAACTCCTGCACGATCGCGTCGATGAAGCCGTAGTCGAGCGCCTCCTGGGCGGTGTACCAGCGGTCGTGCAGCGAGTCCTCGAAGATGCGCTCGACGGGCTGCCCGGTGTCCTGCGCGATGAGGCCGAGCACCGTGTCCCGGGTATGCCGGAGATCGTTGGCCTGCAACTCGACGTCGACGGCGCTCCCGGCGATCCCGGCCGAGCCCTGGTGCATCAACACCCGGGAGTGCGGCAGCGCCCGGCGCTTGCCCGGCGTTCCCGCGGAGAGCAGGAACTGGCCCGCGCTGTAGGCGATTCCGAGCACCAGCGTGGACACGTCGCACGGGACGAGGCGCATGACGTCGCGGATCGCGAGCATCGAGGGCACCGAGCCGCCGGGCGAGTGAATCCACAGCGCGATGTCCTCGGAGGGGTCCTCCGCCGCCAGGTTGAGCAACTGCGTCGTCAGCAACGTGCCGTTGTCGTCGTCCAACGGGCCGTCCAGGAGCAGGACGCGCTTGGCGTACAGCTCGTTTCGGGTGCGTTCGGGGAAAAGCTTCGTGTCATCGCTCATGCCTCCACCCTGGGCCGTCGCACACGGTGGTTCCAAGCCGATCTGCCCTGAGCGGATCCGCTCAGGGCTTATCCGCTCACAGCGGATCCGGGCGTGGATTTGCCGATCCTGTGGCCGGCGGGGGGAGTTGTCGCCCGGGGTCGGCCGGTGGCCGTGGAGGGCCGCCGGATCGGGTGTTGCGCGCTCCCTCTAGCATCCGCACATGCTGATCTCGACGACGTACACCTACACGTGGCGGACCGGTGCCGCGGCGATGTTCGCGGCCTATCGGAAGTGGGGCCGTCGCGGGTTGGTCGCGTTGCCCGCGGTCGCGCTCCTGGCCGTCTTCACGCAGGAGGGCCTCATGCGTGTGTGGCTGTTCTTCTTCGTGTTCGCCCTGTTGTTCCTCCACGCCAGGCAGGTGCGTGCGCTGATCAAGCAGGGCGCGATCGACATCGTGCTCGACGACGAGGAATTCACGCGCGAACGGCCCGGCGTGGGTACGACGAGCACGCGCTGGTCGACCACCCTGGGTGTGCGGCGGGAGTTCGGGCTGCTGGTGATCCGCACGACGCCGCGGTGCGTGACCGCCGTGCCCGAGAGTGCGTTCACCGCCGAACAACTCGCCCGGCTGGACGAGTTCATCCGGGAACGCGATGCCGCGCCGCCGTCCACCCGCTAGCCCGAGGGTCGCTCGGGTCGACCGGCGGATGCCCGAGGGCAGTTGCGTTTGCGGGCAGCTCATGGGGGATTGCTCAGGTCGGCAGGCGGATGGTGAAGACCGAGCCGACGTCGGGGGTGCTGCGGGCCGTGATCGTGCCGGCATGGGCGTGGGTGAGGCGGTGGGTGATGGCCAGGCCCAGGCCGCTGCCGCCGGTGCGGCGGTTGCGGGACTTGTCGGCGCGCCAGAACCGGTCGAAGACGTGCGGGAGATCGTGGGCCGCGATGCCGGTTCCGGTGTCGGTCACCTCGAAGACGACCTGCGGTCCGTCCCGGTAGGCATGCAGGGTCACGCTCCCGCCGTGCGGCGTGTGTCGCACCGCGTTGGACACCTGGTTCCAACACTGGCCCGCGGTGCTCTCGCCGGCCTCGGTCGCGGCGGGCTTCGGCGGCGCGATCCTGGTCGGCATGGTCGCCGGCGTCTACCCCTCGATCCGCGCCTCCCGGCTGACCCCGACCGAGGCACTGGCCGGCACGTGACCCCCGTGACCGGGTCACGGCATGCGATCGCACGCCGTGACCCGGCGCGGGCGCGTATCGCCCGCCGTGGTCGGGGTTACACCCGAGCCCACCGACGCAGCGTGGCGGTGGCGGCGGCGGCATCCGCGGGGGAGAGGGCCCCGATGGTCAGGCTGTGGCCGGTGTGCGGCGCGATCCGGACCTGCGCGTCACGGCTGCCGGGGCCGAGTCGGAACGGCTCCGCGCGCGTGGGGTCGTTCTCGCCGTAGAGGAAGAGCATTTCGCTGCTCCGGAACCGCACCCATCGGTCGATGTCGCGCATCGCCCCGGGCTGGAAGCGCAGCGGGATGTCGCGCGGTACGTAGCTGCGCACCTCCTGGATCCCGGGGTGACGCAGCAGGCCGTCGAGATGGGGCGCGGCGACCTGCGGGTATCCGAGCTGAGTGCCGAGTTGGTAGAAGTAGGGCTGGAAGAACTCGACGCTGCGGTCGGTGTAGACGCTGAATCGGGTGATCCCGTCGAGCCACGCGTACAACTCGTCGGAAGTCGCGGCCGGAGTGGGCACACCGGCGCAACTCGGCTCGCCCGCGTACATCCAGAACATCGTCGGCAGGCGCAGGACCGCGAGTTCGAAGGCCTTGTCGACACTCCCGAGCGTGTCGAACGTTTCACCGTTCGCCTGGGCCCACTGCCCGTAGCGGGCCACCAACTCGTCGCGCCGCACGAGCGCTTCGCGTTGCACACCTTGTAGCGCCGCCCGGCATTCGGGGGTGCCCACGGTGGCGAGGAACGTGTCCCACGCGCTGTCGTCACGGTCGTCGGTGTTGTTGGGCGCGGAATAGACGACGCTGCCGTCGACGTCGTTCGGATAGAAGCGACGGTGGTAGACCGTGGTCATGCCGCCCTTGCTGCCACCGGTGGATATCCACGCGCCCCGGTAGATGCCCTTCAATGCCTGGATCAGCCGGTGGTGATCGCCCGCGGCCTGCCGGATGGTCAGGTTCGCCAGGTCGGCGGGCTCGGGTCGGGACGTGCCGAAGTAGCGCTGTTCGGTGTAGATCTGGTTGCCGTCGAGCACGGTGGCCGGATCGGAGCGGAAGCTCGGCCCGGCACCGAGGTTGTATCCGCTGGTGTACAGGACCATCGGTCGCTCGACCGATCGGTGTTGCAGGCTCAGCCGCTGCTCGAAGGAACCCCGCTCGGGGTGCTCGTGATCGATCGGCTGACGGTAGGTCAACTCGAAGTAGCGGATGCCCGGCGCGGCCGGCTTCTCGCCGGTCACCCGCATCCCCGGGATCGCCTCGATCCGGGCCCTGATGTCGGTCTCGGCCTGCCGCGTGTCGGCATGCGGGGCGCCCGCCGGCAGCGCCCCGGCCGGCGCCGCCGCGCCGGATCCCACCAGGCCGAGCACCACGGAGAACAGCGCGAGCGCCGCAAGTCTGCCTCGTGCGGGGCGGATCGATGCGCCGCGCCCGGGGGGTGGTGCCACCCGGCGGTCGTCGCGAGCCGGGTTGTTCGGTGTGTTCGTCGTCGTTCCGGTCATGGGGCAAGCAAAGCCGGAGCCGCCGGGTCGGCGGATCCCCGAGCCGGGGGAACGGCCTCCCCCGCCCGGGGGAGGCCGCCCACCGAGCAGCCTGCCAGGATGTCGTCAGGTGCCGTCCTGCCAGGCCGGCGCGCTTGTCCGGTCTCGCCGATCGCTCCGAGCACGAGAACGTTCATGGACGCGTCGAGGTCGACGGAGCGCCGCCGCCCCACCCGACCCGGTGGCGGACGACCACCGCCGGTCGGCTGCTGCACGAATCCCACACGCCGCTCGGCACGGTGGGCCAACAGATCGGCTACGCCTCGGAGTTCGCGTTCTCCAAGGCGTTCGAGCGTGAGTTCGGCATGGCGCCGGGCAGGTGCCGACTCGCCGCCGGCGCAACGCGCGCACCCGCGGCCTCGGGACGAGGTCCGCGCACGACCGGTCGGGCGCCGCGCGCGGACCTCACGGGAGCAGCGTGAAGGGCGCCGTCGCGCGGACCTCGCCGTTGACGATGATGTCGAGGTCGCGCGGACCGGGGGGTTCGGCGCGCGTGGTGACCGGACGGAAGGAGTGCGACCTGGCGAGCGTGAAGGTGTCGTCGGCCGCTTGTGCGACACGTTCGGCCAGGTGGAACACCCGGCGGGAACCGTCGCGGCGGACCGCGTACTTCAGCAGCAGCGGCCCGGGGCCCTCGGCCCGGACGGTGACGGTGAAGGGGATGCGGTCCCCGGTCGCGACGGTGTCCGCGACGGTGAGGGATTCCACGGTGCCGCTGCCGTGCGCCGCGCCGACGAGGCCGAGCGCCTCGGGATGCCCCGCGCGCAACAGGCCCCGGGCGGCGTGCCGCACGACGCGGTCGGTGTACGTGCCGCCCTCCGTGTGCCAGCGGCGGAGCAGGGCCAGGGCCGTTTCGGGGTGGTCCTTCGCGATGTCGTTGACATGGTTGGCCACCGAGCGGCGGACGTACTCGCTCGGGTCGTCGCGCAGCCGCTCGAGGATGGGCAGGGTCGGACCGGGGGACATCAGCCCGCGGACGCGCGCGCCCCAGGGAAGGCGCGGACGGGTGCCCTCGGAGGCGAGCCGGCGAAGGTGTTCGTCATCGGAGTCGGCCCAGCCCCGGATGATCACGAGCGCCGCGTCCCGATCGCGGTCGAGGTAGGGGCGTACGGCGAACTCGGCGGTCGCGAAGGGGGTGATCACAGCGAGCGTGGACATGGCCTCGTCGAGGTGGTCGACGCCCTGGACGGCGACGTAGTCGGTGGCGGGCCAGCCGCTCCACATGTCCAGGCGGGTGTGCGTGGTCGCCGCGCGCAGGATCGGGGCGGCCTGCGGGAACGGCAGGTCCAGGGCCGCGTGCAGGGACTGCGCCACGTGACCGACCCGGGCCTTGAGCTCCCGGCCGTCGAGCCCCGCGAGCGCGCCCGCGACGAAGCGGTCACGGGGGAACGCGCCGTGCGCGGCGGCGACACCGTCGGCGAGGGTGGCGACGGAGGTCGCGTTGATCATGTCCTTGAGCGGTTGGGCCATACGGCCCACCCTGCCAGACGGCACCGACACCGGTTGCGGCGTCGAGCGCGTACACGTTCCGCTCGTCGCTGCCGGTGTAGACCATCCCGCCGGCCACCGTCGGTGCTTGCTGCTTCCCGTGCTCCGGGGTGATGTCACAAACGCCGGGGCTGCCTCGTCTGGGATGTCGAGGGTGTGTTCCGATCAGGAGGGTGACGGTCATGCGGGTGTACGTGGCAGGCGGGGCCGGGGTTCCGGGACGGCCGCCCTCGTGGCGCCGGGGCCGGAAGCAGGCGGCGGCGTGAGGCGGGCCGAGGAGTTCGGGAACTGCGACCGCTGCTGTTCTCGATCGCGTACCGGATCCTGGGCAGCGTGAGCGAGGCCGAGGACGCGGTCCAGGAGACCTGGCTGCGCTGGGACGGCTCCCCTATCACGCCCGCCTCGACCAAGGCGTTCCTGTCCGCAGTGGTGACCCGGATCTCGATCGACGTCCTGCGCTCGGCCCGCGTCCGGCGTGAGGAGTACGTCGGGCCGTGGTTCCCCGAACCGCTGATGGCCGACCCCTACCAGGACCCGGAGCGCTCGGCGGAATTGGCCGATTCGTTGTCGATGGCGGCCCTGCTGCTGTTGGAGCGGCTCAGCCCGCTGGAGCGCGCGGTCTTCGTCTTGCGCGAGGTGTTCGCCTTCGGTTTCCCGGAGATCGCCTCGGCGGTGGGGCGCTCGGAGACGGCGTGCCGCCAGCTCGCGGTGCGGGCCCGCCGGCACATGGACGAGGGCCGTCCCCGATTCGACGCCGACCGCAAGGAGCGCGAGGAACTCGCCGAACGCTTCTTCGACGCCTTCCGGGAGGGGGACGTCGACGCGTTGCGGGAACTCCTCGCCGCCGACGTCCACATGGTCGGCGACAGCGGCGGCAAGGCTCCGCAGTGGGCCAGGGGCATCGTCGGCGCCGGGAACGTGGCCCGGCTGCTCGCCGCGATCGTCCCGCCGTTCGGGCGGATCGGCGGCGTCGTGGAGCCGCACCGGGTGAACGGTCAGCCCGGCGCGATCCTGCGGGACCGGGACGGCAGGGTCCTCAACACCGTGGTGCTCGACGTCCTCGACGGTCGGATCCAGACGATCCGCTCGGTGATCAACCCCGACAAGCTCGGCCACGTGGGTCCGGTGGCGGACGCCCGAGCGGTCCTGCGCGAAACCTGGCAGGCCCGCCGGGACGCGGACCGACCGGAGGAGCGGCCGGCACCGTGACGGCGCGGCGCGCCGGGTCCCGCGCGGTGCCGTGCGGGTGCGGGGCCGGCGCTCGCCCGACCCCGCGCCCGGCCGGTGCACCCGGCCGGTTCGCGGCCCCGCAACCGCCGACCACCGTCCCGGCGTCGGGCCGCCGGCGCGCGCGAGCGGCCGAGCGTACGCCCGGGCGGACGTCAGCGGTCGCCGATCCCGCACCGCCGATCGAGACTCGAGGGTGGAAAGCCCGTCGGCCGACCCCGGCGTCCACGGCGATCCCGGCGGCACCGGGCCCGTACCCCGACGTCGGAAGGGGATCGTCGTGAACGCCTCCGAGGAACCGCAGGACCGGGTCGAGCCCGGAGTGGGTCCCGCGCCCTGGGAGCCCGCGCGGTTTCGGCCCTACCGGCACCCCGCCGCGGGCTGGGGCGCAGCCAGGAGTGTGGCCGGCCTCCTGCTGGGGCGCGCCGTGGTGGACGGATCCCGGGCCGTCATGCGGATGAATCACGAGAACGGCGGCTTCGACTGCCCCGGGTGCGCGTGGCCGGACGACACCAAGGGCCTGCACCTGGACATCTGCGAGAACGGCATCAAGCACGTCACCTGGGAGATGACCCGCAAACGGGTCGGCCGCGAGTTCTTCGCCGCCCACACGGTGACCGAGTTGGAGCAGTGGAGCGACTTCGCGCTGGAGAACCAGGGCCGGCTGACCGAGCCGATGGTGTACGACCCCGCGTCCGACCACTACGTCCCCATCCGTTGGCAGGACGCCTTCGAACTGATCGGCCGGACCCTGCGCGAGCTCGACGACCCGAACCAGGCCGCCTACTACACCTCCGGCCGGCTCGGCAACGAGGCGACCTTTCTCTACCAGTTGATGGCCCGCGAGCTGGGCACGAACAACCTGCCGGACTGTTCCAACATGTGCCACGAGGCCAGCGGCCGCGCCCTGACGGCATCGCTGGGCACCGGCAAGGGCACCGCGGACCTCAAGGACTGGGAGAGCACGGACGCGCTGTTCATCATGGGCGTCAACGCCGCCTCCAACGCGCCCCGGATGCTCACGGCCCTGGCCGACGCGTACCGCCGCGGCGCCCGCATCGTGCACGTCAACCCGCTGGTGGAGGCCGCCGCGACCCGCACGATCGTGCCGCACGAGTTCGTCGACATGGCCCTGTTCAAGTCGACGAGGACCAGCACCCTGAATCTGCAACCGCGCATCGGCGGCGACATGGCACTGCTGCGCGGCATGGCAAAGGCCATCCTGGAGCAGGCGCCCCGCGATCCCGAGGCACTGGACCGGGTGTTCATCGATCGGCACACCGCGGGCTTCGAGGAGTACCGCGCGCTGTGCGCGAGCACGCCCTGGGAGGAGATCGAACGCCAGAGCGGGCTCGGTCGCGCCGACATCCTCGAGGCGGCCCGCGTGTACCGCGAGGCCGACCGGAGCATCTTCAGTTGGTGCCTGGGCATCACGCAGCACGAACACGGCGTCGACACCGTCCGGGAGATCGTCAACGTGCTGCTGCTGCGCGGGAATCTGGGACGGGAAGGCGCGGGTCCCTCACCGGTGCGCGGGCACAGCAACGTGCAGGGCAACCGCACCTGCGGTATCGACCACCGTCCCGCCGACACCTTCCTGGACCGGCTCGCCGAGGTCTGCCGCATTCGGCCGCCACGCGAGCCCGGCCTGGACACCGTCACCACCATCGAGGCGATGCACGACGGCCGGGTGAAGGTGTTCGTCGGCATGGGCGGCAACTTCGCCCTCGCCGCCCCCGACACCCGGTACACCCAGGCCGGCCTGAGTGCCTGCGAACTCACCGTGCACGTCAGCACCAAGCTCAACCGCAGCCACGTCGTGCACGGCCGCCGGGCCCTGATCCTGCCGTGCCTGGGGCGGACCGAGAAGGACCACCGCCGGGGCGGCATCCAAAGCACCTCGGTCGAGGACTCGATGAGCATGGTCCATCTGTCCGTCGGCATGAAGAAGCCCGCGTCCCCGCACCTGCTCTCGGAGCCCGCCATCATCGCGGGCATGGCCCGCGCCGCCCTCCCGCACAGCGAAACCCCGTGGGAGTGGTACGTCGAGGACTACGACCGCATCCGCGACACCATGGCCCGAGCCCTGGACGGCTTCGAGGACTTCAACCGCCGGGTACGGCTGCCGCTCGGGTTCCGGATCAAGCAGCCCGCCCGCGAACTGATCTTCCTGACCCCCTCGGGACGCGCGGAGTTCTCCGCCGCCCCGCTGCCGGACGTCGTCCCCGCCCCCGGCACCCTGGCCCTGGGCACCATGCGCTCCCACGATCAGTGGAACACCACCATCTACTCCGACAACGACCGCTACCGCGGCATCGAGAACCTGCGCACCCTCGTCTTCATGAACCGGGACGACATGCGCGAGCGCGGCGTCCGGGAGTTCGACCCGGTCGACATCACCAGCACCGCCAAGGACGGCAGCACCCGCGTCCTGCACGGCTGTCTCGCCGTCCCCTACGACATTCCCCGCGGCTGCGCGGCCGGTTACATGCCCGAGATGAACGTGTTGTGCGCGATCGGCGACTACAGCACACAGAGCGATCAGCCGATCATGAAGCACCTCAAGGTCGCCATCACCCGAGCCCCGGCAGTCCCGGCCGCCCCAGGCCACCCGCACGCCGCGGGCCGTTGACCGGCCGACCCTCGGACTCCCTCGGCCGACCGCGGAAAGCACGGGCCGCGCCGTCGCCGCCGCGTGCCCGGGTGGGCGTTCCCGGGCCGCGGATCGTGCGTGCGGCTCACTCCTGTGGCATCGGCTCGACGGTTGTCCCGACCGGCGAACGGCGCCGAGACGTCGTCTGATCGAGGAGGACGACCAGGACCGTGGCCGCCGCGAGTCCGGCGCCGATCCAGGCCACGGAGGTGACCTCGGCTCCGGCGTCGAGGGAGATTCCGGCGAGCACCGGGACGAGGCTGATGCCGAGTTGGAAGGCGGAGACCGTGGTGGCGCCGGCGAGTGTGGGGGCGTCCGAGGCGATGGTGAACACGCGGCCGTAGATCGCGGGGTTCAGCACGAATCCCGCGATCCCGAGCAGCAGCACCAGGGGGACGACCACGACGGCGTGGCGCGCGAACAGGGCGAGCAGTACCGAGCAGAGCAGGATTCCGATCGCTCCGGCCAGGAGCGCGTGGTACGGGCGCTCGTCGGCGATCCTGCCTCCGATGGAGAGCCCGATGAAGGCGCCGACGCCGAACAGGACGAGGATCCCGGAGACCCACACGTCGGGGACGCCGGTCACGTCGGTCAGCAGCGCCGCGAGGTAGTTGAACGAGATCATGTACGCCGCGGTGCTCAGCAGTGTCGTGGCGTAGACGGTCCACAACCGGGGGCGTCGCATGGCGGTGAGTTCGCCCTTGATGCTCGGTCGTCGGTGTGCGGTGGTCACGGGCAGTGCGAAGAAGACCGAGGCGGCACCGAGCAGGGTCAGTGCCACGACCATCCAGAATCCGCCGCGCCACCCGGACAGGTGGCTGATCAGCGTGCCGGCGGGGCCTCCGGCGATCATGGCGAGGCCGAGCCCGCTGACCACGACGCCGGAGGCGCGTGCGGTGCGGTCGGGGGTCACCAGGCTGATCGCGGTGACGGCCGCGACCGCCCAGAAGCCGGCGTAGGCGATGCCCGCCACGAATCGGGTGGCGAGCAGCGTTTCGTAGTCGTCGACCACGAGTCCGGCCGCGACCGCGAGGGCGAAGACGACCTGGGTGATCACGAGCGCGGAGCGTCTTGGCCAGCGCAGGCTGAAGACGGCCAGCGGGGGACCGCCGACGACCACGCCGATCGCGAACGCCGTGACCAGGCCGCCGGCGGCGGCGAGGCTGATGTCGAGATCGTCGGCGACCGCCGGCAGCACTCCGGCGAGCAGGAACTCGGCGCTGCCCATCGCGAAGAGACTGAACGAGAGCAGGTACACGCCGAAGGGAAGTCGGCCCGCCGCGATCGGCTGTTGCGGTGTCTTCGTGGTGCTCATCGGGCCACACCCCCGGCGCACTCGTGCCGGACCGCCTCGGTGGTCACGTCCGGTTCACGGAGCCGGCCGATGATCGTGCCGGTCGCGCTTACTCGCCCGTGGTCGAACTCGCCTGCATAGCCGGTGGATTCACTGCGTCCGATGGCCAAACACCCGGACGGAGCCGTGCTGTCCCGGCACCCGAAGCCGGGTACGCGCGCGGCCCGCAGCTTCCGTGGCTTCCCGTCGTCCACCACCAGGACGGCTGCTTGCGCCCTGGCCACGACGATTCCGACGCTCGGGCCCGCGGCCCCCGCGCCGATGATCACTACATCACGATGGTCGGTCATGACTGTCACCTCCGAGACGACCGTGACGCTCGTGATGCCGAAAGAGCAATAATCGTTGCCGATACCGGGACGACGTGTTGTGATGGATCGATGGATTCCATGCCCGCCATCGCCGCCACCCTCGGCCGGATCGGACCCCGACTGCGCCGGCTCCGGGAGAAGCGGAATCTGTCGCTGACCCGGCTCGGCGACATCACCGGCATCTCCAAAAGCACCCTGTCACGGCTCGAATCCGGGCAGCGCAAGCCAAGCCTGGAACTGCTCCTGCCGATCGCCGCCGCTCTGGCGGTGTCGTTGGACGACATCGTGGCCGCCCCACGAGTGGTCGCCCCTCGGGTCGTCCCGAAGCCGAGGGGATCGAACGGGCGAGTCTTCGTCTCGCTCGCGCGGCAGCAGGCCGGCGAGCCCAGGGCGTTTCGGGTGACGATCCCCCGAGACGAGACGGAGGCCGTCATGCGCACCCACACGGGATACGCGTGGCTGTACGTGCTCACCGGCAGACTCCGGCTGATCCTGGACGAACGCGACGTGATTCTCGGCCCCGGAGAGGCCGCCGAATTCGACACCCGACACCCCCACTGGTTCGGATCCAGCGGCCACGGCGACGTCGAGGTGCTCAGCCTGTTCGGCAAGCAGGGCGAACGCATCCGCGTCCGGGTCTCGGGCCGACCCCCGGCGGCCTGAAGCCCGAGCGCACGAGCCGCGGGCACCGACGATCACGGGGGCGACCGGTCGCCCGGATCGCGGCCCCCGCAGGGGACCTGGGATCCTGGCTCGCGTGGCCCGGGACTCCGATCTCGCGACGTCGGACCGAGCCGACTCGGCCGCGAGCCGGGGTTCGGGAACCGCCCTCTCCGTACGGCGAGTTGGTTGGTCGTCGGCCACGGTGCGTGTTTCGGGTCGCGGGTGGGCATTCCGCGTCGGATGGATAGCCTCCTCGCGAACGCGCCTATACCTTCTGTTGCGCCGCGAGATCCCGAGCGCGATCCGTCCGTGTCCCGCGGTGTTCTCGTCACGTCCCGGTAGCGACGGACCGATCGACACGCGAGACGCGCGAGGCGCGATGCGACGCGCGAACGCGAAGTGCGGCGCGAGTATTCGGGCGGTTCGACACCCGGACGCGGCGGACACCGGCTGACCGGCGACGCACGGTATCCAATTCCGTCGACACATTGGCAGGTAGGCACGTAGTGCTTTTTGCGAAACGAACGACACGAAGAACCACCGAAGTCGGCGGACCCGTTCGAGACGTCGGACCCGTTCGGAACGTACTGCGCCCCTCGGCCCTGGCGCTGGTGATGATCTGCCTGACCGCCACGGCGGGATGCGGGTTGGTCGGCGACGACGACTCCGACGCGGCCGGCAAGCCGCAAACGGGCGGTTCGGCCGTCTTCCTCCTCCCCGGTGAGCCACGCGGGCTCGACCCGTTCAGCGCGAGCTACCCGAACGTGGCCGACGGGAACCGGATGACGGCGCTGTACGACGTCCTGGTCTGGACGGAACCGGCGACCGGCACCGTGCACCCCAAGCTGGCCGAGTCGTTGATCAGCGACGACCAACTCACGAACTGGACGCTGACCCTGCGTCCGGGACTGCGCTTCTCGGACGGATCGCCCCTGGACGCGGCCGCGGTCAAGGCGACCTGGGACGCCCACCGGGACCCGACGGTGAACTCGTTGGTCGGCGGGGTACTGCGGGACGTCAAGCTGGTCCAGGTGGCGCCGTTGCAACTGCGGATCGAACTCCCGTCCGCCAACGCCAACTTCGATCACCTGGTCGCCCGCAACCTGGCGTTCGTCGCCCCCGCGAAGTACGTCGCGACCCCCGACGGTCGAGCCGCGCTCAAGCGCGCCCCGGTCGGCGCGGGCCCGTTCAAGCTGGCGGCCTGGGAGCCCGGAAAAGACCTGCGCATGGTGCGCAACGAGAATTACTGGCAGAAGGGACTGCCCCACCTGGACGAACTCGTGTTCCGGGTGGACCGCAACATCGCGGCGGCGCCGGAGTCGATCGCGGAGGGTCGGGCGGACATCACCGTCACCACCGACCCGACCGTGCTGGGCGACGCCCGGGACAAGAACCTGACGGTCGACGAAACCCTGCTCAACGGCGGCCTGATGATCGCCTTCAACATGCGCAAGCCGCCGTTCGACAACCCGGACGCACGTCGGGCGATCGCGCTGGCGCTCAGCGGCGAGGACCTCAACCGCCGCTTCTACAAGGGCCTCGGCGTCCAGGCCAGGGGTATCTTCAACGCGAGTTCCCCGCTGGCGAACGTCAACCTGGCCGCCGTGGAGAACAAGCCCCAGCAAGCCGGCGAGCTCTTCGCCAAG
This sequence comes from Embleya sp. NPDC127516, assembly GCF_044765325.1. NCBI lineage: Bacteria > Bacillati > Actinomycetota > Actinomycetes > Kitasatosporales > Streptomycetaceae > Embleya > Embleya sp. NPDC127516. The sequence continues at coordinate 359,148 of NZ_JBIWJT010000009.1, read as the reverse complement.
CTCACCTCGAACGGGCAAAAGCCTTTCGTCTTCCACTACATGGTGCCCGACAGCCCCAAGTCCCGGGAGATCGCCGAGTACATCCGCCGAACGCTGGCCGGATACCCGGGGGTGACCATGATCGTCGACGTCGTCGACATCGCGTCGCTGGTCACGCGCGTCTCGTCCAAGCGCGACTTCGAGGCCACCGTCTTCCAACTGTGGGCGGACGACGTGGAACCGACCGTGCACCAGTTCCTGGTAACGGGGGGCGTCAACAACATCACCGGCTACAGCAACGCCACCGTGGACAAGGCGCTGGGGGAGGGCCGACTGTCTCCCGACCCCAAGGTCCGCCGCGACGCCTACACACGTGTGCAGACCTCGCTGAACCGCGACATGCCCTTCTGGGTGTACCTGGAAGCTTCGGCGGCGGCCGTGCACAGTCGGCATATGACCGGCATCGAGCCCTTCAACGACGGACTCGTGCACTTCGACCAGATCACCCGCACCGGCAACTGACCGACGCCTTCCCTCGGGACCAGGACCCGACGAGCACCGCGGCCCCGCACCCATGACGAGCGCCGGTGGGAACCTCCCACCGGCGCGCCGTCGGGTCCTTGCCCGTCGACGTGGTCACCGATCGGCCGCCGAAGGTGTGCCGCGGACACCGGGCCGGACCGCGGGTGCGGATGGCGTCAGTCGGCGATGCGCGGGGCGAGTTTGCCCGTGGTGGTGGCGCGTTCGGCGTGGGCGTGGGCTTGTGCGGCCCGGTCCAAGGGAAAGGCTCGGTCCAGAGTACGAACTCACCGAGCTGGGACGGGGTGTCGCCCGGCCGTTGAGCGGGCTTCGGGACTGGGTCGAGACCAATGTGGACCTGGTCCGCCCCGGCTGAATCGGGCTTGGCACGCGTGACGGGCGGCGCGTCCGGGGGCACCGGCGGGCCGGAAGGCGGCGTGCGCCGGCAGGCTGTGGGGTATGCGTCATCCTTCCGTCGGCGGAGTCGATCCGCCTCCTTTCGTTGCCGGAGTCGATCTGCACATCGACGTCGATCGGCGTACCGCCGGGACCGGTCGCTCCGTGGAGGAGGCGTTGCGCGAGGCCGTGCGCTCGGGGCGCCTGGCTCCCGGTACTCGCTTGCCCGGCTCGCGCGCCCTGGCTGCGGATCTGGGTCTCGCGCGCGGCACGGTCGTCGGCGTGTACGGCCAACTCGTCGCCGAGGGGTGGCTGATCGCGGAGCCGGGGTCCGGCACGCGGGTGGCGGACGTCGGCGGCGTCGAGCCGTCCCGCGCCGGTGGCGGCGGAAGGCGGGTGCCGACCGAAAGCCGGGTGTGGGCCGATCTGCGACCGGGCCGGCCCGATCTCGCGTCCTTCCCCCGTACCGCGTGGGCGAGTGCGGTGCGTCGGGTCCTGGCCGGGGTGGAGGCGGGCGGCCTCGACTACGGCGACGTCGAGGGGACCGCGAGCCTGCGGGCGAACCTGGCCGCGTATGTGGCCCGGACCCGGGGCGTACGCGCCACACCGGACGCGGTCGTCGTCACCGCGGGATTCACCCACGCGCTCGCGGTGCTCGCGCGTGCGCTGCGCGGCCTGGGCGTACGCCGGGCCGCGACCGAGGACCCGGGGTTGGCCCGACACCGGGAACTGTTCGCCGCCGCGGGGGTGGACTGTGTCCCGCTGCGCGTGGACGAGTTCGGCGCGGACCCGGCGGGCCTCACGCCCGACACCGGGGTCGTGCTGCTGACCCCGGCGCACCAGCATCCGGCCGGCGTCGTGCTTTCGCCCGCGCGACGCGGCGAGTTCGCCGCCTGGGCCCGGCGTGCCGGTGGCTTTGTGATCGAGGACGACTACGACGGCGAGTTCCGCTACGACGGCCGGCCGGTCGGGGCGCTGCAGGCGCGCGATCCCGAACGGGTCGTCTTCGCGGGGAGTACCAGCAAGACCCTCGCTCCCGGCCTGCGCCTGGGCTGGTTGGTCGTGCCGCCGGCGCTGCGCGAGCCGGTGACGGCGGCGCTGCGCGAGAGCGGCACCGGGGTGTCCGTGATCGAGCAACTCACGCTCGCGGAGCTGATCGCGCACGGCGACTACGACCGGCATGTGTGTCGTGCCCGCCTGGCCTATCGGCGGCGCCGCGGCGAACTCGCCGATCGGGTCACCGCGGTGACCGGGATTTCCCTGGTGGGGGTCGCGGCGGGACTGCACGCGTTGCTGCCCCTGCCTTCGGCGGAGCACGAGCGCCGACTGATCGCCGCCGGGCAGTACGTGGGCCTGCGCCTGCACGGCCTGCACGTCTCCGGCTACCGACACCCACCCGACGAATCGGCCCCGGCCGCCCTCGTCCTGGGCTATGCCACGCCGTCACCGCACACCTGGCGCCGGGCGCTGGACCTGCTCGGCGAGGTGCTCGACGCGGAGGGTTTGCGGGCGGGGCCGACGCGGCGGCGACCGGGGGGATAGCGCGACGATCCCCCGGGTGTCGGAGCCTGCTCCCGGTTACAGGGTGGCGAAGCCCGATCGCCAGGAGAGGTGGGTCGGCGTCCAGCCCAGGTGCTTGCGGGCGAAGTGGTTGTCGGCGCCTCTGGCCCAACCGGCGCGTGGCGCGTCGGGCGCCTCGGCGGGCGGTGCCGCGCCCACCGCGGCGGCGAACACCGGCACCCAGGCGTCGGCCGCCGCCGGTTCGTCGTCGACGAGGTTGACCACGCCGCTCGGCCAGCCCAGTGCGGCCACCGCCGCCGCGGCCGCGTCGTCGACGTGGACGAAACTGGACACGTCCGCCCCGCCGGCCAACCGCCCCGCACGCGCGTCGGCCGCCCTGCTGCCGTCGGCCGCGAACCACGTGCCCGGGCCGTACAGCAGCCCGTAACGCAGCACCACCCACTCGGGCAGTTCGCGTACGGCCGACTCCAGGGCGAGCACGCCGTCGATCGTGCCACGTCGGGGCTCGTCCGTCGTGGCGTCCAGCGGCGTCGTCTCGTCGGCGGGCTCCTCGCCCGCCTCGTAGACCCACGCGATGCTCTGGGCCACGACGCGCCGTACGCCTGCCGCGTGTGCGGCGTCGACGAGGTTGCGGGTGCCGATCCGGCGCACGCGTGCGTTGGCGGAAAGGTCGCCCGCGGCCAGATCGGTGAGTTGGTGCATCACGAGGTCCGGCGCGGCGTCCACCACGACGCGGGTGAGCGCCTCGCGGTCGTAGACGTCCGCCGACACGACGGTGACGTCGGGTGCGTGCAACTCGGCCGCGGCGTCCGGGCGTCGCGAGAGCGCGGTGACCCGGTGTCCCGCCGCGACGAGCCGGGGGACGATACGCCGTCCCAGGACACCGGTGGCGCCGGCAACGAGAACGTGCATGGTGTGGAACTCCTGTACGGGGTCGGGATCGGATGACGATGCGCCCGCGCCGGGATGGCGGGGGCGCGGTACTCACGGGGTGGGTCGGGGCGCCCGCCGGTCCCGCCGTTCGGCCAGTTCACGCTCGTCGACGACGGTCAGCATGGGTTCGCCGGGAACGCCGAGCATGACCACCACGAAGCGACTCCACGCGTCGGTGAGGTTGTTGCCGGCCCGGTAGTGGATGACGTCGCCGCCCGGTTCCCAGAACGCCTCGCCGGCATGGATGATCCGCTCGGGTTCGCCTTCGAGTTCGAAGACCATCTCGCCTTCCAACATGTAACCGAAGACCGGACCCGAGTGCCGGTGCGGCGGTGTCCCCGGGTCGCCCGGCGGCAGTTCGACCGTCATCGTCATGGCTTCGGTGGGGGTCGGCAGGAAGGGCGGTATCTGGTGGAGGAGGGATGTCAGCACGGTCCCACCGCTTTTTTCGTTCATGGCGGCAAACGTAGAGGCGGACCGGACCGCATGACTGGTCCACTTCACGCCGGATCGGATGGACCGGTTCGCCCCGTCGGACCGCCCGGATCGACCGAAGCGCCCGGTCCGCGCCCCGGAACCCGAGGGGTCGGCCACGGGTTCACAACGCGATCAGGCCCGCCGCGGTCTCGCCGAAGCCGCAGACATCGACGTAGAACGACCGCAAGTGCTCCTCGAAGTCGACGTGCAGCCATGCGCACCCCGCCGCGCGGGCCCCTTCGGCGGCCGTGCCGACCAGCACGGAGCCGATGCCCCGGGACCGGGCGCGCCGAGCCACGACCGTGTCCAGGACGAAGGCATGGACCCCGCCGTCCCAGGCAACGTTGACGAAGCCGATCAAGCGGCCGTCCTCGCGCGCACAGACCCAGCCGAGGCTGTGCCGCTCCAGCCGTGCGCGCCAGGGGATCCGCCCGATCGGGTGGTCGAACCCTTCGGCGTGCAACTCCTCGAGGGCCGAATCGTCGAAGTCGCCCCGCCATTCGTACGTGATATCCACGGCCCGAACGTAGCGACGGCAAGGGCGGATGCCGGCACGACCCGTCGGGTCGAGACCGTGCGCACCCGAGTCGGGCGGGAGGCCGCCCTCCGGGCGTCGGGTGGCCACGTGGGGCGATTCGGGTCAGGGCCGCGTTCGTGGGGCCGGCTCGTGTCGGGCCAGGAACGCGTCGACGAGGGCGTCGGTGAAGGTGTCGCCGATGGGTTCGTCGGTCACCAGTACGCGATAGTAGAGCGGGCCCACGAGTTGGTCCGTCTCAGTCGCGATGTCGAGATCGGCGGGCAACGAGCCGCCGTTCATGGCGCGTTCCAACGGCAGGCGATCGCGACCGCGTTGCGCGTCGAGCCATCGGACCCGGAAGTCCCGGGCGAATGCCGGATCGTGCTGAGCCTGTGCGATCAGCGCCCGGAAGACGGCCCCGGAGTCGGACTCGGCGAGGAAGTACGCCAACCGTCGCAGGTAGTCGCGCAGGTCCCCCGCGAGGTCGCCGGAATCGGGCGGCGACAGGTCCTCTGCGGCGTCCTCGAGGAAGGCGTCCATCAGGACGTCGGTCTTGGTGCTCCACCAACGGTAGATGGTCTGCTTGGCCACGCCGGCTCGCGCGGCGATGCCCTCCATCGTGACGCCGGCGAATCCCTTCTCGGCGAGCAGGTCGTCGGCCGCCTCGAGAACCGCCCTGCGGGCCTGTTCGCTGCGTCCGTGCCGGTTGCCGTGGTGTGCCCGCCCGGATCCACCGGTGCCGGCCGGCGTGGCGTCATCCGCCGTGGCCCTGTGAGTCTCGGATGTCATCTTCTCGCCTCCCCGCGCCGAGGATATTGCATCTAGAAAAGACGTGACGTTGCGTCTAGCCTAGCTTTCATGACACCCACCCTCACGCTCGCCGACCCCCGAGTCCGAACGGCCCTCGGCAGGATGTTCGAGGAAGCCGAACAGGACGACACCGTCGCCGCCCGGCGCGACGCGGAACTGCCCGGCGGCTTCGCCCCGCTGTCACCCCAGGAACGGGCCGACGCCTCGGCCGAGGTCTACATGCCGATCTCCGCCGACGGCGGAGCACTGCTGTACAACCTGGTCCGAGCCGCGCGCCCGAGCACGGTCGTCGAGTTCGGCACGTCCTTCGGGATCTCCACGCTGTACCTGGCCGCGGCCGTGCGCGACAACGGCGCCGGACGCGTCGTCACCACCGAGATGAGCAAGGAAAAGATCGCCGCGGCGCGCCGCACCTTCGCCGAGACCGGCCTGGACGACCTGATCACCGTGCTGGAGGGAGATGCCCGGGACACCCTCCGCGATCTGGACGCCCCCGCCGACTTCCTGCTGCTGGACGGGTGGAAGGACTTGTGCCTGCCGGTATTGCGCCTGTTGGAGCCACGCCTGCGGCCCGGCACGCTGGTCGTGGCCGACGACGTCGAACTGAGCAGTCTGCAGCCGTATCTCGACTACGTCCGCGACCCGGAGAACGGCTATCACAACGTGACGTTCCCGGTGGAGGACGGCATGGAGATCAGTTGCCGTCTGTGAACCGGCGGAGAACCCGCCGGTGGGCGTGCCGGGGAACGTGACGGAGAACGTGCCGACGGGGCGTGCCCGGTCGGCTGCGGGCCGGCGATGCGGCGGCATGTCCGTAATGGAGCCTTTCGGGTGAGTGCACTGTTCCGGTGGGTCTCCTCTGCGTCAGGCTGGTCGCGGCCGTGCGCGGATCTCGCGTCGGCGTACGCATGACATCGGCAGGAGACCGACCGATATGACGACCGTGCCCGCGGACCGCAAGTACACCCAGGACCACGAATGGATCCTGCCGACCACGGGCGGCAAGGCCCGGATCGGCATCACCGACTTCGCGCAAAAGCAGCTTGGCGACGTCGTGTTCGTGGAGGTGCCCACCGTCGGCTACACGCTTCAGGCCACGGAGGCGCTCGGGAGCGTCGAGTCGGTCAAGGCCGTCACCGAGATCTACGCCCCCGTCGACGGCAGCGTCATCGCCGTGAACGAACTCCTCGAAGGCGAACCCGAACTCCTCAACACCGACCCTTACGACAAGGGATGGGTCGTGGAGGTCACCCTCGTCGATCCCAAAAGCCTGAACGACCTCCTCACCGCCGAGCGGTACCAGGCGTACCTCGACCGGGAAGAGTCCGACTGACTCCCACCGCCGCGGTCGCCGACGCGACGCGCACGGGCACGGTCGACTCCCACGCAACCCGCGGCACACGACGGGTGAGCCCGAGCGGGCCGAAGACGAGACCGTGTCCGTGTCCGTGTCCGGCCAGTGGACGCGGCGAGGGGTGAGGGGCGAGGTCGCGGGACGGGACGTGCGAGGTCGCGGCCCGGTCGACGGTCCGTGCGTGGCAACGCCGACGTCAACGCCAACGGGCACCGGACTCCGGGCGAACCCGCGCTCTTGTTGCGATGCCGGCGCCGGCGTACGGTCCGGCCATGGGCATTCGACCGGCGCTTCGGGGCGACTTCGGCATGGTGTCGTCCACCCACCGGCTGGCCTCCGAGGCGGCCTTCGCGGTGCTGGAGGACGACGGGAACGCGTTCGACGCCGCGGTCGCGGCCGCGTTCGTACTGCATGTCGTCGAACCGCACCTGAACGGACCGGCCGGCGAGGTGCCGATTCTGCTCGCACCCGCCGGCGGCCCAGTGCGAGTGTTATGCGGTCAGGGCATCGCGCCGGCGGGTGCGAGCATCGCCCACTACACCGGGTTGGGCCTGGAACTGGTCCCCGGCACCGGCCCGTTGGCCGCCGCCGTGCCGGGAGCCTTCGACGCGTGGATGCTGCTGTTGCGCGACCACGGCAGCAAGTCGCCGGCGACGGTGCTCGATCACGCGATCGGCCTCGCCGAGCACGGGCACCTGCCGCTTCCGGGCGTGGCGCAGACCGTGACCCGCATGCGCGAGCTCTTCGAGACGGAATGGACCACCTCCGCCGAGGTCTACCTCCCGCACGGGATGACGCCGAGCCCGCGCCGACCCCTGCGCAACCAAGCCCTCGCGCACACGTGGCGGCGTGTGCTGGCCGAGGCGGCCGCGGCCGGCGGCGATCGCGAGGCGCAGATCGACGCGGCCCGCCGCTGCTGGCGCGAGGGCTTCGTGGCCCTGGATATCGCGGAGTTCGCGGCCCGACCCACCATGGACACCTCCGGTGAGCGGCACGCCGGCACCCTCACCGGCGCGGACCTGGCGAACTGGTCGGCGGCGTACGAGGGACCGATCCGTCGGCGGTGGCGGGACTGGGAGGTGTGCAAGCCGGGCGGCTGGTCCCAAGGGCCGGTCATGTTGCAGCAGTTGGCCCTGCTCGCGGACGAACCGGCCTACGGATCCGCCGAGTACGTGCACACCCTGATCGAGGGCGGCAAACTCGCGATGGCCGATCGCGAGGCCTGGTACGGGGACGCCGCCGAGGTGCCGTTGGACGACCTGCTCAGCGCCGACTACAGCGCCGACCGACGTGCCCTGATCGGCCGCGAGGCATCCTACGTGCTGCGCCCGGGTCGGCCCGGCGGACGTACCCCGATCCTCGGCCGACACGCACGCGAGGCGGCCGACCGCGCGGCGGGACACCGCGATCGGCAACCGAGTCGCGTGCACCACCCGGGGACGGGTGAGCCGACGGTCGCGCCGACCGGAGCCACCCGGGGCGACACCTGCCATCTCGACGTGGTCGACCGCTGGGGCAACCTGGTCTCGGCCACCCCCAGCGGCGGTTGGCTCCAGTCCAATCCGGTGATCCCCACGCTCGGCTTTCCGCTCGGTACCCGACTCCAGATGACCTGGCTCGAACCGGGCCTGCCCAACTCGTTGACTCCGGGCCGTCGGCCGCGCACCACCCTCAGTCCCTCGCTGGCCCTGCGCGGCGGCGTCCCGGTCCTGGCCTTCGGCACGCCGGGTGGCGACCGGCAGGACCAATGGCAGACCCACTTCCTGCTCGCCCTCACGCTCAGCGGCCGAACCGCCGGCACGCTCGACGTCCAGGGTGCGATCGACGAGCCCAACTGGCACCAGGACAGCTTTCCTTCCTCGTTCTACCCGCGCGAGATGCTGCCCGGCGGCGTGACCGCCGAGGCCGGCCTGGGACCGGCGGTGCTCGACGACCTGCGCCGCCGCGGGCACGACCTGACCGTCGTCGAGCCCGGTTCGGTGAGCCGGCTGTGTGCCGTCGCCCGCGATCCGGAGACCGGCGCGCTGACGGCGGGCGTACACCGGTCCGGCGGACAGGGCCACGCGACCGGGCGCTGAGGCCCGGCCCCGATCGGCCACGCCGATTCCCGAGGCGCGTACACCCCGCGACCCCGCCGCGCGGCATCCGCGCGATCAGGCCCGGAGCGTGCGCCAGTCCCGCGAGGCGGCTTCGGCGGGTGTGCCGTCCAGGACGGTCGCGGTGCGTGCGGCCGGTTCCAGGACGACGGTCGCGAGCGTGGCCCAGCGTTGCCCCAGTGGCTTGTCCGGATCGGCGCGGCAGGTCACGGGTGGTTCGCCGGCTCCCGTCACGAGGTAGTCCACCAATTCGTCGGCCGCGTTCGGCGCGCCCCGGTGCGCGAGACGCGCGCGCACGAAGTCGTAGCGCTCACCGGAGTCGGGTTGGTAGAGCCAGGTCTTCTCGTCGGCCGCGGGCGTCGGGGAGAGGAAGTGGTTCGTGCGGACCAGGACGCCGTTCTGCGGTGCGATCTCGAAGACGCCGACGGGACTCACGTCGAGCAGGACCGCCGTCGATTCGTCGAAGAGCGAGAACGATCCCGACGACGCGATCGGCGCGCCGCGGACGATCTCCACCGCCTCGGCGACGCTGCCGGCCTCTTCCAGCACGATCGCCGCGAGTACGTGCACGGGGACGCCGCCGACACCGTCGCGGAGGTGACCGAGGATGTTGAAGTGCAGGGCGAGGCCGGCGCTGTTGACGCCGATCTTGCCCAGGATGCCGTTCTCGGTGAGGCCGACCACGTCGTGCCTGCCGCCGCGCGATTCGAGCGTGTGCCAACAATCGCTCAGCTCGACGTGCCAGTCCCAGGTCTGGATGCCGAACGTGCGTGAAGCCGCGGAGTCGCCGTCTCCGAGCCGGCGCACGATCGTGGTGCACTCGCCCGGCGGCACGACCGTGCTGCGCGCGAGGATCTCCGTGCGCGCGTTGAGCGCCGCGACGCGCCACGGTTCCACCCGGGCTCCCTCGGCGATGCCCTCGATCTCGGCGCGGGCGCCGGGACGGAAGTCGTCGATCGTGTCGAGGGCTCGCGCGGCATCCGCCCGCGCCCGCGTCGATGTGATGCCGCCGAGTACGAAGAGCCGGTCGTAGATCTCGACCGCGTCGTGGATCCCCGCGCGCAGTCCCGCGCCGCGGGCCACGCCGCGGGCGTGTGGATCGATCGCGGAGGCGACGATGTGCGGGCGGGAATCGGGATGGGGGTTCGGCATGACGATCACGAGCGTTCCTTCGGGAGGTCGGTGTACAGGCGGACGTCGCCGTCGACGACCGTCGCCAGGACGGCGTTGTCGGCCTGGGCCTCGGGAGTCAGGTCGAGCGGATTCGCGGCGAGGATCGTGAGATCGGCGAGGTAACCCGGGGCGACGCGCCCGAGTTCGTGGCCGGCGCCGCCGGCGTGCGCGGCGGCGAGCGTCATGCCCGCATAGGCCTCGCGAGCCGAGAGCGCCTGCTCCGGATGTACCGGCGTGCTGCCCGGTTCCTCGACGGGGCGTCGCAGTTGGCAGTCGGCGAGCCCCACGCGCGGGTCGCCCGGGCCGATCGGCCAGTCGGATCCGAGCGCCACGACGGCGTGATGGTCCACGAGGTCACGCGTACGCCAGCCGTGCGCGGCGCGATCGGGGCCGATGCGGCGCGACCAGTTGTCGGTGCCGTCCCCGCGTGTGTGTCGGGTGGCGTGCGCGGGTTGCAGGCTCGCCACGACGCCGAGTTCGGCGAACCGGCCGAGGAGGTCGTCGGGGATCGATTCGACGTGCTCGATCCGGTGCGGACCCCGGACGACGGACCCGACCTCCTCGATCACGTCGAGCGCGAAGCGCACGGCCCGATCGCCGATCGCGTGCGTCGCGGTGGGGATGCCACGCTCGACGAAGAACCGCATCGCGGCGCGATAGGCGTCCACGTCGCGCCACAGCGGCTCGCAGTTCTCGCCGTGCGTGTCCGGGCGCTCGAACCAGGCGGTGCCGTTGTCCGCGGTTCCGTCGAGCATGAATTTCGCCCCCTCGACGTGCCAGCGTCGGCCCCGCAGACCCTGGAGACCGGCGACACGCCGCCACTCGTCCGGACCGGAATCGGCCGCCACCAGAGGTGAACAGCGGATCCGCAACGGCAGGTCGGTGTCTTCCTCGATGCGTCGATACACGGCCTCCGACGGGTCGGTGAAGTCCAGCGCGTGCAGGCCGGTGAGGCCGGCGCGGGCCAGGCGTTCGAGTTCGTGTCGGACGTACTCGGCGGCGGTGTCCACGGAGACCTCCGGATAGTGCGCGAACACCAGGTCCATCGCCTGGAGTTCGACGACGTATCCGGTCGGGCGGCCGTCCGGCCCGACCTCGACCGAGGAGGCGTCGGTGAATGTCTCACGACCGGTCAGGCCGACGAGTTCCACGGCATGGGCACTGACCACGAGCGCGTGCGCGTCGCGCGTCATCAGCGAGATCGCGCGCCCGGGGAAACGCTCGCCGAACACGGAACCGGTGGGCTCGCCGGGAAAGGCGTTGACGTCGAGGTCGTAGCCCGTGATCCAGCCGTCCTCGGGCTGTGCGTCGACGGCTTCGGCCAGGTGGTCGCACACCTGGTCGAGGGTGCGGGCCCCGGACAGGTCGACGCCGCTGCCGATCGAGATGGAGCCCCACACGGGATGGGCGTGCACGTCGGTGAGGCCCGGCAGGATCGTGGCGTCCGGGAACTCGTACACGGTCGTCTCGGGACCGCGCAACGACGCGGTGCTCGACGCGTCGCCGACGGCGAGGATGCGACCGTCGCGGATCGCGACCGCGTCGGCGGGCGGTGCCGCGGTATCGGTGCGGAGATGTTCGACGTGTCGGGCGAGCACTATGACATCGGCGTGCACGGGTTGGTTCTCTTTCGGAGTCGAGGCGTCGGAGTCGAGGCGTCCGGACCGGGGTGCCCGGTTCGGGGCGTACAAGGGGCCGCGGGCGCGCGGGGGGCCACCGGTGCGCGAGGGGCGCGTCAGGCGTCGGGGATCGATCGAAGGAAGCGGCACAGGCCCCAGTAGATCGCCGCCGCGGTGAGCATCCCGCCCGGAATGGCCAGGTCGAGATCACCCGTGCCGGCCGCGACGGGGCCGGTCCAAAAGCTGGTGGTCACACACATCGCGGCGATGATCCCGCCGACGGTGATGGCGAGGATCCCGGCCCAATGCACACCGCCGCGATACCAGAACGGGCCGTCGCGCCGTTCGGCGAGCAGCTCGGAGCCGTCGTAGCGGTTGCGCCGCAGAACCAGGTCGGTCACCGCAACCGCCATGGCCGGCCCCGTCACCACGACGACGAGTTCGAGCATCGTGTTGACGCTCGTGAGGAAGTCGAAGACGAGGATCGCGAAGAGCGTCATGGTCGTGCCCAGGACGCCGATGATGAGCACGGCCGGGATCCGGGCGAGGCGGATGCCGACGGACTGGACCGCGAGGCCGGCGCTGTAGGCCGTCATGCCGTTGTTCGCCACGGTGTTGCAGACGACCGCGATGACGAACACGGGGACGAACCAGCCCGGGAGGATGCTCTCCAGCGCACGTTGCGGATCGCTCATGTCCAGGCTCGTGGCCGCCAGCGCGCCCACGCCGGTGAAGACGACGCTCGGCAGGTACGCGCCGAAGGCCGTCCACCCGGCGATGGCGACGGGGCTGGTGCCGCGGGGGAGATAGCGGGCGAGGTCCGGGCTGTTGCTGTAGGACAGCGGCGTGGAGGCGATGATCGTGAAGCCCGCCGTGAGGGTGGCGAACAGGGCGGCTCCGTGCAGCGGTTCGGCGGGCGCGTAGGACCAGTCGGTCTCGGCCAGAACGTAGCCCGTCACCACCACGAACACGATCGTCAGGAAGGTGCTGAGGCCGGCGTACAGCCGCACGATCGTCGCGTGCCCGTAGATCGCGACGAGCAGCGTCGCGCCGGCTATCGCGCAGACGATCACGGCCTCGACGGCCGAATTGTCCGGGAGGCCGACGCGCCGCGCGAGGCCGATGCCCGCGACCGACGCGGCCGACCAGTTCAGGGCCAGATAGGCGGATGCGATCAGCCATCCGGTGAGCACCAGGACGATCCTGTTGCCCAGCACGCCGTACATGGCGCGGGAGACCACCGACCCGCTCGTGCCGGCGGCCGGACCGCTGATCGCGACCACGCCCGTGAGGATCCACAGCAGGTTGCCGACGAGTGCGACACCGATGGCCTGCACCGGCGAGAGCCCCATCAGGACCAGCGTCGCGCCGATGACGAAGCTCAGGTAGCTGACGTTCGGGGCCGCCCAGATGGCGAAGAGTTCACGGGCTCGCCCGTGCCGTTCGGTGACGGGGACCTGGTCGATGCCCCGGGTCTCCGGGCGACCCGCACGGTCGCGGGCACAGTCGTCGGGGGCCGCCGTGGGGAGTGCGTGGTTCATACGTCGAGACCTCTCGGGGCACACCGCTAGCAACCACTGCTATTGGTCTCTTGGCCAATGGGGTATTGGCCACACATCCAATAGGGTGGTCGGTATGACGTCAAGCCCCCCGTCGACGCGGGTTCGCAAGATGCCCGAGGAGCGTCGCGCCGAGATCGTCGCAACCGCCGCGCGGATCGCGCTCGAAGAGGGTCTCGAGCGCATAACGCTCCGTCGCGTCGCCGACGAACTCGGCGTGCGCCCCGGACTGATCGGCCACTACTTCCCGGCTGCCGACGACCTGGTGAGCGAGGCGTTCACGCACGCCGCCACCAAGGAACGCGCGGCGCTGCTGCCGGAGGAGGAGGCCGGGCTCGCCCCCGTCGATCGACTCGGCCGCTTTCTCGTGCGCCTGACCGACGGCGAGTTCGTCGACCTCGGCCGACTCTGGCTCAACGCACGCCACGTCAGCCGGTTCAAACCCGGTCTTCGCGCCGCGGTGCGGGCACAGGAGTCGCTCACCCGCGACGCCCTCACCGCGCTCGTCGACGAGGGTGTGCGCTCGGGCGAGTTCACGACGGACGACCCGCTCGGGGTCACCCTGCACATCCTCGTCAACGTGGACGGCCTCGGCGCGTACAGCAACGACGACGTGCCGTTCGACCACCCCGCCCTGCACGACATGTCGATCGGGACGGCCGAGCGCATGCTCGGACTGCCGCCGGGCACGCTGCGCGCTCGTACACGCTGAGACGGCTTCCCGGGGCCTGCCTGTTCCCGGGGCCGGCGTCCGCACGGGGCCGACTTCCGCACGGGCCGGCGCGGCGGCAGTAGCCTGAATACATGACGAAAGTCGCATTTCGGTGCCGGTGCCTACCGCCGAAGACGGCCGTCCTCGGGCTCGCGCTCGTGCTGGCGGTCCTGCTCTTCGCGGCGGCGCCCGCCCACGCGGCGGCCGGCGGCGGCATCGGGACGATCGCCGCGTCGCTGCGCGACGACCCCGTGTACACCGTCCCGGCGGCCGAGGACGTGCTGCCGTCGGCCACCGCCGACGCGTTGCGGACGAAGATCCGGTCCGCCGACAAGCCGATCTTCGTGGTCTCGGTACCGGCCGACTCGCCACTCGCGTCGGCCGGTTCGCCCGCGGCCGTACTGTCGGGCCTGCGTGAGCAGGTGGGCCGACCGGGCGTGTACGCGGTCACCGTGGGTCGCACGTTCGACGCCGCGGCCGACGCGTCGGTGATGTCCCGCGCACGGCTCGCCACCCTCAAGAGCGACGTACTGGCCGCACACCAGGGAGACGGACCGGGCCTGCTGACCGCCTTCGTCGACGGGGCCGCGGCCGACGCGCAGCAGCCGTCGGCACCGGCGCGCGACGACGGCGGCTCGTCGTGGGTCGGCCTCGCCGTGGTCGGGGCCGTGCTCGTCGCCGGAGCCGGCACGATCCTCATGCTGCGCAGGCGGACCCGCACCCGCCGGGCGGCGCAGGCACGGCAGGAACTGGAGCAGGTGCGGCCGGTCGTCGACGAGGACATCACCGCATACGGCGAGACGCTCGATCGGGCCGCCTTCGATCCGGGGGCGGCCGACTCCGACGACGCCATGCGCGAGGAATGGACCAGGGCCCTCGACGCCTACGAACGGGCGAAGTCGGCCATGGCGTCGGCCCGGGAACCCGCGGATGTGCGTGCGGTCAGCGAGGCCCTGGACGACGGACGATTCGCCCTCGCGACCCTGGCGGCCCGACGTACCGGCGCGGCCCTGCCGCAACGCCGACCGCCGTGCTTCTTCGACCCGCGCCACGGTCCGTCCGTGCGCGACATGCGCTGGGCACCGGCGAACGGCGCCGAGCGGGAGGTACCGGTGTGTGCGGCCGACGCGGCCCGCCTGGACGACGGTCTGGACCCGGAGATCCGCGAGGTGGACAGTGCCGGCGGTCGTCGCCCGTACTGGGAGGCCGGTCCCGCCTACGGTCCATGGGCGGCCGGGTGGTACGGCGGCATGTTGCTCCCGGGCCTGCTCATCGGGACCACACTCGGCGCGTCGATGAACCTGGGCTACGCGGCGGAGGCGGGCGCGGCCGGGGCGGGGGACGGTGGATTCGGTGGCCTCGGTGACGGGGGCGGCGGCTTCGGGGGCTGGGGCGGAGACGGCGGTGGCGGTTGGGGCGGTGACGGCGGCGGCTCGTTCTGACCCCGAAGAAGACGACGCCGGCGCCTGTCGTCGGGACCGGGCG
This sequence comes from Embleya sp. NPDC127516, assembly GCF_044765325.1. Lineage (NCBI taxonomy): Bacteria > Bacillati > Actinomycetota > Actinomycetes > Kitasatosporales > Streptomycetaceae > Embleya > Embleya sp. NPDC127516. The sequence continues at coordinate 343,998 of NZ_JBIWJT010000009.1, read as the reverse complement.
CCGGCGCCCGGTTCCCCGCCCGCCCGAAGCCGGGCGCGCGGGGAACCGCGTCCTTCTCAATAATCGATCGTGCTCTGGTACAGGCTCTTCAGCGGACCGTTCGCGGAGGTGTCGTATCCGTCGGCCCTGCGCTGTTGCCAGAACTCGGCGAATGTCGTGGACCGGTGTCGCAGGAACGTGTTCCAGACATTGCCCGGGGCGGCCTCGCCGTAGACGTCGGAGCCCTCGTTCGTGGTGTCGGTGAGGTCGATCAACGCACCGGCCACGCGACCCTCGACCGCGTCACCGTCGTCCCAACCCGACGTGCTCCAGGAGGGAGTCTCCAGGTTCATGGACGCACCGCTCGGCCACCGGTAGTACGGATCCTTGTACACGCTCGCCGGCACCCACTCGGCGAAGCCCTCCACCCACGCGCACCCCGTCGAGGACTTCGCCGAGACACCGTGCGGGCTGCAGTTGGGGATGGGCGGCGCGTTGTCCTCGTAGACGTCGCCCATGATGGCGTGCGTGAGTTCGTGGACCACGGTCATGTGCGAGTCGGGGGCGTCCGCCTTGAGGTGGATCTGCTTGTTCCCGTAGTAGTTGCCGACCGTCGAGTCCGGTGCCCAGTTGAGCACGACCTGCCGGCACGTGGTGTCCAGGCCGTCCCAGCAGGTGTTGCCCGGTACCCACTTCCACGCGTCGTTGAGCGCGTCGAACGCGTGCAGCGCGCGCATCCTGTCGGCCGCGCCGGGCTTGCGGTCGCCGAACGAGGTGGTGCTTCCGTTGGCGACGTTGGAGACCGTGGGCGTGTTGAACGTGAACGCGTTCGTGGTGCCGGTGGCCTGGACGCGCCAGTTCTTGTTGGTGGTGGTGAGCTTGACGTAGACGTCCTGGCCCGAGTTGTTGCTCTCGGCGTTGTCGAAGCACAGTTTGTACTCGCCCTTGGTCCCGGTGAGGCCGGAGGCGAGCCGGTCGTGCGCGTTGCTCGTGTCGGCGTCCCACGCCTCGACGGTCATGTTGACCACCGGCCGGGTGACACCCTTCTCGTCGACGTACAGCCACTTGCCGGTCGCGCAGGCGGTCGGTGCCGCGGCGGCGGCGAGGGCGCGCGGTGCCGGCGGGTCGTCGCCGGCGGGTGCGGCCAGACCGGCCGGGGACAACGACTCGGCCGTCAGGTGCGGTGTCGATTCCTGCGGCGTGACGTCGGGCGAGACCTCGACGGAGTCCGCGTCGGTCGACCGCTGCGCGCCGAAGCTCGACATGCCCGGGGCCGCGCCCACGGTGAGCGGGATCAGGTCCTCGGCGGCGTCCACTCCCGCGCGCAGGTCGGCGGCGGCGCGCACCTTGACCTCCGCGGGACCGGCCGCCTTCGCGACGATCCGTCCCGTGTAGGTGACGGACTGCCCGGCCTTGAACGAACGCACGGTGCCCGCACGGTTGATGCCGCCCAGGTGCACGGGGTTGGGCGAGGGATGCGAGGACAGGGTCAGTCCCACGGGCGGGTCGACCCAGGCGAGGTTGGCGGGCAGATCCGCCTCGACGCGCACACCCTTCGCCGCGATCTGGGCGCTCACCACGAACCGGACGCCGGCGGTCTCGCCGACCGCGAGGGCGTGATCGACGGTGGCGTCCACCGAGAAGCAACCGCGCTCCTCTCCGGCCTCCGGCGCGTCCGGATTCGGGCGGGTGGTGCACGCCTGCGGTCCGGCGGAGCCCTTGGTCGAGCTCCCGTCCAGGGCCGCGAACGCCCCGGCCCCCAATCCGACCTGAATCGCCACGGCGCCGGCGACGACTATCAGCACACGTCGTCTGGACCGTACGGATTTTCGGTTGATCATGGTGGTCGAACCTAGCCACACACGTCGGGCGCCACTATCCGATGTGCGCGAGGGGACCGGGAAGTGCCGGCCTCGGCCGGATCGGGGCTCACGGGTGGCGCCGGGTCGGGAGGCTCGCGGGTGGTGTCGGGGCGCGGTGCGACGACCACGCACGGGGAGGACGGTCGGTGTCCTGCCCCGCGCGGAATCGGTGATCGGGATCCCGGGTGGGGGTTCGCGGCGTGCTGTCCAGGCCGCCGATCGCCACTGCCCGGGATACCCGATGTGGCCCACCGCGTGGATTACGGACGGGGCTCGGCGCTCCCTGCCGAAGTACTACCTCCGGCCAGGCCCCCGAGTCGCCCGCAGCCCGCCCGACCACGCGTGTGGGTGTGTTGCCCGAGACGCCGATCCATGTCGTTCGTCGTCTCTCGGGCAGCCTGTCGCATGTGCCCGGTGGTGCCAAGTGATGCAGCCCCAGGATCGGTTGGCGTCCGGGCCACGACGTCTGGGCCTGCGTCGAGGCGCGTCGGCGGCGCGCACACGGGGACTGCGCGTGCTCGGCGTCTGCTCGGCACGCGCCGACGGGCGGCTGCCTCCCTGCGCCTACTTGACGTAGAGCGCGAAGTAGCCCAGGAGGATGTCGTACGGACACTTCCAGGTCGAGAAGCCCTCACGCTGGTACTGCTGGCCGGCGTCCACACACTTGTTCCGGGTCGTGTAGTAGTCGATGAACAGCCAGCCGGCCGCCGCCTGGGCCGGGGCCGACGCCACCGTCGTCGAGGCCGGTGGGGCCTTCGCCGTCGTCGCCTGGGCCGGGGCGCCGAGCGCCGTCATCGACGCGATGGCGAGTGTCGTGGTCAGCAGTGCGGCACGCTTGCGCATGAGAAATTCCCTCCGGGAATGCGAGTGGAAGAGGCAAAGCGCCCCCGATCCTTGTTCGCAAACTCCGTACCGCGCAAGGCATTTGCCGGCTTTGCGGGGGGCAAACGCCGACCCCTCGGGCCGCCCGGACCACGCGTTTTCGGCCACCCGATGCCCTGCCGCACGCTCTCCGACCACACTCTCCGACCACGCTCTCCGACCTTGATTGCCGAGCACTCCGCCCCGCGAAGTCCGGCCCCGCCGTTACCGGCCGACCCGCTCCCAGCCGCGTCGGGGTTCCGTCGCGCCCGGCGAGCGGGTATCGCGGCTGCGATAGACGACATACGGGCGGAAGAGGTAGCCCAGTGGCGCGCTGAAGGCGTGCACGAGGCGGGTGAACGGGAACAGCGCGAACAGCAGCATCGCGAGCACGACGTGTACCCGGTAGGTGGTCGGTGCCTCGGCCATCAGCTCCGTTCTCGGCCGCAGGTAGGACAGGCTGCGGAACCACGGGGCGATCGTCTCGCGGTAGTTGTGCTCGTGCGGGCCCACCGTGTTCCACAACGTCGCGGCGGTGCCCGCGAGGATGGTGCCGGCGAGGAAGACGTACATCAGCTTGTCGTTGCGGGTGGTGGCCGAGAACACCGGGCCGGTGGTGCGCCGGCGCAGGATCAGCAGCACGATGCCGGCGATTGTCATCAGCGCGGCGACCAGCCCCAGGGCGGTGGCCGCGACGTGGTAGGCGTGTTCGCCGACGCCCACCGCGTCCGTCCACGACTGCGGGATCAACAGGCCCACGACGTGCCCGGCGATCACGAACAGCAGGCCGTAGTGGAACAGCGGGCTGCCGATCCGTAGCAGTCGCGACTCGTACAACTGGGAGGAGCGGGTGGTCCAGCCGAATTTGTCGTAGCGGTGGCGCCAGACGGTCCCGCCGACGAGGACGACCAGGGCCAGATACGGCAGCACCGCCCACAACATGGTGTTCATCGCTCGACCCCGCGCGCTCGATAGCCGTCCAGGCCCACGTCCTCGCGCGGTGGCCCGGTGTGCGCGAGGGCGCGGGCCTGGGCGCGGTCCGCGGGGGAGGCGCCGGGCAGCGTTGCGCACACCGCCTCCAGGACGCCCGCGTACGGGGTCCCCACGTCGAGCAGCGCGAACCGCAACAGCTCGATGCCGGGGCGGTGTTCGCCCAGCAGCGCCTCGCCGGCCGCGGCCGGTCCGGGACCGCCGGTGGCGGCGAACTCCAGCACCGCGGGCAGGAAGTCCGGCAGTTCCTCGCCGGTGAACTCCAGGCCGTGCTCGCGATAGATGCGCTTGAAGGTCACCAGTGCCTCGCCGCGCCGTCGGGTGTCGCCCTCGCGCCACCAACTCAGGTACAGACTCCGCCGGTTGCGCATATCGAAGACGGTCACGTAGTGCGCGGCAAGCTCGGCCGCCGGCCACGCGCACACGTCGTCGAGGAAGGCCGTCAGCAGTGCGCCGGCCGGCCTCGGACCGATCTGTGCCAGCGCGCCGCGCACCAGCGGCACCCGGGAGTGGAAGATCTCGTCCGGGTAGTGCAGGCACAACGCGGCGGCCTGGCGGATCACCGCCGTCGAGTACCGGTCGTCGAGCCGGGCCGACTTGGCCCGGAACCGGTTGGTGAGCGACCTCATCGGTGCGTGCCCCCCTCTTCGCGTTCGGGGAACAGCCCGGCCGGTCGACCGTTGCCGTCCCAGTTGAGCAGGTTCACCCGGGCGCCGGGGCCCGAGGTGTCCGCGGGCCGGTCGGCGGTGCCGCGGTCGCGCAGGGCGTGGAAGTTCTCCACGCTCACCGGTACCGGTCTCCCGGACGCCTCGCCGAAGGGCCCGGATCCGCCCATTCCCGGCCCGCCGTCGAAGTCCAGGCTGCATCCGCCGGGCAGCGCGGATTCCTCCAGGCGGCGGGCGTCGCCGATCGCGGCGGTGGGGATCACGTAGCGCTCGTCGTACTTGGCGATCGCCAACAGGCGGTACAGGTCACGCACTTCCTGCCCGGTAAGACCGGCCAGGGCGGCCACGGCCTCGTCCGGTTCCTCGTCGAGGTTGATCGCCCGCATGTAGGAGCGTATGGCCGCGAGCCGTTCCAGCGCCGCGCGGACCGGCGCGGTGTCGCCGGCGGTGAACAACTCGGCGAGGTACTCGAGCGGGACGCGCAGGGTGTCGATCGCGCCGAAGAGGTTGCCGGCCTCCTCACCGTCGAAGCCGGTCGAGGTCAGCGCGTCGACCACCGGGGACAGGGGCGGGATGTACCAGACCATCGGCATGGTCCGGAACTCCGGGTGCAGGGGCAGGGCGACCCGGTACTCGGCGATCAGCGCGTACACCGGTGAGCGGCGGGCCGCCTCGATCCAGGCGTGGGTGATGCCGGCCTCCTCGGCCGCGCGCCGCACGGCGGGGTCCTCGGGGTCCAGGAACACGCCCAGTTGGGCCCGGTACAGGTCCCTGTCGTCCTCGACGGAGGCCGCCGCCAATACCGCGTCCGCGTCGTAGAGGACGACGCCGAGGTAGCGCAACCGGCCCACGCAGGTCTCCGAGCACACGGTCGGCAGCCCCACCTCGATCCGGGGGTAACACATCGTGCACTTCTCGGCCTTGCCGGTCTTGTGGTTGAAGTAGACCTTCTTGTATGGGCAGGCGGTGACGCACATGCGCCAGCCGCGGCAGTCGTCCTGGTCGACCAGGACGATGCCGTCCTCGCTGCGCTTGTACATCGCGCCGGACGGGCAGGCGGACACGCACGAGGGGTTGAGGCAGTGTTCGCAGATCCTGGGCAGATAGAACATGAAGGTCTGTTCGAACTCGAAGCGGACCTTGTCCGCGACCTTCTCCCGGGTCTTGGCCACCATCGGGTCCAGGTGCCCGAGTTCGGCGGTGCCGCCGAGGTTGTCGTCCCAGTTGGAACTCCAGGTGATCTCCATCGGCTCGCCGCTGAGCAGCGAGCGCGGACGGGCGACCGGGATGTCGTCGCCGAGCGGGGCGTCGGTGAGGTTGCGGTAGTCGTAGGTCCAGGGCTCGTAGTAGTCCGCGATGGTCGGCATTCTCGGGTTGGAGAAGATCCGCGAGAGTCGGTGCAGCCGTCCGCCGGAAGCCAGTTGCAGCCTTCCGCGCCTGTTGCGCCGCCAACCTCCCTGCCACTGCCGTTGGTCCTCGTAGCGGCGCGGGTAGCCCTGGCCGGGGCGGGTCTCGACGTTGTTGAACCACGCGTACTCCACGCCGCCGCGGTTGGTCCAGGTCTGTTTGCAGGTGACCGAGCAGGTGTGGCAGCCGATGCACTTGTCGAGGTTCATCACCATGGCGATCTGGGCCATCACGCGCATCTCAGTACTCCACGTCCTGCGAGCGGCGGCGGATCACGGTGACCTCGTCGCGTTGGTTGCCGGTCGGACCCAGGTAGTTGAAGGCCCAGCTCAGTTGCGCGTATCCGCCGATCAGATGGGTGGGTTTGAGCAGGACGCGGGTGAGCGTGTTGTGGATGCCGCCGCGTTTGCCGGTGCTCTGCGCCTTGGGCACGCCCACGGTGCGATCCTGCGCGTGGTGCATGTAGACGGTGCCGGTGGGCATCCGGTGCGAGACCACCGCGCGGGCGGTGACCACACCGTTGCGGTTGACCGCCTCGATCCAGTCGTTGTCGCGGACCCCGATCGCCCGCGCGTCGGCGGTGCTCAGCCAGATGCCCGGTCCGCCGCGCGAGAGCGAGAGCATGAAGAGGTTGTCCTGGTACTCGGAGTGGATCGACCACTTGTTGTGCGGGGTCAGATAGCGGACCGTCACCTCGCGGTTGCCGTCCGGGCCCAGGCGGGGTTCGCCGAACAGGCGGTGCATGTCCAGCGGCGGCCGGTAGACCGGCAGCGCCTCGCCGAGTTCGTGCATCCAGTCGTGGTCGAGGAAGAAGTGCTGGCGGCCGGTGAGGGTGTGCCAGGGTTTGAGGTGTTCGGTGTTGAGGGTGAACGCGGTGTAGCGACGGCCGCCGGCCTCGCTGCCGGACCACTCCGGCGAGGTGATCACCGGCTCGGGCCGGGCCTGGGTGTCCGCGTAACCGATGCGCTTGCCCTCGTGTTCGGCGGCCAGGTGCGCCATCGGCTGTCCGGTGCGCGCCTCCAGGGTGCGGAATCCTTGAACGGCCAGCCTGCCGTTGGTCGTTCCGGACAGGGTCAGGATCGCGTCGCAGGCCCGTACGGCGGTGTCGACGAGCGGGCGGCCGTCGGCGACCCCGCCGCGCGCGGTGCCGTTGAGCCGGCGCAGGTCCTCGATCTCGGCCCGCACGTCGAAGGTGATGCCCTTGACCGGCAGGCCCAGCGCCTCGGCGAGCGGTCCCAGGGTGGCCATCTTGGCCGCCACCGCGGTGTAGTCGCGCTCGACCACGGTCAGGTTCGGCATGGTCCGGCCCGGCACCGGCGGGCACCGACCGGCGCGCCAGTCCGGCGCGGTCCCGCCGGGTTGGGCGATCTCGCCGGGGGTGTCGTGCTGGAGCGCGGTGGCCACCAGGTCGCGGCGGGTGCCCAGGTGTTCGCGCGCCAGTTCGCTGAAGCGCGCGGCGATCGCGTGGAACGTGTCGAAGTCGGTGCGAGCCTGCCACGGCGGGTCGATCGCGGGGGTGAACGCGTGCACGAAGGGGTGCATGTCGGTGGAGGACAGGTCGTGCTTCTCGTACCAGGTCGCGGCCGGCAGCACCACGTCCGACATCAGCGTCGTGGACGTCATCCGGAAGTCCAGCGACAGCAGCAGGTCGAGCTTGCCCTCCGGGGCCTGTTCGCGCCAACGCACCCCGCGCGGCCGGGAGTTCGGCGGCGCCTGCTCGGCGCGCAGCGAACTGTCGGTGCCCAGCAGGTGTTTGGTGAAGTATTCGGCGCCCTTGGCGGAGGAGCCGAGCAGGTTGGAGCGCCACACGGTGAGCACCCGCGGCCAGTTCCGCGGCGCGTCCGGGTCCTCGCAGGCGAAGCCGAGTCTCCCGTCGCGCAGGGCCTCGACCGTGTGCTCGACGGGGTCGGCGCCGGCGCGGTCGGCCTCGTCGACCAGGTCCAGCGGGTTGCGGTCGAAGGTGGGGTACGAGGGCATCCAGCCCAGCCGGGCCGACATCGCCAGGCAGTCCGCGCCGGTCATCCCGCTCAGGTCGCCCGCGCCCAGCGGCGAGGCCAGCACGTCGGCGGTGAAGCCGTCGTAGCGCCACTGGTCGGTGTTGAGGTACCAGTACGCGGTGCCGATCATCTGCCGCGGCGGCCGGGACCAGTCGTTGGCGCTCGCGAGGGTGGCCCACCCGGTGGCCGGCCGACACTTCTCCTGACCCACGTAGTGCGCCCAGCCGCCACCGTTGCGGCCCTGGCAGCCGGTGAGTTGCAGCAGGGCCAGGAAGGTGCGGTAGATCGTCTCGGAGTGGAACCAGTGGTTGGTGCCGGCGCCCATCAGGATCATGCAGCGGCCCTTGGACCGCTCGGCGGTGTCGGCGAATTCGCGGGCGATCTTGACCGTGCGCGCCGCCGGCACCGAGGTGAGCGTCTCCTGCCACGCGGGTGTGCCCGGTTGGGTCGCGTCGCCGTAGCCGGTGGGCCAGGTGCCCGGCAGGCCCTCGCGAGGCACTCCGTACTGGGCGAGGAGCAGGTCGAACACCGTGGTGACCAGGGGGCCGTCGGGGGTGAGTCGACGGGCCGGTACACCCCGGCGCAGCACCTCGCCGCGCCCTTGGCCGTGGGCGCCGCCCTCGGTGTCGAAGCGGGGCAGCAGCACCTCGACGCCGTGTGCGCGCGGATCCCGGTGCAGGGTCAGTCGCGGGCGGACGCCGGCCAGGTCGAGGTTCCAGTGGCCCTTCCCGGATTCGGTCCAGCGGAAGCCGATCGAGCCGCCGGGGACGACGGGTTCGCCGGTGCGCTCGTCCAGGAGCACGGTCTTCCAGTCCGCGCCCTCGTCCGCCGGGCCGGTCGGCCCGTGCGGGTGTGCGCCCGCCGCGATCGGGTCGGCGAGATCGGCGGCGCGCAGGAACTTGGCGGGGGTGTACGCGCCGGGCTCGTCGGCGCGTTCGGTCAGGGTGACCAGGAACGGCAGGTCGGTGAACTGTTTGACGTAGCCGTCGAAGAAGTCGACCGTCCGGTCGACGAAACACTCCTTGAGGATCACGTGGCCCATCGCCATGGCCAGCGCGGCGTCGGTGCCCGGGTGCGGGTGCAGCCATTCGTCGGCGAACTTCGCGTTGTCCGCGTAGTCCGGCGCGACCACCACCACCTTCTGCCCGCGATAGCGCGCCTCCGCCATCCAGTGCGCGTCGGGCGTACGGGTGACGGGCACGTTGGAGCCCCACATGAACAGGTACGCCGCGTCCCACCAGTCGCCCGACTCGGGCACGTCGGTCTGGTCGCCGAACACCTGCGGCGAGGCCACCGGCAGGTCGGCGTACCAGTCGTAGAAGGACAACATCGGCGCGCCGATCAGGCTCATGAAGCGCGCGCCGGCCGCGTGCGAGACCATCGACATCGCCGGGATCGGCGAGAACCCGGCGACCCGGTCGGGGCCGTGGGTCTTGATGGTGTGCACGTGCGCGGCGGCGACCATCTCGACCGCCTCGTCCCACGTCGCCCGGACCAGACCGCCCCGGCCCCGGGCGCGTTGGTAGCGCCGGCGGCGTTCGGGGTCGCCGACCACGTCGGCCCAGGCCAGGACCGGGTCGCCGAGGCGCTGTAGGGCCTCGCGGTACATCCGGAGGAGCACCCCGCGCACGTAGGGGAAGCGCACCCGGGTGGGGGAGTAGGTGTACCAGGAGAACGCGGCACCGCGCGGGCAGCCGCGCGGTTCGTATTCGGGCCGGTCGGGACCGACCGAGGGATAGTCGGTGGCCTGGGTCTCCCAGGTGATCACGCCGTCCTTGACGTACACCTTCCAGCGACACGAGCCGGTGCAGTTGACGCCGTGGGTGGAGTCGACGACCTTGTCGTGGCTCCATCGCTCGCGGTAGAAGACGTCGCCCTGTCTGCCGCCCCGGCGGTATTGGGTGCGCAGGTCCGGCGAGACCACCGCGTTGCGCCGGAAGAACCGGCCGGTGCGCAGGAGCAGGTCGCTCGCGGGACCGTCCAGGCCGGGTGCCGGGGGCGGGTCGAAGGGCGGCGGGCCGATCGGGAGCGGGTCTGCGGGTGAGGCGTCCGAGGATGACGGGTCTGCGGACGATCGGTCTGCGGGCGGGGGCGAACCGTTGTCCATGACGACCCTTCGAGGCGACTGCTCCGCGTCCTGAATGCGAGTCAATGTCCTATATATAACGGTTCGGTCATCGGATTCGGGTGCATAGCTCACCGTGTCCGGCCACCTGGGCGCAGAACACGCGAAGGGACCATCACACGTGGAGCAGACTCGGCCTGCGGCTCGGGCGAGGGGTGCCCGGGTGCCGCGCGCCGCCTGGGTCAACCTCGCGGTCGCCACCTTCGGCATCCTGATCAACTTCTGGGCCTGGGGCCTGATCAGCCCGCTCGGCCCCACCTACAAGGAAGACCTCGGGCTCAGTTCGTTCCAGCAGTCGTTCCTGGTCGCCGTGCCGGTCCTGGTCGGCGCGCTCGGGCGGATCCCGGCCGGCGCGCTGACCGACCGCTACGGCGCGCGGATGATGGTGCCGGCGATCAGCTTCCTGACCGTGCTGCCGGTGCTTGCCCTGAGCGTGTTCGACTCGTTCGCGATGCTGCTCGTGGTCGGGTTCGTGCTCGGTGTCGGCGGCAGCTTCTTCGCGGTCGGCGTGCCCTACGTCAACGCGTGGTTCCCGCCGGACAAGCGCGGTACCGCGATCGGCGTCTTCGGCATCGGCACCGGCGGCACCGCGATCGCCGCGTTCTTCACGCCCCGGCTGCTGCGCTGGGTGGACGACCCGAACTTCCAGTTCTACCTGGTCGCGTGCGTCCTGATCGGGTACGGCCTGATCGCCGCCCTGGTGGTGCGGGACGCCCCCGGGCGCACCGTGCCCGACCGGTTGTTCGGTCCGCGCTTCACCGCCGCGCTCAAGCAGCCCTCGACGCTGCCGATGGCGCTGCTGTACGCGGTGTCCTTCGGCGGGTTCGTCGCGTTCGGCGTGTACCTGCCCACCTACCTGCGCGAGGTGTACGCGGTGAGCCAGGACTCGGCGTCCACCCGCGCGGCCGGCTTCACCGTGATCGCGGTGTTGTGTCGGCCGATCGGCGGCGCGCTGTCCGACCGGATCGGGCCGGCGAAGGTGCTGATCGGGTCGTACGCGGTGCTCGGCGTGGCGGCCGTGTGGCAGGCGTTCAGCCCGGACCTGATGCCGCAGGGCACGATCGCGTTCCTGGTAATGGCCGGCATGCTCGGCGCGGGCAGCGGCGCGGTGTTCGCGCTGGTCGCCAACCTGACGCCGAAGGACAAGGTCGGCACGGTCACCGGTCTGGTCGGTGCGGCGGGCGGTCTCGGCGGCTTCGTGCCACCGCTGATCATGGGCTCGGTCTACAGCGGGACCGGCTCGTACGCGATCGGCCTGATGCTGCTGTCCGACGCGGCCTTCGCGGCCATGGTGTACTGCGCGGCGCGGCTCCTGGGGCACGATCGTCGACCTGCCGAATCGGCGGAGTCGGCGGAGTCGGCGGAGCCGGGGAAGTCGGCGGAGTGGCGAGCGGGCACGGGGGCCGGGGCCGAGACCCGTTAGGTCCCGGATCCGGCCCGGCGCGCACGGATCGCCGACCGTGCGCCGGCCGGTGGTTCGGCCCGCTCAGCACGCTTCCCGGGCGACGGGGCGCGGACGCGGCGGGTCGGCGTGCGGGTCCCGGGGTTCGGGGCTTGTGCGGGCGCCCGTGCGGGTTGCGCCGATGCCGGCGATCACCACGAAGACGACGCCGGCCGCGGGTACCGGACCGGGTATCTGGTCGAGCACCAGCAGGCCCATCAGGAGCGCGATGGTCGGCTCCAGGCTCATCAGCGTGCCGAAGGCGGACGTGGTGAGCCGGCGCAACGCGAGGAATTCGAGGGTGAACGGCAGTACGGCGCTCATCGCGGCCAGCCCCAGCATGGCCGCGAGCAGGGGCCAGGTCAGGCCACCGAACCCGGTGGGAGCGGCGACGAGGACGGCGAGGAGGCCGGCCACGGACATCGAGACGGCCAGCCCGTTCAGGCCGGTGACCCGATCGCCGATGTGTTGGGTCAGCAGGATGTACGCCGCCCAACAGACCGCGGCGGCCAACGCGAAGCCCACACCGGCGAGATCGGTGCCCGCGTGCCAGGGTTCGGTCAGCAGGAGCACGCCCGCGCCGGCCATGGCCGTCCAGTGCCTGCGTCCACCGCCCGATCCGTACAGGGAGACGGCCAGCGGCCCGAGGAACTCCAGGGCACTCGCGGTGCCGAGTGGCAGGCGCGCCACGGCGAGCATGAAGAAGAGCATCATGCCGCCGCTCACCGCACCGAGCATGACGCACGCCCCCAGGTCCCGGCCGGCGAAGTCGCGGCGGCGCGGGCGCACGAGGACCAGCAGGAGCACGCCGGCCCACGCCAGGCGCAGCCCGGCGGTTCCCAGCGCGCCGAGCCGGTCGATCAGCGGTACCGAGAGCGCCAGCCCGAGCTGGACGGTGGACATGGAGACCACGGCCATCAGGGCTCCGGTCGCCGGGTCCGGCAGGCGCGGCCGGGCGATCGCGAGGCGGGTGCGTGATTGCGGCGTGCTCATGGGATCAAGTAGATGACCTCGGCATTGTTCGTGTCCACGTGCCGATTCGAAACATATCGTTCGTCAATCGTGGACAATGGGGAGGTGGAGACCCGACGGCTGCAGATATTGGTGGAATTGGCCCGGCTGGGATCCATGCGCGCGGTCGCGGACATGTTGGAAACCACCACCTCGACGGTCTCGCAGCAGGTCGCCGCGCTGGCCCGAGACATGGGTGCCGCCCTGATCGAGCCGCAGGGGCGCCGGGTCCGGCTCACTCCGGCGGGGCGTCGGCTGGCCGAACACGCCGTGACCATCCTCGCCGCGGTGGAGGCGGCGCGGCACGACCTCTCGCCCGGCGCGGAGCCCAACGGCACCGTGCGCGTCGCCGGGTTCGCCACCGCCATCCGGACCCGTCTGCTGCCCGTGGTCATCGACCTCGCCGTCGCCCATCCGCGGGTCCGGGTCCTGATCCGCGAGCACGAACCCGCCGAGGCGCTGGAACTCCTGGCGGAGGACGGTACGGACCTTGCGCTCACCTACGACTACAACCTGGCGCCGGCCGCCGAGGACCCGAGCGTGCGGACCACCGCGCTGTGGACCGCCCGATGGGGGCTGGGCGTTCCCGCGCACGCCGACGCCGGCGAGGGGACGACAGCGGAGGTGTTCGCCCGCTTCGACGCCCACTCCTGGATCGTCAACTCCCGCAACACCGCGGACGAGACCGTCATCCGTACGCTCGCCTCGACTGCGGGGTTCACCCCGCACATCACGCACCAGGCCGACAGCCTCGACCTGGTGCAGGGCATGATCGTCGCCGGTCTCGGCGTGGGCCTGCTGCCCATGCACACCGAGCCGTTGCCCGGGGTGCGGCTGGTCCCGCTCGCCGTCCCGGAGGTGGAACAGCGCGTCTTCGCGGTAGCCCGCCACGGCCGGCTGAACTGGCCCCCGCTCGCCCTGGTGACCGATCTCCTCCTGCGGCGGACCGGCGAGGTCGCTGCCGGGGGACCGGGTGAGGTGTCCTCCGGGGGTGCGTGACGCGCCTTCCGGTGGGATGCGACGCCTCTTCCGGCGGCGTGTGACGCCTCTTCCGGTGGACCGCGTGACGTCCGCGCGCCGGCGGCGGCGGGGGCCGGTGCGGCCGTACGGGTGGAATCGCCGGGGCGTGTTCGGGGGCGCGGGGGCCGGGGCCGGGGCGGATGGTGATCTTGGCCGACAAAGTCCCCGCACTCCCGGAAGAGACGTCCCGCCATGCGTCGTGCCCCCGCCTGCCGACTCGCCACCGCCCTGTTCGCCCTCACCGCACTGGTCCCGCTCACCCTGACCGCGCCCGCGGCACAGGCCTCGCGGCCGACGACCGTCGTGGTCGCCGCGGACCCGCACAACGACGACCGTCCCCCGCACCACGGACTCGACCCCGCGCTCGTGGCCCGCCTCGACGAGGCGATCGAGCGCACCCGCCAGGAGGCCGGCGTGCCCGGCGTGACCGTGGGGTTGTGGCTGCCCGGACGCGGCAACTACGTCCGGTCCACCGGCGTGGCCGACAAGGAGACCGGTGCGCCGATGACGCCCGACCTCAACATGCGGATCGGCAGCGAGACCAAGACCTTCACCATCACCGCCCTGCTGGAACTGGTCGACGACGGACTGATCGGGCTGGACGACCCGATCTCCGACTACATCGACGGCGTCCCCGACGGCGAACACATCACCATCCGGCAGATGGCGGAGATGCGCAGCGGCCTGTTCTCGTACACCTTCGACGAGGAGTTCGTGACCACCCTGCTGGGCGACCCGACCCGCCCGTGGACCCCGCAGGAACTGCTGGCGTACGCCTTCCGGCACCCGAACGTCTTCGCTCCGGGTACACAGTTCCAGTACTCCAACACCAACACCGTCCTGCTCGGTCTCGTCGTGGAGAAGCTCGGCGGGATGCCGCTCGCCGAGTTCATCCACCGACGCGTCACCGGCCCGGCCAAGCTGCGCCACACCCTGTTCCCGGAGGGCGCCGAGTTCCCGTCGCCGCACGCGCACGGGTACACCGACCAGACGCTGTCCGGCGAGGTCGTCGACGCGACCGACTGGAACCCGAGTTGGGGCTGGGCGGCGGGCGCGATGATCTCCGACCTGCACGATCTGCGCCGCTGGGCCAAGGTGGTCGCCACCGGCACGCTGCTCTCCCCGGCTACCCAGGCGGAGCGGGAGAAGTTCATCCCGGTACCGAACTTCGACGACGCCGGGTACGGCCTGGGCCTGTTCCGGACCCACGGCTGGGTCGGGCACAACGGCTCGCTGCCAGGCTACGAGAGCGTGACGATGTACCTGCCGGAGCAGGACGCCACCATGGTGATCCTGCTCAACACCGACATCCTGCACGACGGTTCCGAGCCGAGCACGCTCTTCGCCAAGGCGATCACGTCCATCATCACTCCGGACGACGTCTACGATCTGCCGCCTCAGGGCTGATCGCAGCACGGTGCGACGCACCGCACCGCGCCACAGCACACCGCACCGCACCGCACCGTTTTGTTCGCACGGCAGCGTGTGCCGCGAGTCGCCCGGGTCTCCGGGGGGCTCGTGGCCGCGCTGCCGGCCGCGTTTCGACGTCGCACCGCTGTTCGGGCTTTGTCGGCGGCGCGATGGGTCGGTCCTATATCGTGATCCGATATCGGGGTCCGTAATGGATGTGAAGCGCGGTCGGGGAGCGAGCGATGGGGATGTCGGCGGCGTCTGCCGAGGCGGGGGAGCTGAAGCGCCATCTGGGCGTTTTCGACGCCGTGGTGATCGGGCTCGGGTCGATGATCGGCGCCGGCATCTTCGCGGCGCTCGCGCCGGCCGCGGGCGCGGCGGGCTCGGGTCTGCTGCCGGCTCTGGCGCTGGCCGCGGTGGTGGCCTACTGCAACGCCACCTCCTCGGCCCGGCTGGCGGCCCGCTACCCGCAGTCCGGCGGCACGTACGTGTACGGACGCGAGCGCCTCGGCGACTTCTGGGGCTACCTGGCCGGGTGGGGCTTCGTGGTCGGCAAGACCGCCTCGTGCGCGGCCATGGCGCTGACCGTCGGCTCCTACGCGTGGCCGGGCCAGGCGCACGCGGTCGCCGTGGCCGCGGTGGTGGCGCTGACCGCGGTCAACTATGTCGGGGTACAGAAGGCCGCGTGGCTGACCCGGGGGATCGTCGCGGTCGTGCTCGCGGTGCTCGCCGCCGTGGTCACCGCCTGCCTCACCGGCGGTACCGGCGACGGCGCGCACCTGCGGATCGGCGCGGACGCCACGTTCGGCGGAGTGCTCCAGGCGGCCGGTCTGCTGTTCTTCGCGTTCGCCGGGTACGCGCGCATCGCCACCCTCGGCGAGGAGGTCCGCGACCCGAAGCGGACCATCCCCCGGGCGATCCCGACCGCGCTGGGCATCACCCTGGTGGTGTACGCGGCCGTCGCCGCGGCAGTGCTCGCGGTGCTGGGACCCGAGCGCCTCGCGCACACCGCCGACCCGCTCGCCGAGGCCGTACGCGCCGCCGGCGTCCCCGAACTCGCGCCGCTGGTGCGCGTCGGGGCGGTCGTCGCGGCGCTCGGCTCGTTGCTGGCGCTGATCCTGGGCGTCTCCCGCACCACGCTGGCGATGGCCCGCGACCGGCATCTGCCGCACGTCCTGGCCGCCGTACATCCGCGATTCGAGGTGCCGCACCGCGCCGAGCTCGCGGTCGGCGCGGTGGTGGCCGTACTGGCCGGCACGACGGACGTGCGCGGCGCGATCGGGTTCTCCTCGTTCGGCGTGCTGGCCTACTACGCGATCGCCAACGCCAGTGCCTGGACGCTCACTCCGACCGAGGGCCGCCCGCCGCGGGCCGTGCCGATCCTCGGCACGGCCGGTTGCCTGGTGCTGGCCTTCTCGCTCCCCGTGGCCTCGGTGGTGTGGGGGGCCGCGGTGCTCGCGGCGGGCGCCGCCGGCTACGGCCTGCGCAGGAGGTTCGCCGGCGCCTGACGGATCGTCGGGTCGTCGTGGGGGAACCGGCCGCCGGCTACCGGCGGGGCCGGTCCGCTTCGGGCAACACCTCGCGGGCCAGTTCCGCCAGCGCCCGGCGGTCCTCGGCCAGCGCGGCCAAGCCCGCGTCGGTCGCCCGATACACGCGGCGGGTGCGGCCCTCGACCACCCGCTGCTCGGAGGTCAGCAGCCCGTCCGCCTCCATGCGGTGCAGCGTCGGGTAGAGCGTGCCCGGGCTGATCCGGTAGCCGTGACCGGCCAGTTCCTCGGCCATCCACGCACCGTGGATCTCGTCCTCGGCCGCGTGGTGGAGGATGTGCAGTCGCACCGCACCTCGTTGGAACTCCCGCACCCGTCGACCACCCCTCCCCGGGTCACCCACCAGGTGACGAATCCGATATCGAACTCCGATACTACGGGCGGTCGGTCACGGTGCGCGTCGGGTCGTTCGCGTCGCCGGCGGCCCGGTTTCGGGAGGGCCGGGTGGGAGTGGCGGCGACTTCGCGCGGGTCGGGGCGCGGTGACGGGCTTCCGGTTGCGCGGGAACGGTGAAACCCGATTACTCGACGTGTGCGATCGACTACGTTGAGGACATGGGTGGATCCGGAGCCACTCCGCAGCGAGTCCGGAGCGAGTCCGGAGCCGCGCGGCTCGGCCGCGACGGTCGAGGCGAGCCGGTCGAATCCGACCCTTCGGTGAGTCGTTCTTGTTCCTTTTCGACCCATGCGCGCGATGCCGCGCGCCCTATCCCGGGAGCAGCCCGTGTTGATCCGCCGTCTTGTCGTCGCCGTCGCCGTTGTCGTCGCGGTGCAATGCCCGATTCCCTCCGCCGTCGCGCGCACGGTGGACCACTTGACCGTGACGGTTGCCGACAACCCCGAGGGGGTGATCACGTACACCCTGGCATGTCACCCCGCGGGCGGCAGCCATCCCGAGTCGCGGGCGGCCTGCGATCGACTGGACGCCACGACCACCGGCGGACGCGACCCGTTCGCGCCGGTCCCCGCCGGCGCGCACTGCACGATGATCTATGGCGGACCCGCCACCGCGGCCATCACCGGCACCTGGGCGGGCCGTTCGATCGACGCCGGCTTCAAGCGTGTCGACGGTTGCGAGATCTCCCGCTGGGACAACCTCGTCCCGGTCCTGCCCCGGGCTCGCTGATCCCCCGCAGGCGCGCCCCCGGTTGATCCCCCGCGCCTGTCCCAGGCATGCGATGCCCGAACGAACTCCGTGACCGCGTACGAGTGGTGCGCGCAGGCGACGCCCGCGCGGCGGGCGTCAGGGCTTCGGGGAATGCGGCATTAGTGGCAATGTCACCGCCCGTTCGGCGCGCTCCGGGCGCGCCGGCGGCCGGGGCGTGGTGGAGTCGACGGCGAGCCGGGTCGTGGGCGCGAGGACGAACGCGCCCACGATTCGGACGAAGCGTCGGCGTGACAGGCCCGGACAGGAGCGGTGATGACTCCCGACATCCACATCGAGGACCAGGAGGACCGGGGCAGGCGGTGTCCGTTGGGCGCGTGCTCGTCGCACGCGTGCGGTGGACCCACCGACGAGAGCGGCGTGCCGATGCTCGGCCGGGTGCCCGGGATCGCCGAGGTCGACGACAGCCCGCCCGGGTGCGGCGTGCATCTGGGGGAGGCCTTGGTGACGCGGGACCCGGAGTTGTGGGTCGGCCTGGTGTTCGAGACGCCCACCGGTGACACCGATCCGGACCGTGAGGCGCGGGCGGCGGTGACGGAATTCGCCGAACACGTCGCCTTGGACGTCCTGGATCAGCGCGCCGAGGCGGTCGAGGACCCGGACGAGGTGGTGTTGCGGCCGGTGGACGCGGACGAACTCGCGCGGGCCGTGGAGTACGCCCTGGCCGCGGTCGGCGTCGCGTAGGACGCGTCGCCGGCATGGCGGGCGGGTCCGGGTCGGACCGGGCCTGCCGGCGCTCCACTCCGGAGCGTCGTGGGCCCGGTCCTCACCCTGGGTCCGGCCGCTTCCCCGCATCCGGTGGGCACGCCCGCCCAACGAGCCGGCGACCGCGCGGTGACGGGTGGAGGTGGCTCGCGGCCGTGCCCGTTCGTACCCGCGCGTGACCACGACCGGCCGGAAGCGCATGCCCGCGCCCGATGTGCCGTTGCCGAATCGGCAACGAAGTTTGCTGATGCGTGGGTCGCGGGCGCACGCTCGGGGTGGAGGTGATCGCCTTGAGCGATACGACGAACGATGTGCGCGCCACCTGGACCGGCGACGACGATGTGTACGACGTGGTGATCGTGGGTGCGGGTGCGGCGGGGCTGAGTGCGGCCCTCGTGCTGGGTCGGTCCCGTCGCCGGGTCGCGGTGGTCGGCGCGGGCGAGCCGCGCAACGCTCCCGCGGCGCACATGCACGGATTCCTGTCCCGGGACGGCATGGCGCCGGGCGAGTTGTTGGCGGTGGGTCGGGCCGAGGTCGCCGGCTACGGGGTGGACCTGTTCGAGAACCGGGTGGATCGCATCGACCCCGGTTTCGTGGTCGGGCTGGACGGCGGCGTGGTGTTGAAGACCCGCCGGGTGGTGGTGGCCACCGGGCTGCGGGACGAGCTCCCCGATCTCCCCGGCGTACGGGAACGCTGGGGCAGGGACGTGCTGTTCTGCCCGTACTGCCACGGGTACGAGGTACGTGACGCGCCCATCGGTGTGCTGGGTACCCATCCCGGGGCGGTGCAGCACGCGCTGCTGATCCGGCAGTGGTCGCACGATGTCGTCCTCTTCACGCACACCCTGGACCTCGGCGCGCCGGAGCGCGACCGGCTGGCCGCGCGCGGCGTCACCGTCGCCGATGGTGTGATCAAGCGCCTGGTGGTGGCGGAGGACCGGGTGTGCGGCGTCGAGTCGGTCGACGGCCGGGTCTTCCCCCGCCGCGCGGTCTTCGTGGTCCCGCGGATGGTGCCGCACGACACGCTGCTCACCGAACTGGGCTGCGCACGGGACGAGAACGGCCGGGTGAGCACGGACGACGCGGGCCGGACCAGTGTGTTCGGAGTGTGGGCGGTCGGCAACGTCTCCGACCCGAAGGCGCTTGTGATCACCGCCGCGGGGCAGGGCGCCGCAGCCGCGTTCGCCCTCAATCTCGACCTGGTCGCCGAGGACGTCGAGCGCGCCATGGCGGACCACACCCCCGCCGAGCACGGAGACCACTCACATCCGGCTCCCCAGCCCGCCCTGTCCGACTGAACATCGGGCGGCGGCGCCGGCGCCGGCGGAGTCCGCGACACCGGCGTCTCGGGGGAAGGGGCCTTCGCGGGGCGGTGGTGGCGGGGTCGAAAGACCGGCAAGGGCAATGTTCCTTCCGGAGCGGCGACCGGGTGCCGGGCAGGAGCCGACACGCCGGAGGGGGCTCGGACGCCGCGGCCATGGGGGAGCAGGGCGAGCGCCGACCGTGAACCGCGTCGTCGGATCGGTGGCGTCCGTCGCCGAGGGTGGCGCGGGCCGCGGTATGCCGGGCGTGCTCCAATATGGCGGTGACGACGCACGATGGCACACCCGGACGTTTCGAGGATGTCGTGGCGGATCGGCTCGTGCGGGGGTACGGCCTCGATGTGGCCGTCGTGGAGCGTGTCCCGTTCGGAGCGGAGACCGACAACTTCTCGGTCCGACTGTCGGACGGCGTTCGGGTCTTCGCCAAGGTCTACCGGGACGGCGACGACCTCGATCGGCACGCGGTGCGCCTGGAATCCACGCACTTCGCCCGTACTCAGGGCGTACCCACTCCGGCCATCGTCCCCGACCGCGCCGGACGCACACTCTCCCGAGAGCCCGGACCCGCCCTGTCCGTCTGGGAGTTCGTCGCCGCGACGACGTCCACGCGACCCTGGTCCCCGCGGCTCGCCGAGGACCTCGGTCTGACGCTGGGGCGCCTGCATCGCGCCTTCGCCCGGCACCCCGGGGCCTCCCGACTCGTCCCGGTCCGACCACTGTGGTGGGACCGGGACCCCGCACGCGCGCTCGACACCGCGGACGCGCTGCTGCGCCGTATCGGCGAGCCCCACACGGAGGCCGACGCCGCGCGACGCGACCAGGTCGCGGTACGCCGCGCGGACCTGGCGGCGCACGCCCCCGGGTTGACCGCGGGACTGCCCCCGGTGTCGATGCAGCCGGTGCACTACGACTTCACCCGTCCGAACGTGCTCGTCGGCCCCGACGACACGGTCGCCGCCGTCATCGACCTGCACGACTGCATCGCCCCACCGGCGTGGGAACTGGGCCGGATCGCGTTCGACCCGCTCACCGTGGCCACCACCGACGACTGGCCCGGCACGGCGCTGACCCTGGTCGCCGCCTACCGCTCGGAGAATCCCGACCTGCCCGCCGACCAGGTCCTCGCGTGCGCGCGGATGGCCCTGCTCCAGGCCATGCAGTCGTTCTACGGCGTCCGGGAGCACTACGAACGACCCGATCCCGTGCACCAGACGGACCTCGACGGCTACTGGCACCGCCGCTGGCAGATGACCCGCCGCCTCCTCGACACCCTGCCCGACATCGAGACCGCCCTCCGGACATCCGTGCGCTGAACGCGACCGTCGTGCACGGCGTGTTCGTCGTGTCCGGCGGCACCACACCGGCGTCGTCGGCGGCGGACACGCTCCATCGGGCGATTTGAACGGCGCGGGTCAGGCGGTGGGTTGGGGGAGGTTGCCGCAGTCGTGGGTGTAGAGCCAGGAGGTGGCTCGGCCGTGGAAGAGGGGGAACGCCACCGGCATCACCAGGTCGCGGATGCGTCGGGCGAGCGGGCCGGCGGTCTTGGCGTCGCGGTTGGCGGAGGCCGACTTGACCATCTTGGCGACGCGGTGCGAGCGGGCGGCGTCGTATGCCGAGAGCGCGGCGGCCGGCGAGGGGTGCGCGGCCAGGGACTGGGCCAGGACCAGAGCGTCCTCCAGGGCCATCGACGCGCCCTGGCCCGCCCCGACGGGGTGTGCGGCGTCGCCGAGCAGTGCGATGCGGTCGTTGTGGCGCAGCGGGATCGCGTCGAGCCGGTGCATCAGGGTGGGACGGTGCAGTTCGGCGGTCGCGGCGAGGATCGCGGTCGGGACGCGTTCGTGCCGGTAGAGCCCGGCCAGGCGGCCCAGCCACTCCTCGTCGGTGAGTGCGAGTTCCGGCGCGGTGGGGCAGGAGACCTGCGCCGCCCACCAGACGCGGCCGTCGGGGGCGGTGAGGTGGATGAAGGCGCCGTTGCGGGCGAATGTCATGTTGAAGGCGCCGGGTTCGAGGTCGATGCCGCGAGTGGTGCCCGGGGTGACGTCGCGGGGGATGCCATCGGCGATGCCCGAGATGCTGTAGAGGCCGGCGTACTCGGGGGTGGGCGCGTGCGGGTCGAGCAGCGAGCGGGTGGTCGACCGGAGGCCGTCCGCACCGACAAGCAGTGACGCCTGCGCCGTACGGCCGCCGGCGAAGACCGCCCGTACACCGCGCTCGCCGGCGACCGCGTCCACCAGGCACTCGCCGGTGACGACGGTCGCCCCGGCGGCCACGGCCTCCGCGCGCAGCGCCTCGACCAGCGCGCCGCGCATCAGGGTCACGCTGTGCAGGTCGTCGTCGGCGAGCCGACCGCGCGGGACGTCGCCCAGCAGCTTGCCCGAACTCGACCACATGCGCTGGCGTGGCACGGCGAAGCCGGCTCGCTGCACCTGCTCCAGTACGCCGAGGGAGCGCAACACCCGCAGGCCGTTGCCCGCCAGGCTCAGGAACGAGCCCACCCGGCCCGCCGGTTCGGCGTACGCCTCGTACACGGTGACGTCCAGTCCCAGCCGGCGCAGGGCTATCGCGCTCGCGGCCCCGGCCACCCCGCCGCCGATCACGATCACGTTCATGCCAACTCCTTGAATTCGGATTCAGTGAATCTCAATTCATCGAACTGGGGTTCACTATGATGACGGGCAGGCCAGACGTCAAGCCCGGGAAGGAGCGCCAGTCGATGGGCGTGCGCAAGGAGAAGGCGGCCGAGACCGAGGCGGCGCTGAAGGACGCGGCACGGCGGCTGTTCGCCGAGCGCGGCTATCTCGACACGAAGATCACCGACATCACGCGTGAGGCCGGACGCGCCACCGGTTCCTTCTACGCCCACTTCGCGGACAAGAACGCCCTGCTCCAGGCCCTGATGCGGGACCTGAACACGCAGGCCGACACCGAGATCGGCGTGGCGGACCATCCGGCCGATCACGATCTGACCGACCCCGAGCAGTTGCGTGAGCATCTGGCCGTCACCTGGCGGGTGATCCGCGACCATCTGCCGGTGGTGGTGGCTCTGATGCAGACGAGCTTCGCCGGCCCGCCCGGCGAGGGTCGCGCGTGGGCGAGCCTGGCCCAGGAGACCGGCATCCTGCGCGAGCACCTGGAATGGCTCCGCGGGCGCGGTCATCGGCTCCCGGGCGACCCGGAGGTGGTGGCCGCGGCCATGGGCGCGATGGTCTCGATGCTCGGGTTCGCGGTGATCACCGCGGGCGAGGACGGACCGCGGGCCGGCGACGGGGAGATCGTCGACACCCTCACCGCACTGCTCCTGCACGGCCTGGCGGGACCCGCGTCCGACGCGAGTCGACCCGCCGCCGATCGGCCCGGACTCCGGTGACCGGGTGGGCGCGCGGGTCGCGGCGCGCGTGGTTCAGGAGCCGGGAGCGGCGGCGCGGGTCAGTACGCCGATCGCGGCGGACTTGAGATCCGCCAGCGATTCGTCGAGTGGGAGCGGGAGTTCGCCGGCTTCCGCGAGGCCGCGTTCGGCGTCGGCGAGCGCGGCGGTGACCAGGAGTTGCATCAGGCGCAGGCGGGCGGCGTGGTGTGCGGCCGGCACGCCGGGGGCGCTTGCCGCCAGGCCGGCCGTCAGGCGCGCGACGACCTCGCGGATGCCGCCGGTGACATCGGCGCCCAGGGGCGGGGTGAGCGGGGTGCCCTCCAGCGTGAAGCGGTGCACGAACCGCGCGTAGTGGCTGTCCCGGGAGTCGGCGCGCAAGCGCTCGGCGAGGGGTCGCAGATAGATGTCCACGAGGGCGTCGAGGTCGTCGCGCCGGTCCTCGGGCAGGTTCGCGAGCAGTTCGAGGCGGCGGTCGTTGAGCGGGGCCAGGCGATCCTCGTACAGCGCCCGCACCAGTGCGTCGCGGCTGCCGAAGTGATATTGGACCGCGGAGTTGTTGCGCTGGCCGGCCGCCGCGCCGATCTCGCGCAGCGAGACGGCGGCGACGCCGCGCTCGGCGAACAGGCGCTCGGCCGCGTCCAGGATGCGCGCTCGGGTCTCGGTCTTGACATCCACGCGAGCAGTGTAAGACATTGCGTCTCAACCGATTAAGTCAGAGTGTCTCACGATCATGGCAGGTGTGCCCGTGTTCGACATACGCCCCCTCACCCCCACCATCGGCGCCGAGGTCCATGGCCTGGACCTGCGCCGCGATCTCGACGAGTCGTGCCACGTCGCGCTGGCGGACGCGCTCCACGAGCACCAGGTGCTGTTCTTTCGCGATCAGCGGATCACCGCCCACCGGCAGCGCGATGTCGCGGCCGGATTCGGCACCCTGCAACACTTCCCGTTCGGCGAACCCGCCGCGCCCGACCTGCCCGAGGTGATGGTGCTCGCCACCGGCGGCGAGGGGCCCAAGATCTCCAACGCCGACATCTGGCACAGCGACGCCACCTTCCTGGCCCGGCCTCCGCTGGGCACGATGCTGCGCGCGGTGTCGCTGCCGCCGAGCGGGGGCGACACGCTGTGGGCGGACATGGAGAGCGCGTACCTGTCGCTGTCCGCGCCGATGCGCGCGATGCTCGACGGGCTGACCGCCGAGCACGACTTCGCCAAGTCCCGGTCACATCGCGGCGGCGACAAGGACGCGCTTCCGCCGGTCGTGCACCCGGTCGTGCGCACCCACCCGGTCACCGGCCGGCGCTGTCTCTACCTGAACCGCATCTTCACCACCCGGATCCTCGAACTCAAGGAAAGGGAGAACGAGTTGCTGCTGCCTTTCCTGTTCGACCAGGCGACCCGGCCGGAGCATCAGGTCCGGTTCACCTGGCGGTCGGGCGACATCGCGCTCTGGGACAACCGCAGTACGCAGCACTACGCCACCTACGACTATCAAGGGCCGCGGGTCATGCACCGCATCGTCATCGAGGGCGACGAACCCCGCTGAGCCGCGCACACCGCCGAGTCACGCCGAGTCGCGAGGTGCGCCGAGCCCCGAGCCCCGAGCCGCGAGCCGCGAAGCCCGCCGGCCGTGAGCCGCGACCTGGTGCCGGACAGCCGACGGCGCCGCCCCGGATGGGAGGGCGGCGCCGTCGGCGGTGCGGTGAAGGCGGTCAGGACAGGACGAGTTGGGTCACCGACGGACCCGGCAGGGTGATCGACAGGCGGCCGTCGACGATCTGTCGGGGCGTCAGCGGAGTCGGCTTGGCGTAACTGGTGGGCGAACCGTGAGGTACGAGTGGTAGCCATATCCGGTCACGTCCGCGCTGAACGTGTCGGCCGGCACCGGTCGTTGGACGGCGGCCAGGTCGACGGACACGTTGTCGTCGGCGGCCTGCGCGGTCCCGGTGGACAGCGTGCCGGCGGTCAGGGCGAGTACCGCCCCCGCGGCGATGGCTATCGGAATCCTGCGGCGTCGCTTGTCGCGGTGGATCGACACGGAGCATCCTTCGGCGGTCGGAACCGGGCATCGATGTCGCCGGACGCGGGCCGGTGGTCCGCCTTTTGGGCCCGGCCGGAGCCTCGCGCCGACGTCGCCCAATCTATGGCGGATCCCGGTTCCGCAGATGTTCACGCGGGCCGCGCGCGAGCACTCGGGGCCGCCAATCGCTGGGCCTCGACGGCCGATTCGGCCGGCCCGGTCGTGCGCGGCGGCGCCGATCGTGAAGTACGAGCCATTTCGGCCCCGTTCGCGCAGACGGGCGCCGGGATCGACCTCGGCCCGCGAGCGTCGACCTGCCCGATTCGGCCGGCACGGTTGCGCGCCGAGTCACGCTCCGGCACCGACCCCGACCGGCGAGGCCCGTTTCATTCGCCGCGGCCCGCACGGTTTCGTTCGAGGTCGCGAAGCCGGGCCCGGGCGGTGTTCGCGGCGGACTTCTCGGTGCGTGCCAGTTCGTCGGCGTCCTCGTGCGCGCGTCGTGCGTCCCGGGCCTGTCGA
The DNA here is from genome assembly GCF_044765325.1 of Embleya sp. NPDC127516. NCBI lineage: Bacteria > Bacillati > Actinomycetota > Actinomycetes > Kitasatosporales > Streptomycetaceae > Embleya > Embleya sp. NPDC127516. Next base: position 318,586 of record NZ_JBIWJT010000009.1, on the reverse strand, counting down.
TCGAGCCGGCCGACCGTGTCCCGCGCCTCGGCGAGGCGGCGTTCGAGGTCCTCGGCGTCGGCGAGTGCCTCCCGATGCCGGTCGCGGGCGGCGTCGGCCCGCTGTTCGAGCACCCGCGCGGCTTCGCGGGCTTCCTCGGCCGCGGTGTCGGCGGCCTCCAGATCGGCGCGGGCGCGGGTGAGTCGGGCCTCGTGACGCTCGCGTTCCGCGGCGCGGCGCGTGGCCTCGCGGGCGCCGGCGGTGTCGTCGTCCTTCGCGTGCCGGGCCCGTCCCTTGCCGCTCGCGCGTGCGGGAGTGCTCGTGCTCTTTGTACTCGTGCTCTTCGTACTCGTGCTCTTCCGTGCGGGTGTGGCCCCGGGCGGCGTGGACGTGGCGAGCGGGCCGAAGTCCCCGGTGGGCTCCAGCGCGCCGGCGAGCGTGCCGGCCGCCAGTGCCCGGGCCGCGGCGGGGTCGGCGAGCGCGGCGGCGAGGGTGTCCTGGAGTGCACGGCGGGTCGAATCGGCGACGGCGGGATGTCCGCGCGTGGCGGCCAGGGCCTGCGCCTGCCGCTGGAGGGCGTCGATCACCTGATGGCGTCGACGGGAGAGTTCGCGCAACTCGGGGCCCTGGAGGTGCTCCTGGGCCTGCCGCATGGCCGCGCCGAGTTCGAGGAACGCCTCGATCTCCGCGCGCTGTTCGCGGACGAGCAGATTCGCCAACCAGGCGGCCTGCACGGGACGCCGCAGCTTGCCGATCCGGTCGGCGACGGCACGGTTCCCGGCCTTGCGGGCCCGGGCGGCGTACGCGTCACGCGCGGCGGTGAACTCGTCGGGCGAGAGCCCGTACAGCTCCCGGGCCACCGCGTCCTCGTCGACGGCTTCGGGCTCGGCGTCGGACCGCTTCGTACTCACGGCGTCCCTATTGCCGTTTCCGGTGCCCGTTCATCCCTGCCGGATCCCCGATGGCCGATCCGGGCAGCGGCTCGGGCGGTCGTGGTGGACCGCCCCGGGTCGAGAAGGAACGCCGGTCGGTACCTACGCGCCGGAGTCCGCGCCGGTCCTCCCGGCGCACGACGGGCACAGTCCGCGGTAGGTGACCTCGACCTGGGACACCGTGAAGCCGAATCGCTGGTCCGCCGGCAGATCGGCCAGCGGGCTGCCGGTGGGGTGGACGTCGCGGACGGTTCCGCAGGAGGAGCACACCAGGTGCTGGTGCGGGTGATGCGCGTTGGGGTCGTAGCGCTTGGCCCGGCCGTCGGTGGAGACCTCGATGACCTCACCGAGGGAGACCAACTCGCCCAGGGCGTTGTAGACGGTCGCCCGGGAGATCTCGGGCAGCCGCTGCGCCGCGCGGGCGTGCACTTCGTCGGCGGTGAGATGCACGTGGTCGCCGTCGAGGACCTCCGCAACGACACGCCGCTGGGAGGTCAACCGCCAGCCGCGCTCTCTCAGTCGCTCCAGCAGGTCGCTCATATGGGTTCACCTATTCGGTTCGGTGGGGTAGCCCGAAGTTTACCGGTGGACGTACGGACGTCCGGATTCCGGTTGGGTATGGGTCTGGCGTACATCTTGACTTGGACTCTGTCCATCGTAGGATCGGTTCCGGCGGTAGCCAAGGGGTAGGAAGACTCCAGGACAAGGGGTACGAAAACCGTATGACGGCAGGAGACACGGACATGACGGGACCACTGCCGAGCAGCCGCGCGGTGCCGGCCTGCGGGTGAGGATCGATCATGTCGCGCTGCTCCGGACCGTCGGGGATGGTGACCGCCTCGATATCGGGGCGGGCGAGCGTCGTCACGATGCGTGACGGAAGTCCGTATCCGCCTTCATCGCGTCGTCCGCGCCGAGGCTTCCTGCCGGGCCTGCCAGACCCGGCGGCCTCGCCGGCCCCGCCCGACCCGTTCGACCGCGCCCCACGAGCACGGGTCCCGGTCGACGGAGTGGACGGGGCGAGATCGACCGTCGCGAGACTTGTACCCCGACCGCTCCACCGCCCACCACCGCCCACAGCTCCTGAGCACCGCGATCAGCCTGGTCCGGAAGGGATCCCATGTCTGAGAACCATGATGCAATCGTCGTAGACGCGAAGACGGAGGGCGGAGGTGGTTGCCCGGTCGCGCACGAGCGGGCCCCGCACCCGACGCAGGGTGGCGGAAACCGCCAGTGGTGGCCGGAGCGGCTCAACCTGAAGATCCTCGCCAAGAACCCGGCCGTGGCCAACCCATTCGGCGAGGAGTTCGACTACGCCGCGGCGTTCAACAGCCTCGACCTCGCCGCCGTGAAGCAGGACATCGCGCAGGTGCTGACGACCTCGCAGGACTGGTGGCCGGCCGACTTCGGCAACTACGGCCCGCTGATGATCCGGATGGCGTGGCACAGCGCCGGCACCTACCGGATCAGCGACGGCCGCGGCGGTGCCGGGGCCGGTCAGCAGCGCTTCGCGCCGCTCAACAGTTGGCCGGACAACGCGAGCCTGGACAAGGCCCGCCGACTGCTGTGGCCGGTCAAGCAGAAGTACGGCCGGAGCCTGTCGTGGGCCGACCTGATGGTCCTCACCGGCAACGTCGCCCTGGAGTCGATGGGCTTCGAGACCTTCGGCTTCGGCGGTGGTCGGGTCGACGTCTGGGAGCCCGACGAGGACGTCTACTGGGGCCCGGAGACCACCTGGCTCGGCGACGAGCGATACACCGGTGACCGGGACCTGGAGAACCCCCTCGGCGCGGTGCAGATGGGCCTGATCTACGTCAACCCCGAGGGTCCGAACGGCACCCCGGACCCGCTGGCCGCGGCCCGCGACATCCGTGAGACGTTCCGCCGGATGGCGATGAACGACGAGGAGACGGTCGCCCTGATCGCGGGCGGTCACACCTTCGGCAAGACCCACGGCGCGGGTCCGGCGGACAGCGTCGGCCCCGACCCCGAGGCGTCGCCGCTGGAGCAGCAGGGCCTCGGTTGGAAGAGCAGCTTCGGTACCGGCGCGGGTGGCGACGCGATCACCAGCGGCCTCGAGGGCATCTGGACCAACACCCCCACGACGTGGGACAACAGCTTCTTCGAGATCCTGTTCGGCCACGAGTGGGAGCTGTTCAAGAGCCCGGCCGGCGCGCACCAGTGGCGGCCGAAGGACGGCGGCGGCGCCGGCACCGTCCCCGACGCGCACGACCCGTCCAAGAGCCACGCGCCGACCATGCTGACGACCGACCTCTCGCTCCGGATCGACCCGGCGTACGAGCAGATCTCGCGGCGCTTCCTGGAGAACCCCGCCGAGTTCGCGGACGCCTTCGCGCGGGCGTGGTTCAAGCTGACGCACCGTGACATGGGTCCGGTCGTGCGCTACCTCGGTCCCGAGGTCCCCAGCGAGACGCTGCTGTGGCAGGACCCGCTTCCGGCGGTCACGCACGAGCTCGTCGACGCCCAGGACATCGCGTCGCTCAAGAGCCGGGTCCTCGAGTCGGGCCTGTCGGTGTCCCAGCTCGTGTCCGCGGCGTGGGCGTCCGCCTCGTCCTTCCGCGGCAGTGACAAGCGGGGCGGCGCCAATGGTGCGCGGGTGCGCCTCCAGCCGCAGATCGGGTGGGAGGCCAACGACCCGGACGAGCTGGCCACGGTGCTGCGCGCGCTGGAAGGCATCCAGGAGGCGTTCAACGCCGATCGCACCGACGGCAAGCGGATCTCGCTCGCCGACCTGATCGTGCTCGCCGGTGCCGCGGCCGTCGAGCGGGCCGCCAAGGACGCCGGGTTCGACGTCGAGGTGCCCTTCACGGCGGGCCGGGTGGACGCGGCGCAGGAGCAGACCGACGTGGAGTCGTTCAGCGCGCTGGAGCCCACCGCCGACGGCTTCCGCAACTACCTCGGCAAGGGCAACCGGCTGCCGGCCGAGTACCTGCTGATCGACCGGGCGAACCTGCTCACCCTGAGCGCCCCCGAGACGACGGTCCTCGTCGGTGGCCTGCGCGTGCTGGGCGCGAACCACCAGCAGTCGTCGGTGGGCGTGTTCACCGCGACTCCCGGTTCGTTGACCAACGACTTCTTCGTCAACCTGCTCGACCTGGGCACGACGTGGAAGGCGACATCCGAGGACGCGAGCACGTTCGAGGGTCGCGACGCGACCACGGGCGAGCTCAAGTGGACCGGCAGCCGGGTCGACCTCCTGTTCGGGTCGAACTCCGAGTTGCGCGCGCTGGCCGAGGTCTACGCGAGCGACGACGCGAAGGAGAAGTTCGTCCACGACTTCGTCGCGGCGTGGGTCAAGGTGTCGAACCTGGACCGGTTCGACATCGCGTGATCAGCACGTCCGGGTCGGCCCGTGTGGGCCGACCCGGACGTGTCGGCTTCGGCTTGGAGCAACGAGCGGGTTCCGCTCGGCGGATCACCCGGACCGGGTCAGGGGGTGTTGCGCCCGCAGAACTTCCTCTCGGCCTCGAACGGATCGGCCGGGATGGTGAGGTGGGTGCGTCGCCAGGAGCCCTTCAGGTTGTCCAGGAAACGGCCCGCGGTCATCGGCGCGCGCGTGGACGCGGCGAGTTCGGCGAGTTCGCCGCAGCCCAGTGCGTGCCGCGCGGCCGTGACCTGTGCGGAGGTGACCGGCTCCGGCCGGGCGAAGTTGCCGGCGGGATTCACCGGCGCCGCCGGGTCCGCGTACGCCGCCAGGAGCCACGCGTTGCTCAGCGGTTTCGAATGCCCGGGCTTGGTCACCGGAAGCTCGAACCGCGCCCCGATCGGATTCACCAGGCCCCAGTAGTCCACCAGCCGCACGTCCGCGGGTGACAAGGCGCCGGCGGTGCCGAGGTAGACACCGATGACCGCGACCCGCGCCGGGATGTCCTCGCGCAGCGGCACCGTGATGATGTCGCCTTCCAGGCGCGGCCCGTAGTAGATCAACGACCGTCGGCCGGAAGCGAGTTCGGCCTCCACGGCGGCCTTGGTCAGCGGGTGGGTGCGCAGGAAGTCGCGGGCCGAGGCGGGGTGCGACGAGCCGGTGAAGCTCGCGTAGTAGGCGCGCTCGTCGCCGACCATCGACGTGGGCGAGGGGCTGTAGCGCAGGAGGATCCCGCTGATCGGGGACCATACGGCCAGAGCGAGGGCGGGCGCCGCCAGGGCCCTGGACAGCGGCAGTACGGCGACCGGCAGGAGCAGCAGGAACAGGATCGGTACGAGCATGCGCGCGTGCATGTAGTCGCCGCCCACCTTGACCACGTAGCCGAACAGGATCGCGGCGGCGGCCGGTGGCGCCAGGACGACGATCGTGTCGCCGCGTCGCTCGTGGAGGCCGCGCAGCGCGTACCCGGCGCCGATCACGATCGCCGACAGCGGGGCCCACAGCAGGTAGGGACCGGTGAAGTCGGTGACGTATGCCCAGCCGCGCTCCCACAACGACCCGTCGGCGCCCTTGGTGAGCGCCGGCATCGGGAAGACGATGCCGTAGTAGCCCATCCGGAAGATCTGGTAGGCCGTCGGTAGGGCGGCCGCGACGCCCGCGAGGGCGAACGTCCCGCGGATCGTGGGTCGTCGGATGAACCACAGCGCGAGCAGGAACACGACGGTGACTGCCGCCGCCTCCGGGCGGACCAGTGGGCCGAGGCCGATGATTGCCGCCGTGGCGAGCGCGCGGCGACGGGATCCGCCGGCGCGCAGCCGTACCAGCAGCCACCACGAGCCGGCCGTCCAGCACATGTTCAGACCGGTCTCCAGGCCGGACGTCGCGTACTCCCACATCGGCCGCAGACCGAGCGGGACCAGGATCCCGAACGGGACCAGCAGGCTCTCGGCGCGGCCGGCCCCGGTGTGCAGCCGCCGCGCGCCGTCCACGGCGAACAGCACGGCGGCGCAGGTCAGGAACAGCCCGAGCATCCACGACAGGGCCGTGGTATCGCCGCGGCGCAGGACGAAGCCGAACAGCGCGAGCAGCCACTGCCACAACGTGCTCGTCGAGGCCTCGGCGCGCTCGCCGGGGCTGGAGACGGGACCGTTGCCGGCCAGGATCTCGCGGACCACGCGGGTGAAGATCAGCGCGTCGTCGCACACCCAGCGGGCGTGATAGCCGAGGACGCCGATCGCCAGCGCCGTGACCGGGGCGAGGGCGCGGTTCCAACGCGGCCGAATCCCGGGCGCCTCGGCGGCGGGCGTCTCGGGTTCGTGCCGCGCCACGCCTTCGGGTCCGTGCGCTCCTCTCGGGTTTCGGCTCCCTTCGGGTCTCGCGGTGGACGCGGGCTCGGTATCGGCGACTGGGGTCATTCGGGCTCACCTGTAAATCTCGGGTCGGGTCGCGGGAACGGCGTTGCCTGGTCCGGGGCATGGCGAAATGGCGGCTCGGCCGCCGACGCCGGATGGGGTGCATGGGGAGTGTGACGGCATGCCGGCAGAGCCCTTGGCTCGGCGGCGGGCGCGCGTTTGTGGGTGGGGCCGGGTTGTCCCGGGAAGCGCGACGCCTGCGCGACGCGGCCTCGCTTGGAAAACGCGATGAACCCGGCGGGCCGTTACACCCGCGCCGGCAACGCACCCCGACAACATCCGAACGACCGGATCGCGAACCGCCCGTACGCGGCGCACGGGACGGGTACGGATCTCACGGCCGCGATGTCGGACGACGCACCCAAGGTGCCCTCAAGCGACGAGCCGGGGGATGAGGAATGGGCTTCTTCGACGGGGCTCGAATCCCATGGGGCGCGGGTTTTCGGGTGTCGGCATCCCGAGCCACGATGCCCGCCGGGCGGCCCGCGCGGGACCTACGAAAGATGTGTGTTCGGGTGCGAAGGATGGGTGTGGGAGATACGAAAGTCGACTGCCCGTCGGGGTCAACCGGAACCCGATCAAGCCAAGTCCCTAGCCCTACTCGGCCCGCCCCGCCGGGCGTTTAGTAAAGAGATCGTAAAGAAACCTTGGTGTCCCCTGTCTCTGCCGTCACTTGCGCCTCTAGTGTCCGGGACGCCCGGCCCCAACTCCCGCCGCCGCCGTGACCCGACGGTCGACGGGAGGCAGGCGTCGGGTTCTGCCGAATCAGCTCGACGTCGTGGGCGCGTACGGCACCACAGCACCCTGATCGGCGTCGCTTCGCGTCCGGGATCACCTTCCGGGCGGAAGGGGGACCATCTTGAGTCGAGCGATACCCGGACGCGGTGGCACACCACCGCGAGCCATCCGGCGTTTGCGTGGCCCGGTGACGTTATTGTCCGTCTCGCTCCTCGCGGTCACGGGACTGACCGCAGCGCCGGGCATCACGTCGTCCGCGGCGGCCGCACGTGTGGACAACACCAAGGCTGTGTGGAATCCCGGTCCCGAGGACCAGTACTTCAATCCCGTCGAGGCCGAGGACGGCCAGGGCGGCGGGATCGACGCCGAGCAGGGCGGTGCCGACAAGGCCCGCAAGGCCAAGGAAGGACCCGGCCGCAAGGAGCGCGAGGGCAACCCACGCGCGGCAGCGCAACTGCGCCTGCTGGAGGCCGAGTCCCAGCGCACGGGCAAGAGCCCGGAGCAACTCAGAGCCGAGAAGGCCGGCTTGGCACCGGGCTCGAAGCAGGATGCCAAGCTGCTGACGGTTCTCGTCGAGTTCAACGAGAACGCCAACGACGACTTCTCCGGGTTCAACCGCCGGGCGAGTGTCACCGACCCCTCCTGTGTGCTCGAACCTCCGGGCACGATCAAGAACGGGCCGCTGCACAACAAGATCCCCGACCCGGCGCTCACCGGGCGGGACAACAACTCGCAGTGGGTCAAGGACTTCAGCCCGGAGCACTTCAACAAGATGCTCTACACCAAGCAGGGCATCACCGATCGTATGCGGTTGGACCTGACCGGTCCCGACGGCAAGCCCGGCATCGACATCTCCGGCTACACGATGAAGAACATGTACGAGGAGATGTCGGGCGGCAAGTACACCGTGTCCGGTACCGCCACCCCGTGGATCAAGGTCGCGCACTCCGAGGCGTGGTACGGCGCCGGCCGCTGCGGGCAGCGTGAGCAGGACATGGGCGGGCACCCGGACAACCCCGCGGGCGCGAACCGGTTGGCGATCGACGCGGTGGACGAACTCGCGCGCAGCCAGCCGAACTTCCCGTGGGCCGACTACGACAAGGAGGACACCGGAGACGCGGACGGCGACGGGAACCTCCTCGAACCGGACGGCGTGGTCGACCACTTGGTCCTCGTGCACTCGGGCAAGGACAAGTCCACCGGCGGCGGCGCCGAGGGCACGTACGCCATCTGGGCGCACTCCAGCGCCGTGGCGGGCGGATACACGGTTCCGGGCACGCAACTGAAGGTCGCCAACTACATCGTGCAGCCGGAGGACTCCGGCGTGGGCGTGTTCGCCCACGAGTACGGCCACGACCTCGGTCTGCCGGACCTGTACGACAACTTCAGCGGTGGTCAGTCGGACGTCAACTTCTGGGACCTGATGGCCAACGGATCGCACTCCGGGCCGCTGTTCCAGTCGATGCCCGCGCACATGAGCGCGTGGTCCAAGTACTCGCTGGGCTGGCTGACACCCGAGGTCCTGAAGGTGGGCGACAAGCCCGCGCTGGTCACGCTCGGACAGGCGGCCCAGACACCCAAGGGCACCAAACAGGCGGTCCGGATCAATCTCCCGGACAAGGTGATCAGGTTCAGCACGCCGCACAGTGGTCAGAAGGCGTGGTACTCGAACAACGACCAGGACTGGGCGGACGTCAAGCTGGTTCGCGACGTCGCGGTCCCGGCGGGCTCCGACGTGAAGTTCCGCTGGTGGACCGACTATGTCCTGGAGGAGGACTGGGACTTCGGCTTCGTCGAGGTGTCCACCGACGGCGGCACCACCTGGACGCAGCTCCAGGTGCGTGACGAGGCCGGCACGCTCGTGTCGACCCCGCCGGACTACCCGGACCCCAACGGCAACCTCCGAGCCTTCGGCAAGAGCACCGGGTTGACCGGCGACAGCCACGGCTGGCGCCACGACCAGGTGGACCTGACGCCGTACGCGGGGCGGAACATCAAGCTGCGCATCGGCGTCGACACGGACGCGGCGACGCAGGAGAAGGGTTGGGTCGCCGACGACTTCTCGCTCACCAACGGCACCACCACCGTGTGGTCCGACGATGTCGAGCAGGGTGCCAACGGCTGGACTCCGCAAGGTGGTTCGTCCGGCGGCGGCACCAGGGGCGCGGGCTGGATCGTCACCGACGGCACGTTCAGCCGCGAGCAGTACTACCTGCTCGAGTGGCGCAACATGTCCGGCTTCGACCAGGGCCTGAAGTACACCTACACGTTCGGTGAGAACGGCAAGCGCGAGAAGCTCGCGTACAACGCGCCGGGCCTGCTGGTGTGGCTGCGGGACAGCTCGTACGAGAACAACGGCGTGCTGTTCAACATCGACAAGGCCCCGTCGTGGGGCGCCAAGGGCGAGTTGCTCCTGGTCGACGCGCACCCGGAGCCCTACCGCTTCCCGGACGCGCCGTCGAACCAGGCGGCCAACCTGGAACCCCGAGTGCAGTCGGCCAACGCGGCGTTCAGTTTCAAGGACACGCCCGGATTCCGGGCCTGCCGCACGGCCGGCGACCACTGCGCGCAATTCGCCAAGACGGAACCGGTGCGGTTCTTCTCCGACACGCTCGGCTACGCGCCGGGCGCGGAGGCCAACGGCACCGGCTTCGCGCCCAAGGACCGCAACGGTTCGACCGTGGTTCCGGCGCGGGCTCCGTACTCGACCAAGGTCACCAAGACGGACGGCTCGCCGGACTTCGCCAACTACGGCAAGCCGTTCTTCTCCTCGGTGCTCGGCTCCGGCAACCCCGGGTGGGAGAAGGCATACGGCGTGACCGTGTTCCCGGTCCTCCCATTGTCCGGTGACAAGGGCGCCGTCGTCTGGATCGCACCCGCCCGCAAGTAGCCACAAGTCCGCACGTGTGCGACATCGGCCCCCACGACGCGCTTCCGGTTGTGGGGGCCGACCCATCGGGGGCGATCCGCGCACGGCCCGGGGGCGCGGACGGGGCGGCCCGGGTGCGACCGGCTGCGCGGGGATAACATCCGCCGGATGGAGTTGCGTCAGTTGCGGTACTTTCTCGCGGTCCACGAGGAGCGGCACCTCACCCGGGCCGCGTACGCGCTGGGCATCCGGCCGACGTCGTTGAGCCAGCAGATCATCGCTCTCGAGCGCGTGCTCGGGGCGCCGCTGTTCGTGCGTACCCCGGGCGGCATGACGCCGACCGAGGCGGCCGACCGACTGGTGGCGGACGCGCGGGCCGCGGTGGAGGCGGCACGGCGGGCGAAGGAGTCGGTACACGGGCGGCGCGTGATGCGCGCCGCACTCACGCCGGGGGCGCCGCCCTGGGTCGCGCCCGCGTTGTGGCGGGCGGCCGGGGAGTCCGCGCCCGAGATCGCCGACCGACAGACGGGCGAACAACTGGTGCGGCTGCGCGCCGGCTCGTTGGACGTGGGGGTAGTGGTACTGCCGGAGGACCTGCACGACCTCGCGTGCGTGGAGGTCGGCGACGCGGAGTTGGGAGTCCTGGTCGCCGGCGGGCATCGCCTCGCGCGGCGGAGCACGGTGGACTGGGCCGACCTGTCCGGGAGCGCGCTGTTGTGGTTCGCGCGGTCGTCGGCGCCCGGCTACCACGACGCGACGCGTGCGGCCTGGACGCGTGCGGGGTGGCAGCCGAGAGTGATCCGCGAAGGTCCACCGCGGCGCGCGTTGTTCACCGCCGAGCTGGCCGGCGGCGACGACATGGTGGCACTGCGGCCCGCGTGGGACGCGCACGACGCAGACGGCCTGGTGTGGCTGCCGTTCGCGACGGACGCGCCGCGCATCCGGCACGCGCTGGTCTGGAACGCCGACGATTCGTACGCGGCGCGGTATGCCGCGACCGCCGCCGACCTGGTGCGTGAGGCGCGACCTCAGGCCCGTGCGGGTGCGCCTCGTGGACGGCGGGCGGTCGAAGGCGGTGTGCTGGGATCGACCGGGCCCGCCGCGTCGAGGATCCGATAGGTCGACGACGCCGGGGGCCGACAGCGAGGAGTCGAACAGGAGGCGTCCGCCATGGCGCTGACGGCATGGGGATTCATCTACACCGCTTCGGGCGCCGATCCCGACCGCGAGACCGTCGTCGTGACACCCGACTGCCGTTCCGTGTTCGTCGGTGTGGACCGGCCCGAGCAGGCGATCCGGGTGGCTCGGCGCCTGGTCGCGGAAGGTGCCCAACTGATCGAGCTGTGCGGAGGATTCGGGCCGGTGTGGGCCGCCAGGGTGATCGAGGCCGTCGAAGGCGCGGTCCCGGTGGGGGCGGTGGCGTACGGCGCGGAGGCGGTGGACCAGGTGCACGCGATCTTCGCGTGAGGCGCCGACTGGGCGCGTTCGCCTCGCGGCGCGCCGCGCGTGGTGGTCTCGTCCCATGGGTCCCACGAGTGGTCCCGTGACGCCCCAGTGGGTACAACGGTAGACATGGCCGATGATTCCGGCCGATTTCGGGGTGCATCGGTTCAGTCACCGTCCGGCAGGCGCCGGCGAAGCGTTGCCGGGCAGGTGTTCGTCCTGCAAGTCGCCGTGGTGTTTCTGCTCGTCGCCGGCGCCGTGCTCGCGCTGGTGGTGCAGTCCCGACACGACAGCGACCGCGAGGCCCGCAACCGGGCGGTCGCCGTCGCGCAGACGTTCGCCCACTCGCCCGGGGTGATCGCCGCGTTGCGTTCACCCGACCCGTCCGCGGTGCTGCAACCGCTGACCGAGGCGGGGCGGATGGCCGCCGGTGTGGACTTCATCGTGGTGACCGACACCCAGGGGATCCGCTACACGCACCCCAGGCCGGAACTGATCGGTCTGCCCGTCGTCGCCAACATCGAGCCCGCGCTGGCCGGGCACATGCTCGTGGAGAGCGTGAACGGCCCGCTCGGCCGCGAGGTGCAGGCGGTGGTCCCGGTCACCGCCCCCGACGGCACGGTCGAGGGTGTGGTCATCGCCGGGCTGCGGGTCAAGAACGTGACCGGCGTGGTCGACCGGCAACTGCCGATCATCCTGGCCACCGGTGCCGCCGCGCTCGCCCTGGCCACCGGCGGGACCGCACTGGTGACCCGGCGGCTGCGGCGCCAGACACGGGGCCTGGGCCCGGCCGAGATGACCCGCATGTACGAACACCACCACTCGGTACTCCACGCGGTTCGCGAGGGCGTGCTCATCGTCGGCGCCGACACCCGGCTGGTGCTGGCGAACGACGAGGCCAGACGACTGCTCGACCTCCCGCCCGACGCCGAGGGCCGGCGGATCGCCGACCTGCCCGGCCTCGAACCGGGCACGGCCGCGCTGCTGATCTCCGGTCGTGTGGTCTCGGACGAGGTCCATCCCGCCGGGGATCGATTGCTGGCGGTCAACCAGCGGCCCACGGATCGTCACGGCGGTCCGCGCGGGACGGTCGCGACCCTGCGCGACACGACCGAGTTGATGACGCTCTCCGGCAGGGCCGAGGTGGCGGGCAGGCGGCTGAAACTGCTGTACGACGCCGGGGTGGCGATCGGCACCACCCTGAACATGGTGCGCACCGCCGAGGAACTCGCCGACGTCGCGGTCCCGCGTTTCGCCGACTTCGTCACCGTCGACCTGGCCGCCCCGGTCCTGGACGGAGGGGAGCCGACCGGTAGCGGCGCCAACATGCGCCGCAGCGCCGTCGCCGGCATCCGCGACGATCACCCCCTGTACCCGCTCGGCACCCTGATCGACTTCGTCCCCTCGACCCCGCAGGCCCGCGGACTCGACAGCGGCCGGTCGGAGATCGTGGCCGATCTCGCGACCGCGGACGACTGGCACGCCCAGGACCGGGAGCGCGCGGGAGCGATCGTCGAATACGGGATCCACTCCCTGATCACGGTCCCGGTCCAGGCGCGCGGCTCGGTGCTGGGCGTGGCCAACTTCTGGCGGAGGGAAAAGCCCGAGCCGTTCGACCGGGAGGACCTGTTCCTCGCCGAGGAACTGGTCGCGCGCGCCGCGGTCAGCATCGACAACGCACGCCGCTACGCCCGCGAACACACTCTGGCGACGGCGCTGCAACGCAGTCTGCTGCCGCGTGCCCTGCCCGCGCAGAGCGCGCTGGAGGTGGCCCACCGCTATCTGCCCGCGCAGTCCGGGGTGAGCGGCGACTGGTTCGACGTGATCCCGCTCTCCGGTGCCCGGGTGGCCCTGGTCGTCGGTGACGTCGTCGGCCACGGGCTGCACGCCGCGGCCACCATGGGCCGGCTGCGTACCGCGGTGCACAACTTCTCCACGCTCGACCTGCCGCCCGACGAACTCCTCAGCCACCTGGACGACCTGGTCGGCCGGATCGACCAGGACGAGGCGGACCCGGACGTCGGGGCCGGCATCATCGGCGCCACCTGCCTGTACGCGATCTACGACCCGGTGTCGCGGCGCTGCGCGATGGCCCGGGCCGGGCATCCGTTGCCCGCGCTGGTGCACCCGGACGGCAGCGTGGAGTTCCCCGACCTGCCCGCCGGGCCGCCGCTGGGACTGGGCGGCATGCCGTTCGAGACCATCGAGATGGAGGTTGCCGAGGGCAGTTCGCTCGTCCTGTACACGGACGGGTTGATCGAGGACCGCACCCGCGACCTGGACGTCGGGATGGGGCTGCTGCGCCAGGCCCTGGCCCACCCCGGCCGCACCCCGGAGCAGAGCTGCGCGGCGGTCCTGGACGCGCTGCTCCCCGAACACCCCAAGGACGACATCGCCCTGCTCGTCGCCCGCACCCGCACCCTGGACGGCGCCCGGGTGGCCGAATGGGAGGTGCCGTCGGATCCCGCCGCGGTGGCCGGGATGCGCGAGGTGGTCTCCGCGAAACTGGAGGAGTGGGGGCTGGGCGATCAGCTCTTCGGCACCGAGTTGATCCTCAGCGAGCTGATCACCAACGCCATCCGCTACGGGTCCGAGCCGATCCGGGTACGGCTGTTGCGCGACCGGAGCCTGATCTGCGAGGTGGCCGACGGCAGCAGCACCGCCCCTCACCTGCGGTACGCGGCCACCATGGACGAGGGCGGCCGGGGTCTGTTCCTGGTCGCCCAGATCGCCGCGCGCTGGGGTACGCGGTACATCCCAGAGGGCAAGATCATCTGGGCGGAACAGCCCCTGCCCGACCCCGCAGAAGCACACGCCGCCCCGGCGCCCGCGGATACCGATCCCGCGGACACCAATCCCACGGACACCGATCCCGCGGACTTCGGGACGGCCCCGGCGAACGAACGGACTTCGTGATGACGCGGCGACCCGCCACCGGGAGGTGTGCCCGCTCGGGAAACACCTCGCGGTGGCGGACTTCCCGCGGGCGACCGCCGGTCAGGTGCCGGGTTCCACGGTCGGGAGGTAGCGCGGCGCCCGCCAGGCGTCGAGTCGGTGTTCGACCGCCGCCCCCAGGGACAGCAGCTCGCCGTCGCGGTGGTCGCCGGACATCAGCAGCAGACCCACGGGCAACCGGTTCACCAGGCCGGCCGGCACCGACAACGACGGGTACCCGGCCACGGCCGCGGGGGTGGAGGACGGGATCACGTCGTTGTCGCCGCGCGCACAGTCGGTCGTCCAGGCGGGCGGGTTCGTCGGGGAGGCGATCGCGTCCAGGCGATGGGCGGCCATGGTCTCGTCGATGGACCTACGCGAGAGATCCTTCAACTCGGCGCGTGCGGCCCGGTATTGCGGGTCGGTGGTGGGCGGCGCGAGCAGGGCCTGCTCGAACAACTCCTGACCCGCGAAGCAGGTCTGCTCCGCCGGGTGGGTGCGGTTGAACTCGATCAGTTCGGCGAGGTCGCGCGGTCCCCGGCGGGTGGCGAGGTAGGCGTCGATGTCGCGGTGGAACTCGCTCAACAGTGCGGGAAACTCCAGTTCGGCGAGTCGCTCCTGGTAGGGGAGTCGCACCTCGACGACCTCGGCGCCCGCCTTGCGCAGGCTGTCGGCCGTACGCGTCATCAGGGCGTCGACCTCCGGCCCGAGCGAGGGCAGCCGCCACAGTCCGATGCGCTTGCCGCGCAGCGCGCCGGGGCGTGTCGACGCCCGCGCGACATCGAGGGAGGCGGTGAGCTCCGGGGCGCCGCCGCTGATCACGGCGAGGGTGAGCGCGGCATCGGTGACGTTGCGCGCCATCGGTCCCGCGGTGTCCTGCTCGGCGGAGATGGGCACCACGCCGGCCTGGCTGACCAGTCCCAGGCTGGGCTTGTGGCCGACGACACCGTTCGCCCCGGCCGGACACACGATCGAGCCGTCCGTCTCGGTCCCGATCGCCACCTGCGCCAAGGACGCGGCGAGCGCGGCTCCGGAACCGGACGATGAACCACACGGGTTGCGGTCCAACACATACGGATTCCTGGTCTGACCGCCCACCGCCGACCAGCCCGAAGTGGGCTTGGCCGCACGGAAGTTGGCCCATTCGGACAGGTTCGTCTTGCCCAGGATGACCGCGCCCGCGTCGCGCAGGCGGGTGACCAGGGCGGCGTCGGCGTCCGGCGGGCTCCCGGCCAGTGCCAGTGACCCGCCCGTCGTGGGCAGGTCACGGGTGTTGACGTTGTCCTTGAGCAGGACGGGAATGCCGTCGAGCGGGCCGCGGGTCTCACCGCGTCGATGCCGGGCGTCGCTGGCCGCCGCCTGGCGCAGGGCGGTCGGATCGGTGCGCAATACCGCGTGGATTTTCGGGTCGACGGTCTCGATCCGCCACAGATAGGCGCCGGTCAGTGCCGACGAGGTCAACGAACCGCGCGCCATGCGCGCCTGTAACTCGGGGATCGTCACCGTGTCCAGATCGACGCCCAGCCTCGGCGGCGAGCCCGCGGCGGCCGGCGAACCGCCGGCGTCGGCGGCCTCCGCGGGTGAACTCGGCGCGGTCACAAGGCATCCCGCGACGAGGGCGGCGATCAGCGTGGCAACGCTTCTCTTTGTCATGGGAGTCATCGCACTACACGGCGGCATCCGGCACAAGGTCACCGGGACGCCCGGACACCGGGTTGCCGGGGACGCCATCCGGCACGGCGCGCGACGCACCGGGTGGGTCGGCGGGGTGTGGTCGCCTCGTCCGTCGGGTGTTCGTACTCACATCAGGTGGGCGCGGCAGGCCAGTTGTACCGCGAGGCGTTGTTGGGGATCCTCCAGGTCCGCGCCGATCAGTTCGCCCACCTTGCGGACGCGTTTGGTGACCGCGTTGCGGTGCAGGTGCAGTTCGTCGGCGGCCCGGGCGGGCGAGCCCTGATGGTCGAGGTAGGCCTGTAGCGTACGCAGCAGCGGCGCGGCGCGCTGTGGGCCCAACGCCAGCACTGGGGCCAGGAGTTCGTGCACCGCCTCGCGGGCCGCCTCGGAGGAGTACCAGTCCAGCAACATCCGGTCCAGACCCGCCGCGTCGTGCGCGGCGATCGGGCCGGACCCGCCGCCGCCCGAGCGCAACAGGGCGGTGCGGGCCTCGCGGGCGGACCTGCGCAGGCCCAGCACGCCGCGATGGGCCGCGCCCACCCCGCAGCGCAGGTCCGCGCCCGGGTTGCGCTCGCGCAGCACCACCAGGAGCCGGCCGGCGTCGGCGAGCGTCGCGCGCATGCCGTCGCGGCCCGGGTCGGTGGGCTGTGATCGAGTCAGCACCAGCGCCTCGTCGACGCGCGCGGCGTTCCAGGTGACCGGGCCCAGCGAACGCAACAGGCGCAGCGCGAGCGGCCCGGCGGCCTCCAGGAGGCGGTATCGGTCGGTGCCGGCCAGGGCGATCGGCTCCACCCGCAGGGCCAGGTGCCAACTGTCGACCGGCAGCCCCAGGGCCCGGCCGCGGCTGCCCAGGCGCAGTGCCTGGGCCTCGGGCACGGCCAGCAACTCGGCCAGGAGCTGGCCGCGCGAGCGCACCGGGACATCGTCGGCCGGGCCGGCCGCCGCCGCCAGCGCGCCCAGGGCGAGCACCGCACGCACGGCGCGGCCCGCCGCATCGGGTCGGTCCGGTGCGCTGAGCCAGACGTCGCCGTCGGGCCCGAGCGCCGACGCGCCGAACTCGCCCGGCTCCGGCGCACGCAGACCCACCGGCACCCCCAGAACCCGGGACGCGGCTCGGGCCACCCGCTCCGGGTCGCCCGCCACGGACGGCAACTCCCGGGCCGCCGCGTCCACCCGGGCCAGGGCGTCGGCCGCACCACCGCGGACCACTCGATCCACCGCCAGCACCAGCGCGGCCAGGTCGCCGTCGGTGTGCAGGATCGCGACCCGGCCCCGGTCGGCCAGCGCGCGGGCGGTGGCCGGGACGGGCGAGTCGGGCGTGATGGCGGTCAGCACCAGGCCCGCCGCGCCGGCCGCCGCGAGATCGCGCACCGCCACGTCGAGCCGATAGCCGCTGAGCGGTGTGGTCAGCACGACCAGGCAACCGGCGGGCGCGTGCGCCAGGCGATCCGCGCGCGTCTCCAGCCGCACGTCGGTCAGCGGGACGGCGTCGGTCGGTCCGGCCACGACGACGATCCCGTCGGTGTCGGGGCCGGAAAGCAGGTCGGCGAGTGTGGTCACGGCGCCCAGTGTGCCGGCAGCACATGTTTCGCTCGATCGGGTGCGTGTGGCACACATCCGACATGCCGTCCGTTCGTACCTTTGACCCATGGAACTCGACGCCGGACTACTTCCGGACTTCGCGCGCGGCTGCGCCGTCCTGGGTTCGGGCGGCGGCGGGGCCACGTCGGTCACCCTCGCGGGCGCCCGGCAGGCGATCGTCGAGCACGGCCCGGTCCGGATCCTGCACCCGCGGGACCTGCCCGAGGACGCCAGGGTGATGACGGTCGGCACCGTCGGCTCGTCCCCGGTGATGGCCGAGCGGGTCGGCGGCGTCGCCGAGGCACGGCGGATGTTGGACCGGGTCGAGAAGGTCCGGGGCGGACCGCCGGCCGCGCTCATGTCGAGCGAGATCGGCGGCTCCAACGGCTGCGTGGCGGTCGCCTGGGCCGCACGCCTGGGCTTGCCGCTGCTGGACGCGGACAGCATGGGCCGGGCCTTTCCCCGGATGGACCAGAACGTGCTCGAACTCGCCGGGATCCGGGCCACACCCGCCGTGCTCGCCGACGAACGGGGCCGCACCGTGGTCGTCGACCACGCCGACGGCCCCTGGCTGGAGCGGGTGGTCCGGGCCGCGCTGGACGCGTTCGGCGGTCAGGCCGCCTGCTCGGACTACCCCCTGACGGCCGGTCAAGCCGCCCGGCACGCCGTGCCGGGCTCGATCCGCCGGGCGCTGGCCGTGGGCGCGGACCTGGCCTCCGGCGTACCCGGCGACCCCGCGCCGCCGACCCGCCGAGTGGTCACCGGCAAGATCGCCGCGATCGAGCGGGTCTCGCACGCGGCCACCGGAATCCTGGTCGAGGGCCTGGGCCGGGACCAGGGCCGGCTGCTGCGGGTCGAGGCGCAGTCGGAATATCTGGCCGTCCTGGAGAACGGCCGGCCGGTCGTGGTGACGCCGGACATCATCGCGCTGGTGGAGACCAGGACGGGCGAGGCCCTGCAGGTCGAGGTGCTGCGCTACGGGCTTCGCGTGTCGATCCTCGCGTTGGACTGCGCCCCCGCCTGGCTGACCGAGGCCGGCCTGCGCCTCGGCGGCCCGGCGGCCTTCGGGCTGGACCTGCCCGATCCCGAGGGGAGCGTGCGATGAGCGCCCTTCGCACGATCGGTGTGGACGTGGGCCCGACCCACACCGACGGGGCACTGCCGGCCGGCGACGCCCCGGCGATCACGGTCAAGGTGCCCTCGGCGGAGCATGCGGTGGACAGCGTCCGGATCGCCGTGGCCGCGCTCCTGCGGGACGCCCCGCGCCCGACGAGGGTGACCCACGTGGCCATCGCGCTGCGCAGCGCCGCGCACGCGGTCACCCGCCGCGAGGGGCTGACCCGGGTCGGCGTCCTGCGCATCGGCGGGCCCGTCTCGGACGCGGTGCCGCCGCTGGCCGACTGGCCCGCCGACCTGCGCGCGGCCGTGCACGCGGGCAGCGCGATGGTCGAGGGCGGCGCCGGCCTGACCCGCGCCGACACCACCTTGCTCGACCGGGACGCGGTGGCCCGGTTCGCGGCCGGCCTCGCGGGCCGCGCCGACGCGTTCGCGGTCTCCGGGGTGTTCTCGCCGATCGACGACACCCAGGAACACGAGGCCGCCGAGATCATCCGCCGTGAGGCGGGCCCCGACGTGTTCGTCGGCCTGTCCGCGGGATTGGGCGGGTTGGGCCTGATCGAGCGCGAGAACAGCACGGTCCTGGACGCCGCGCTGTCACGGCACACCGCGGCCCTCGCCGACGCGTTGACCTCCTCGCTCGGCGCCCTGGGTCTGGCGTCCGCGCCGATCCTGGTCACCCGCGGCGACGGCACCCTGACCGCGCTGGACTACCTGCGGCTGCACCCGAGCCTGGCGTTGGGCAGCGGACCGGCCGGCACGCTGCGCGGCGCCGGGCTGCTGACCGGGCTGACCGATGCGGTGGTCGCCGACGTCGGGGCGCGGCGGATCAGAGTGGGCCTGCTGGTCGGCGGCTTCCCGCAGGAGAGCAGGCCCGGGGAGGTCATCGGCGGCGTTCCGGTGAGCTTCCCGATGCCCGACCTGATCCGGGTCCCGGCCGAAGACCGCGACGCGTTCGAGGAGGCGGTGGACCGGATGCAGCCCGGCGCGGCCCGACTGCCGCTGATCGTGGTCGGCGGCGGCTCGGCCGCGCCCGCCGCGGCGACGGCCCCGGCCGCGCACGTCGTACGGCCCGAACACGGCCCGGTGGCCGGGGCGTTCGGGGCCGCACTCAGCCCGGTCGGCGGCGCCTACGAGCAACTGGTGCGAGCCGGGGAGGCGGCCGAGGCGGACGCGGTGGAAGACGTCCGCGAAGGCGCGCGCCGCAGTGCCGTGCGGGCGGGCGCCGATCCGCGCCGGGTCGTCGTACTCCCGGTCGAACGGGTCCCCGTGCCCTACCTTCCCGGTCCCGCGTTCAGCCTGCGGGCCCGAGCGGTGGGACCTCCCGCGCCGCTGTGAGCGGCCCGCTCAACATACGCGCGGAGCACCACCCGTCCCGGTGAGCCGCGGCACGACACCACGCACACCCGCCCAGCCCAGGGCGGGTCTTCCAACCCCCGCCGAGCTCCACGACGCCCGGCACCGCACCTCGCCGCCCGGCGACACGTCCCCTTCCGGTCCCAGGAATTCGTGCCGGTCCCCAGGAATCCGAGGAAACGCATGACCACAGACAGCAGAACGACCGACGCGGGCACACCCTCGCCCAAGGCCGTCGACGCGGGTGCGCCCGACGCGTCGGGCCCGGACGAGGACTACCCGCTCGAGCGTGTGCCGCAGTCCGCGCGCTACTCGTGGTTCAACGTCGCGATCCAGCGCTTCGGCCAACTCTCCGACCTGACCCAGTTCCTGCTCGGCGCGACGCTGGGCGCCGGGCTGAGCTTCTGGGGCGCGTTCTGGGCCTTCACGCTCGGCTCGGTGATCCTGGAGGTGGTGTGCATCTTCGTCGGCATCGCCGGGATGCGCGAGGGCCTGACCACCTCGGTGCTGGCCCGCTGGACCGGGTTCGGCCGATACGGGTCGATCCTGATCGGCCTGGTGATCGCGGTCAGCCTGTTCGGCTGGTTCGGCGTGCAGACCGCGGTGTTCGCCGCAGGGCTGCACTCGCTGGTCCCGGGCGTGCCGTTGTGGGGCTGGTGCCTGATCACCGGTCTGGGTGTCACGATCCTGGTGCTGCGCGGGTTCCGCGCGATGGGCTGGACGGCCTTCGTCACCGTGCCGGCGTTCCTGGGCCTGGCGGGCTGGGCGATGACCGTGGAGATCTCCCGGCACAGCATGGGCGATCTGGTCGCCTCCCCGCCGTTCGGCGAGCACATATCGATCGCGACCGGCGCGACGATCGTGGCCGGCTCGTACATCATCGGTGCGGTCACCACACCGGACATGACCCGGTTCAACCGCTCCACCGCAGACGTCGTCAAGCAGACCCTGGTCGGCATCTCGCTGGGCGAGTACGTGCTGGGCCTCGCCGGTGTGCTGCTGGCGTACGCGGTCAAGTCTTCCGACGTGATCGCCATCATCACCGCCTCCTCCGGCGTCGCGGGCGTGCTGATCCTGGTGTCGGCCACCGTGAAGATCAACAACTGGAACCTGTACTCCGCCGCCCTGGGCCTGATCAGCGCCGTCGAGTCGACGATCGGGATACGCCTGAACCGCACCGTCGTGACGATCGCCATCGGCGTCCTCGGCAGCCTCGCGGCCGCCGCCGGCATCCTGGACCGGTTCACCGACTTCCTGACCGTGCTCGGCGTGGTGACCCCGCCGATCGCCGGAATCATGGTCGCCGAGTACTTCGTCACCAAGCGCTGGCGTGCGCAACTGGACGCCTCCCGCGCGATCGGCCGACTCCCGGAGACCGAACCCTCGTGGGTGCCCGCCACGATCGTCTTGTGGACCGCCGCCTCGGTGTTCGGTTGGTTGTGCGAGCACTACCAGTGGGCGGGAGTGCCGGCGCTGAACTCGCTGCTGGCCGCCGGGCTCGGATACATCGTGGCCGGTCGGCTGAACCTGGTGCAGCCGCACCGCGAACTGCCGGTCGAGCAACCGGCCCACCCGGCCGCGGCCCGCGAGATCGCGGCCGCCGGCGAAGCCGCCGCAACTCCGGCCTGAACACCCCCACACCGCCCGTTTCGGCAAGAGGAACCACCACATGCGCATCGGAATCGACGTCGGGGGCACCAACACCGACGCCGCCCTGCTGAGCGACGACAACCACGTCGTCGCCGGCACCAAGTCACCCACCACCGCCGACGTCACGTCGGGGGTGGCCGCGGCCGTCGCCGCACTGCTGGCCGCGCCCGGCGCCGACGGGCGGCCCACCGATCCGGCCGCGGTGGACGCGGTGATGATCGGCACCACGCATTTCCTGAACGCGCTGATCGAGGGCGAACGGCTGGCGCGGGTCGCGGCCGTCCGGCTCGGCCTGCCCGCCACCGAGGCGCTGCCGCCGATGGTCGACTGGCCCGAACGGCTGCGCGAGGTGGTCGGCGGCGGCACGTACCTGTGCCACGGCGGGCGCGAGTTCGACGGTCGGATGATCTCGCCGCTGGATCCCGACGAGTTGCGCCGGGTCGCGGCGGACATCCGCGCCCGGGGGCTGACCACGATCGCGATCAGCTCGGTGTTCTCGCCGGCGGCGGCCGAGGACGAGGTCCGGGCGGCGGAGATCCTCACCGGCGAACTCGGCGACGTACACGTGTCCCTCTCGCACGAGATCGGCCGAGTCGGCCTGTTGGCGCGCGAGAACGCGACGATCGTCAACGCCTCGCTGCGGGATCTGGCCGAACACATCGTGGACGCGTTCGGCGCGGCGCTGGTCGGGGCCGGGATCGGCGCGCCGTTCTTCATATCGCAAAACGACGGCACGCTGATGGACGTCGCACACGCGCGGCGCTATCCGGTCGCCACCTTCGCCTCCGGGCCGACCAACTCGATGCGCGGCGCGGCGTTCCTGTCCGGACTCACCGACTGTGCGGTCGTGGACGTGGGTGGGACCACGGCCGACGTGGGCATCCTGGTCGGCGGCTTCCCGCGGGAGGCGGCGGGCGAATCCGAGGCGGCCGGGGTGCGGACCAACTTCCGCATCCCGGACGTGCTTTCGCTCGGCATCGGCGGTGGCTCGCTGGTCGCCGCCGACGGCGAGGTCGGGCCGCGCAGCGTGGGCTACCGGTTGACCGACGAGGCCCTGGTGTTCGGCGGCGACACGTTGACCGCCACCGACCTGGCCGTGGCCGCCGGTGCCGCCGACATCGGCGACGCGAGCGCGGTGGCCGGTCTGGAGCGCGCGTTCGCCGAGCGCGCGCTCGCCCGGATCGCCGAACGGCTGGCCGAGACGGTGGACCGCATGCGCACCTCCGCCGCGCCGCTGCCCGTGGTCGCGGTCGGCGGCGGCAGCGTGCTGGTCCCGGGCGGTCTGCCCGGCTTCCCGGACGTGCGGCGACCGGCCCACTTCGATGTGGCCAACGCGGTCGGCGCGGCCATCGCGCAGGTCGGCGGCGAGGTCGACCGGGTCTTCCGGGTCCCGGAGGGCAAGCGTGACCAGGTGCTGGCGACGGCCCGGGAGGAGGCGGTGCGCCGGGCCGAGGAGTCCGGCGCGCGGCCGGGGACGGTACGCGTCGTCGACGTCGAGGAGGTGCCGTTGGCCTATCTGCCGGGCGGGGCGACGCGCATTCGGGTGAAGGCGGTGGGGGATCTCGACCTTGGGCGGCCGGTCTCGGCGTACCGCGTGTCGGGTGCGGGGGACGGCGGTGCGGTGGGCGATGGCGCGCTGGGCGATGGCGTGTCGAACGTGGGCGCGTCGAACGTGGGCGTGGAGAAGCATGGCACGTCGGACGCCGGTGCCGAGAAGCACGGTGCGTCGCAGGACGGCGCGGAGAAGCATGGCGCGTCGGCTGCCGGCGCGCGGAACGATGGTGCGTCGAACGAGGGCGCCGAGAAGCACGGTGCGTCGAACGAGGGCGCCGAGAAGCACGGTGCGTCGAACGACGGCGCGCAGGACGACGACGCGCAGGACGACGACGCGCAGGACCACGACGCGCAGGACCACGACGCGCAGAACGGAGTTCGTACGCATGCGTGAGATCGGCATCGAGCAGTTGGCGGATATTGCGCGTGGCGCGGGCATTCTTGGTACGGGCGGCGGCGGGGACCCGTACGTGGGCATGCTGTTGGCTCGCGAGGCGGTGCGGCGATACGGCCCGGTGACCGTGCTCGACATCGACGAGGTGCCGGCGGACGCGACCGTCGTGCCGATCTCGTCGATGGGCGCGCCGACGGTGTTGTTGGAGAAACTCCCTTCCGGCCGCGAGGAGATCAACGCGCTGCGCGCGTTGGAGGCGGTGTTGGGCCGTCGGGCCACCCACCTGGTGCCGATCGAGATCGGTGGCGTGAACTCGATGATCCCGTTGGCCGCCGCGGCACACACCGGGCTGCCGATCGTGGACGGCGACGCGATGGGACGGGCCTTCCCGGAGGCGCAGATGGTGTTGCCCGGCCTGATCGGGGTGCCCAATTCACCGATGGCGCTGGCCGACGACAAGGGCAATACGGTCGTCGTCCAGGCGGTGGACAACACCGAGGCCGAGCGGATCGCCCGAGCCGTGTGCGTCGAGCGCGGTTGCCAGATCTCGTGCGCGGACACCGTCCTGCGCGGCGACCAACTGCGCGACGGCCTGGTCCCGGCGACGCTGACCCTGGCCGAGAACCTGGGCCGCGAGGTCCGCCGGGCGCGCGCCGAACACCGGGATCCGGTCGAGGCCGCCCGCGAACTTCTGGGCGGCGTACACCTTTCGGCCGGAAAGGTGGTCGATGTCGAACGCCGCACCGAGGGCGGGTTCGCACGCGGTCGGGCGCGCCTGGAGGGAGCCGGCTCGGTACTGGAACTGGACTTCCAGAACGAACACCTGCTCGCGCGCCGCGACGGCCGGGTGGTCGCCACCACCCCGGACCTGATCTGCGTCCTGGACACCGAGACGGGAGAACCGGTGACCACCGAATCGTTGCGCTACGGACTGCGCGTCACGGTGCTGGCCGCCCCGTGCGACCCGCGCTGGCTGACCCCGGCGGGCCTGGCCCTGACCGGCCCGCGCTATTTCGGGTACGACCTGGACCACCATCCGTTGACCGATTGAGCGCGCGTGAGCCCGACGGGCGGGCCTGCGGGCCGGCCCGCCCGCCGGGCTAGCCGCCGTGGAGCCGGCACGACCGCGTCGACCGCTGCCTGCGCATGCGCGGGGAGCGGGGCAGGTCGCAATCGCTCGATCGTAGGATGCCTGCATGCCTTCTTTGGTCGATTGGCTACGCGCGGGGCCCAGGCCGGTCGGGATCGCGCCCGGGGATCCCCTGTTCGAGGCCGTCGTAGTGGCGGGCGATGTGCGCGAGTCGGCGCGGCTGACGCAGGTGGGCATCAAGGACGCCTCGGGGCGCGATGTGCGCGTCGACTACACGCACTACGACCCGATGACGGCCAAGGAAACCGCGATCGCAGCGATTCACTGGGCCCGGATGTATCCGGACAGCGAGGCGCTCGCCTTCATAGGAATGAGGGAACTGGGCCCGAACGGTGAGGAATTTCCCCCGGCTGTCATATTTGCCACGGAGCAGGGCGGAGGGGATTTCAAGTTCAGTGATTTCTACTATGGGAGTGACTACCGCTTCCGATTCACCGATCTGCACGGGGCGTTGGTTGGGTCATCGGGCTACTTCGGGCCAGAGGGCCGAGCCAACCTGTTGACGGGGGTGGCGCGGGAATTCGAATCCCATATACCGGACATCTCCCGATGGGGCACGATCCCCGCCATCCTCCACGAACTCGGGCACATCCGGGAGATGGATGCCATGAGGCGGGGCCGATACGCGCTCCCGAACATCGGACCGGGCGACCGCGAGCAGTCCGGCAGGCTGCACTGGCAAGCCCCGCTGTTCTCTTCTCTCCGCGGCCCGGTCGGCTTGGACACGCCACAGGGCCGATGGGCGACGGGTGGGAGGGGCCGGGCGATGTCGCCTGCGGTCGCCGGGGCACAAAGCCAGGACGCCCACATCTCGCCGGAGATGTCTTGGGCACTCAATGATCGGTTCCGCAACCACGGGTTTCGATCGTATTCCGCGGGCACCAAGCACGAGGCATATCCGGACGCGCTGATGACGCTCATGATGCAGGGTGAGGCCGCCGGTTGGCAGGTCCGATCCATCGCCCGTGCGCAGCCCGGGTCGAATGTGGACACGCTCCTCGCGGGCGCACCCGGACTGCGTGCCGCCGCCGTCGAACTGCGCGAACGGTCGGATCCGGCAACCGCCGCACCGTTGCGGGAACAGGTGCGGTTGTCGGCGCGGACGGTCGGTGCGGAGGTGGCGCATCGGGCCCGGGGTACCGTCGCGAGACTGGACCGCACATCGCCGGCGGTGGCGCGGAGCGACGCGGAATCGGTGACTGTGGAGCGTGTCGACCGGGCACTTCCTCGCCGGCGTGACACACTCGATCCGGCGCCGGTGCTGCCGCAACTGCCACGCGGGAGACAGCTTTCCTCGGCCACGTCCGACCCGAGTACCGACGCCCGCCTTGCCGTGACGAGGCACGGATTCGGCGCCGCTGCGAACACGAAGGCGCAGGCGACGAGCGCGGCTCCGACGCGCCTTCCCGACACGGGTCACGGTGCGCGTACGACCGGCGTCGGACGTGTCGAAAGCGACCCGTCCGGACGCGGGCTTGCCTGACTCGACCGCGTTGCCCCGGTGTTCGGCCGGGTCTGTCCGGGAGCCGTTCGCCGGCTGGCCCTTGGCGCCGACTCCGACCGGGACGGCCGGGTGTCGGCCCCGACGTGGGGCGGGGCCGACGGGGGGTGGGCCGGATCAGGCGGGGAGGGTGTCGACGGTGGGGACGACGGTGCCGAACAGGTCGGTGATGGTGGTCAGGGCGGCGGTCTGGAGGGCAGCCGCGGGCAGGATCGTGCCGTCCGGGGTGGTGAGCGCACGGGTGGCCGTGGCCTCGGCGACGACGGTGGGGCGGTAGCCGAGGTTGAAGGCGCCCTCGGCGGTGTAGTTCACGCACATGTGGGTCATGAAGCCGGCGATGACCAGGTCCTTGCCGCCGCCCGGCGCGGCGCCCAGGTCGGTCAGGGTCTTCTCCAGCGCGGTGAGGTGGAAGGAGTTGGGGAACTCCTTGACCACGACCGCCTCGCCGTTCGCCGGCGCGACCTCGTCGCTGATGGCGCCGATGTGGGCGCGGATGTCGTACGGAGTGTTCTCGCCGCCGTCGTTGAGGACGTGGACGACCGGGGTGCCGGCGGCGCGGGCGCGCTCCAGCAGGCGGGCGCCGGCGGCGAGGGCCTCCTCGGCACCGTCCAGGGCCATCACACCGGTGCGGTAGGTGTTCTGGAAGTCGACCAGGATGAGGATGGAATCGCTCAGGTTGGGCGGCCGGTTGTCCAGACCGATGACGTCGCGCAGGGTCGTGGAGGGCTGCTTCGTGGAGGGCTGGTTCGTGCTCATCGAGCGACCTTTCATGGGGAATCGGGCATGGCGAAGTTGTCCGCCTTGGCGGCATGCCGGGCGGACGGGGGTGGATGGATGGTTGTTCGAGGGGGGTCCGGTGGTCCGGCCGTCGGGTCGTCCTGTCGTCCCGCGGCCGGGCGCTTCGGGCGCTGGGGCCGTCAGGAGGTCCGGGTGCGGAAGCGTCGGCGGTAGGCGGCGGGGGTGGTGGCGAGTTGCCGTTTGACCGCCCGGTGCAGGGTCTCCGCCGAGCCGAGTCCGGACGCGGCGGCGACCCGGTCGAGCGGGTCGTCCGTGGTCTCCAGCAGGCGTCGGGCCACCTCGATCCGGGCGGCTTCGACGTAAGCGGCGGGGCCGGCGCCGGTCTCCTTCCTGAAGACGCGGGCGAAGTGCCGCTCGCTCAGACACATCCGGTCCGCGAGGACCTGTACGGACAGGTCCTCGTCGAGGTGCTCGGCGATCCACAACCGCAGCTCGTCGATGTCCCGGCGGGCGGAGGCGGGCCGGCTGAGCGGTACGGAGAACTGGCTCTGCCCGCCCTGCCGCTTGAGGTACATCACCAACTGCCGTGCCACCGCCAGCGCGACCTCCTCGCCCAGGTCCTCCGTCACCAGGGCGAGCGCGAGGTCCAGACAGGCGCTGATCCCGGCGCCCGTCCACAATCGGCCGCAGTCGTCGCGTACGAAGATCGGATCCGGATCCACCACGACCGCCGGATGGTCGGCGGCGAGCTGTGCGGCGGTCGACCAGTGTGTGGTCGCCGTCCTCCCGTCCAGCAATCCGGCCGCCGCCAACACATGCGCGCCCACGCACACCGACGCCACCCGCAGGGCATGCGGGGCGGTCTCCTTCACCCAGGCCACGACATCGGGGTCGATCCGGGCCACGGGGCCGTCGGCGGTCACGTCGACCGCACCGGGCACCAGCAGGGTGTCCACGTCCTCACCGACCTCGTCGAAGGCCAGATCGGCCAGCAGCCGCACACCCGCCGACGTCCGCACCGGGCCGGCGGTCGGCCCGGCGAGGCGGACCCGGTAGTGATCGCCGCTCTCGGTCTCCTCATTGGCCAGCGCGAAGACCTCGGCCGGTCCGGTGACGTCGAGGAGATCGACATCGGGGAAGACCGCGATGACGACACGGTGTGTGAGGGGCATGACCCCATCCTCACGGGGACGACCGATGACCGCAATGACGGGCAACTGTCACATTCGGACGTGCGGACATCGGACCTGCGGACCTGCGGACCTGTCGGTCGCCCGGGCAGCGCGTGGGGTCGGGCCAGGTGTCGTCGATGCGGCCTCCGGTGGCGGGGGCGGGCCGGCGGTTGACGGGCCGGTCGGGTGCGGTTCCGCTGCCGGGCGGGTCGCCGGCACTCTTCCCGAAGTCTTCGCGACGGCCCGTGCGGCTTCCGCACCTCCCCCGTCGAGGCCCAATCCTTAATCGACCCGGTACGTATGTGTGTGCTCCGCGTGCCGAGGGGAGCCCCGCGTCGGGGCTGCGGAGGCGCCGTTAGCATGCACAACAGGGCTTGCCTGGGGGGCAGTTGGGGCCGGTCCCGAGGTCGGCCCGAAGACGGACGAAAGAGGCGAGGAATGTCGGACGCGGAGTGGATGTCCCAGGAACCGCAGGACGACGAGTGGCCGGTGGTCGATTTACGGCTGGACGTCCCGCATTCGGCCCGGGTCTACGACTACCTCATCGGCGGCAAGACCAACTTCGAGGCGGACCGGGTCGCCGCCAAGGCGTCGGTGCAGGCGTGGCCGGCGCTGCCGATCTCGATGCGCACCACCCGTACGTTCATGCAGCGCGCGGTGCGGCGGCTCACCGAGGAGTACGGGGTCCGCCAGTTCCTGGACATCGGCACGGGCATCCCCACGTCGCCGAACGTGCACGAGATCGCGCAGGGCATCGCTCCCGAGGCGCGGGTCGCGTACGTCGACAACGACCCGATCGTGCTGACCCACGCGCGGGCCCTGATGTCGAGCACCGTGCAGGGCAGGACCTGCTACGTCGACGCCGATCTGCGCGACGTCGACTCGATCATCGGCGCCCCGCAACTGCGCGAGGTGCTGGACCTGACGAAGCCGGTGGCCCTGTCCCTGATCGCGATAGTGCACTTCGTCCTCGACGAGGACGACCCGCGAGGACTCGTGCGGCGGCTCATGGACGAACTGGTGCCGGGCAGCTTCCTGGCTCTCACGGTGTTCACCGGCGACACCGACCCGGTGGGCGTCGGCGGCGTCGAACGCGAGTACAACGCGCGGGGCATCCCCCTCCAGGTCCGGGACAAGGCGGAAACCCTCGCCTTCTTCGACGGCTACGACCTCCTCGACCCCGGCGTCACCCTGGTGCACCACTGGCGCCCCGACCCGGACGCCCCACCTGTACGCGACGAGGACATCGCCATGTACGCCGGAGTGGCCGTCAAACGCTCCTGACCGTTGTCGTGCGGGCACGTTGGAGAGTCGACTCCTCCGGCAGGGGCAGGGCCCGGCCGGAGGCGGCAGCCGCCACGCGCCGTCCGTGCCACGAGGGCCGGTGTGCCTCGGGGTGTCGCGGCCGCACGGCCGGCGTAGCGAGGCTCGGGTACCGAACGCGGCGACCACGTGCATCCACCGGTTCGACATCGCCTCTCGGTAGCTCTCGGGCGCGAGCATCGTGCCGGGCGGTGCCGGGCGGTGCCGGATGGGCCGGATACACACCCAGGTTCGTTCCGAACTCGACGAGCGTCGGGTGCTCCGGCAAGAGGGCGTGCCGCACGCCGCGATCCGTGACGACGACGCCGTTCGGATCGCCGGTGACGACGCCGAGGGTCAACGTCAAGGTGGGTGGCGGGAAGTGGCCCGGGTGGGGCCGTGGTCCAGCGCGGTGGCCGGGAGCCGTCAACGATGCAACTCGGCTTGGGAGGAAGGGGGACAGCCGTCCCGGATCCTTGCACGCGACGCGCACGATCTCGCGGGGAGGCTCGCCGTCTCGACCGTCGGCCCGCATCACCAGGCACTGGTCAAAGAACGATAATATGAGTAACAGGCCCAGGCTGTGCTCAGCATCGGCGCCGGTGCCCGGGACCGGGACCGGGACCGGCCACAGCGGCGAAGCCGCCGGCGGCGGAATCGGCACGTTGCGACGGGTCGCACGGGTCGGATCGGGTGCTTTGGCTATGGGTGGGGGACGGGGTTGCGGGCGAGCCAGTCCTGGAGTTCGCGGTGGCGAAATTGGTAGGCGGTGCCGGCGGTGCGCAGGAGTCCGGCGGTGGTGGCCCAGTGCAGGAATCGGCCCAGGCGCCAGGGCAGGGCGCGGGGGCCGGTGCGGACGCACAGCAGGAACAGCGCGTATCGCTGCGTGGCGGCGGTGGCCATGAGCATGATCGCGAGGAAGGCCACCAGTCCCAGCGCCGACCCGAACCGGATCCCGTCGCCGAGGCCGGAGCCGAGTCCTTCCGCGAATCCCAGGGCGAGCCCGACCGTTGCTCCGACTGCGAGGCCCGCCACGAGCGTGCCCGCGAGTTCGTCGCGCACGAGATCGCGGGGGTCTGCGACGGCGGCCCGACCGTCGTCGTCGCGCCCGCGCACGATCAGGCTCGCGACGCCGAGCGTGAGCGGCCACGCGAGCGTGAGCACGACGGAGGGATCGGTGTCGAAATCCCGGTCCAGGGCGCCGATGATCATCACGGCGAGGACGCCGGCGGCGCCGAGGGCGAGCAGGGTCAGGAGTTCGCGGCGGCCCTCGCGGGTGGTCAGCCGCCCCGGTACCAGGTGCGTGGGCCCGGGCCAGGCCGCGCCCCAGCGCAGGCCGAGCATGCCGGAGACCGACGCTCCGAAGAGGACGGCGACTGAGTTGGCGATCCAGGAGGATTCGTACAGCAGGGGGCTGGATTCACGAGCCATCACCGCCGCCGCCACCAGGCCCACGCACACCACCAGGACGGTGTGGATCAGCCGGGCGCGTCGAAGTCCCGCCAGCGGCCACAGTTCGTGCGGAACCAGATCGGTCCCCGACAGTGTCCTGCCGTTCAGCATCCGGGGGGTGGCGCTGTTGGCGGCGAGGTGGCGGGCCAGGACGGCGAGCCAGATGTGGACCCGGTCGGGGGAATACGCCGTGTCGCCGTCGTCGCCGGGGTGGTCTGCGGTGGCGCGGAGGTAGAACCCGTTGAGGTGGTCGCGCATGTCCTCGTCCCGGGCCAGAGCCGGTGACAGGAGGTTTCGTGGTTGGTGGCGGTAGGCCGCGCTGCCGGGGTCGCGTTGTTCGTGGACGGTGACCGCCATCGTCAGTCGCCACGGGGTGGACAGCCCGCGGGCGAGGGAGCCGGACGGCGCGGTGTCGAGGGCGTGGATCACCTCGCGCCACCGCCGGGGGTCCTCGACCCGGGCGAGGATGAACTCGCGGCCCTGGATGGGGGTGACGGGTGTGATCTCGACGCGGGCGGCGTCCTTGGTCCAGGTCTCCAGCGCCTCGTAGGGGCCGCTGCGGCAGGTGAGCACGATTTTGGCCCGGGCCCGGCCGAGTGCGTACGCGTTCAGGATCTCCAGGGCGCGCCGCGCTCGCGGCCCCCCGCGCGCGCTCCCGCCGGGACCCGGGCCGGGTGTGCCGCGGGGTTCGGTGTCGGTGCTGTCCATCTCGTCCAGCCCGTCCAGGACGGGCAGGATCATGCCCGCCTCGACCAACGCCCGCGCGGTGGCGGGGGTGAGCCGGTACACGCGTTCGAGGTGATCGCGCACCCACTCCTCGATCGCCGCACCGCCTGCCGCCGCACCGACTCCCGCTGAGGTGTCGGGGAGTCGGCTCCACGAGGCCAGGGACATCCGGACGGGGACCGGGTCCTTGGGGTCGCGGTTCTCCAGGAGGGCGAGCAGGAGTTCCAGGGCCAGGACCGTCTTGCCGGATCCGGGTGCCCCGGTAATCACCAGGCGGCGCGGGCGAAGTCGGCGGTAGTAGTCGACCACGGTGGCCAGCCGCCCGTCGGGATCCGCGCCGTCGGCGTTGTGCGCGGGGGCGGGGCGAAGGACGAAGCGGAGGTCGATGGGCGTGTGTTCGCCGCCCAACAGCCTTGCCCGTTCCGGGGTTTCGGCGCGGGTGACCGCGTCGGCCAGGCGGGCGGCCTGCACCGCGGTATCGGTGACCTGGAGCCGCAGCGCGGTCCGTGACATGCGCGCGGACCAGATGGCAACGCCCAGTCCGGGCAGGGCGATCGAGGCACTCAACCAGTCGACGTCACCGCGCTCGACGCCATGCGATCCCCACACGGCGAGCCAGAGCACCCCCATCGCGCACACGATCCCCCAAACCCACCCGGCCGCGCGTCCCCCACGGTGTCCCATGAATGCTCATCATGGCGACCAAAGGCGCGCCGCATCGGGTTTTCGCGGGATTACGACCCGCCGGTCGCTCGGTGGCGACGCGCGGTTGGGGACCGGCGCGTCGGCGAGCGTACGACGGCTTCGGGTCGCGGTGGCGCCGGGTGACGCCCGGCGGGAAGTCCCGCCGGGCGTCACCGTGTTCGGCTCGGGCCGCGTCTGGGGCCGCCGTCCCGGGCGCCTGTCGCGGGTGCGCCCCTCGGATGCCCGTGGCGGCCCGGTTCAGCAGGCCCCGAGGTCCTGCCAGACGCCCCACTGGCCGGTGGTGCCGGGCGTCTCGCCCGTCGTCCACCACTTGGCCTTCCAGGTGTGACCCTGGTGTGAGACCTGCTGCCCACCGGTGTAGATCGTGCCCGACGCCCATGGGGCCGCCGTGCACTGGTGGCCGTTCCCGCCGGTGACGGTCACGGTGTAGGTCGTCGTGTGGCTGCCGGAGGTGCCGGTCGCGGTGACGGTCAGGGTGTACGTACCCGACACCGCCGCCGAGGTGGTGGCCACGTTGAGCGTCGAGGAGTTGCCCACCATCACCGAGGTGGGGTTGAGCGAGGCGGTGACACCGGCCGGGGCGCCGTTGACGGTGAGGTTCACCGTCTGGGAGGCGCCGGCCGTCACCGCGGTCGCGATCGTGGAGGTGGTCGAGGCCCCGGCGACGACGGTCCCGGACGCGGGGGTCGCCTTCACCGAGAAGTCGTTGGTCGGGTTCGTGGTGCCGCTGGTGAAGGGCTCGAAGATGTGGCTGAAGTCCCAGGTGTTCTGGGCGATGCCGGAGCAGTTGTCCGCCGCCGGCTGGTTGGGGCAGTTGCCGTTGTCGCGCTGGAGGGCCCAGAACGAGAGGGTGTTGATGCCCTTGGCGACGGCCCAGCTGTAGACCTGTCGAGCGTTGGCGAGGGTGAACGTCTCGGCAGGCCCGAAGTCGTCGACGCCGATCATTTCGGTGACGCCGATCATGCCCCACAACTGGGCGGGGGTCTTGGTCGGGTAGAGCTGCGCGAGCGTGTTGTACAGGCCCTGTGCCGCGGTCTCGGTGTCGTTGGCCATGTTGTGCGTGGCGTTGTCGTAGTAGTCGAACGTCATGAGGTTGACGACGTCCACCTTGGTGCCGTTGGCGACGGCGTTCCTGAGCAGGGCCACGCCGTTGGCCGCCAGGCCGCGGGTGGTGGTGGGCAGCGTGTAGGAGATCTCGATCTTG
Source organism: Embleya sp. NPDC127516 (assembly GCF_044765325.1). Lineage (NCBI taxonomy): Bacteria > Bacillati > Actinomycetota > Actinomycetes > Kitasatosporales > Streptomycetaceae > Embleya > Embleya sp. NPDC127516. The sequence goes on along the minus strand of NZ_JBIWJT010000009.1, from coordinate 285,118 downwards.
CGCCCGTTGGCCGCGGCCCAGTCCTGGACTTGCTTGATGGCCTTGTTCCGCCGGTCGATGCCCGCCGTGTTGTCGAGCGCGTCGATCTCGATGTCCATGTCGAGCCGGGTGACGTCGTAGGTCGTGATGACCTTCTGGTACGCGGCGGCGATCTGGTTGACGTCGCTACAACTGTCGGCGATCTCGGTGCCGGTGGTGTCGGCCGTGTAGCCGCCGAACGAGGGGATGACGTCCCCGCCGTTGGCCTGAATGGTCCTGATGTCGGCGCCGAATGTCGAGGAGGCGATCGGCATGCCGGTGTCGCCGTTCCAGTACGGGGTGCAGGATCCCGCGGTCGCGGTCTGGAGGAACGCCATGGTCAGGTGCTTGGCACCGGACTGGGCGGCCAGCGCGGCGGGACTCTCACCGGTCCACGCCTCGAAGTAGGGGGCGAAGACGTGGGCCGGCAGGGGGGTTGCGGCCTGGGCGGGCCCACCTCCGAGCACGGTCAGGCTCACCGCCGCGGCGGCGGTGACGGTCGCGGCTACCGCCGCGCGGAATGTGCGTAAGAGTCGCATGTGCGTCCAGTCTGTATGCGGGGGACGTACCGCCGATTCGCGTGGCAAGGCGGCATGGGGTATGAGACAGCCCGGCGCTCGCAGAAGTCAATGGTCTGGACCAAAATTGGACTAGACCATTAATGTCGGAGGAAACCCTTTACCTCCAAAGGGAGTTGCTCGCCGGTCGATCCGCCGACCGGCCGGGCACCTGCGCGGCAGGTGCCGCGCAGGGCAGGGTGGGCGCAGGCCGGACGGGCCGGGCCCGTGGTGGTACTCGCCCGACCCGTACAGTCGTTGCCGCGTTGTACCCCAACCCGCCCCGCCCGGCCAGGAGTCCCATGAGCGACCCGGACAACATCCGCGCGACACTGCTGGTGCTCTACTCGAACCGAATCGACGAGTGCCGAAGCTTCTACACCGATCTCGGCCTGCGTTTCGTCGCGGAGCAGCACGGCGGGGGTCCTCGCCACTACGCGGCGACTCTCGCGGACGGCACGGTCTTCGAGATCTACCCGGCCCGTCCCGGCCGCGAGACCGGCGCCCTTCGGCTGGGTCTCGCCGTCACCGGTGCCGCCGCGACGCCTGCGCTCGCCCCCGGCCATCATCTGCTCTCCGACCCGGACGGCCGGACCGTCGACATCCGCGCGACCTGATCAATTGCTTTCCGGCGATGCGGCGTTCGGCGGAGTTCGTCGGTGTGCGTCGGTGTTCGTCGAATTGCGGTCGGTCGAACTTCGCGAGAACGATTCGCCGTATCGGAATTGCACACGCCGGCTCTTTTCGGCGCGCGTGACTTCGTCCACGCGCGGTGAGTGAAGACCGCGTGGTAGTCGCTGACCACTTCCGACTACATCGTTCTTTGGTGACTCGGAGGATTCGGTCGATCACCGGCGCCGATTTCCCGAGGCGTCGAAAACGCGACCGCCCCGGAGGCTCGAGGGCGCTCCGGGGCGGGACCCGCGACTCGATTCACCCGCGTCCGGGTCAGGGAGCCCGGAAGTAGTCGGGCTCGGCGCGCCTGGGTTCGCCGGGTTGCTGCGGCCCGCCGCGGGCCGGGTCGGTGAAGGCGACGCCGTCCGTCCGGCGCTGTGCGAGGCGTTCCAGGCGGGCGCCGAGTTCGGCCTCCTCGCGCAGTTCGCCGGTCGAGGAGGACAACGCGACGATGAACAAGGTGATCACGGTGAACAGGCTCACCCCGACCACGAGGGGAGCCAGGAACTGGGATGCCTCCACGCCGTGGAGGGCCGACGTGTGCGTATTCGACTCCAGGGACATCGCCGACATGCCGGTGTAGTGCATGCCGCTCACCGCGATGCCCATGATCAGCGACGCGCCCGTGACGGCCACGGCTCCCTTGACGTTGAGCGCGGCCCACAACGCGGCGGTCGAGGCGACCAGGGCGATCAGCACCGACAGCGCCACTCGGAAGGTGTCGTAGCCGATGTCGTCGTTGATGCTCATCGCGGACATCCCGACGTAGTGCATGATCGCGACGCCGGAGCCGGTGACGATCCCGCCGACGACCAGGCCGGTCGTCTGGGACCCGCGCCTGCCGATGATGGCCATCCCGACGCCGACCACCGCGATCGCCAGCAGGAGACTGACGACGGTGCGGGTCGCGTCGTACCGAATGGGTGTGTCGGTGACCGCGAATCCGAGCATTCCCACGAAATGCATGCCCCAGATCCCGGTACCGCCGATGGAAACGGACGCCAGGGCGAACCAGCGAACGCGCGGGGCGCCGGTGACCGCTCGGGCGCGGATCGCACACAAAAGCCCGAGTGCCGACCCGATGCAGGACATCAGATAGGCGACCGCCGGTGTGAGCAATCCGTTGGAGAAATGATCGATACTGCCCACGCTGGGTTACGCTCCGGATCGTTCCGAGTGCGATCGACTTGATCGGCCGCGCCAGCGTAGAACGATGTCGAAAGAAATATACACGCGGGTCGGTGAATTCTCGGTAACGCCCGTCGGCGCGCAATTTCGGCCGCACGCTGAGTGCACGACCGCATTACGGGGAGCGCCGAAGGCGCCCGATCGTCTCCCACTTCGGCCGGGGCGGTGTCGCGATCAGCGCCGCACGGCCAGGACGCGGGTGCGGAAGTCGTCCATGGACACGACCTTGTCCGGGTGGCTTGCCGGTCCGGGGAGGTCGGGCGGCCGAGTGGACGACCGGGCCTGGTTGTTCGCCGGAGCGGCGAGGTGGAGTCGGCATCGGTGCCTCCGTCGGTCATGGCGCACGCCCTTTCCGTGGTCCGCTCGGTCTCGCGTGCTCATCGCCGTGCCGGGGTCTGGAGGCTCCACGCGCGCCCGTCCGGGTCGCGGACGGTCATCTCCCTGGTCCCGAAGTGGATGCGGGCCCGAGGGTGACCCGAGATGTCGGATTCATGGGGGTTCGGGTTCGGGTTCGGTTCGCGGGGCGGGTCAGGGGCGTGGCGGCGTGGGAGCCGCGACCCCGTTGTCGAGTTCGAGGGACAGGCGTGCAGCGGTCTCGTGTACGGACTCTTCGGTGCGACCCAGGATGCTCAGGTCGGCGCACTCCCACGAGTCGTGCCGGGAGAGCCAGACGACGACGGCGTCCCGAGCGCCGAAGAAGTGGAACGTGTTCCCCACCTCGTCCCACGGCAACGGGCCGAGCGCGGGCAACGTCGCCCGGATGTGCCGGCCCCGATCCTCCGTCGTCCCGTACGCGGCCACGTCACCGGTGAACGCGTACCGCGGCAGGACGCGCACGAGGGCCATCTGCACGAGCCACTCGGTCATCGACCGACTCGACATCGCCCACTCGTGGCCCTGTTCCTCGGACTCCTCCCGCTCCTCGCCCTGCTCTTCGGACTCCTCCCACTCCTCCCACTCCTCCCCGGGGCCCACCCACACGGGCGGATCCGGCAGGTGCGCGTCGGCCGCCCGGAAGGCCCACGCGCAACAACCCTCGTACTCCGTCATGAAGATCGAGTGTTCCCCGAGCCGCCGCGTCGGCCAGTCCAGGTACGTCTCGTACAGTCCGCGGTCGAGGAGATAGGAGTTGCGGACCGAGCCGAGCCATTCGGCGAGGGCTTCCGGAACGTCGTCCGATATCGGTGGTTCGGGTTGCCAGGGATCGGTCAGCGCCTCGACGTGGCCGAACTCGCGGAGCAGATCGGAAACCAGGGTGCGGCGCCGCGGCCAAGGGGCGGACAGGCGTTCGGCGAATCCTTCGTAGTCGATCATGCCGCGCAACCCTATTCGAGGGCTATGCCGTGGATATGGTGCCTTCGGGGATCTCGGCGGTCTTCGCCTTGTCGCCGGCGGGCAGCAGGTGCTCGTAGCCGGCGCTGCGCCAGACCAGCCTCTTGAACTGTTCCGGCGCAAGGACGCCCCGCCACGGTGTGTCGCCGGGGCAGAACACCGCTTCGCACGCGGGGCAGTAGTGCGCCGGCTTCCACATCAGGTCGGCCCGCGCCTCGCCGGCCGACTCGGAGTGCTTGTCGTACCGATCGGTGCGGACCACCGCGATGGTCCCGACGAACAGCAGCACCGCCACCACCACCGCGCCGCCGATCGTGTACGGGGGCTTGTCGTTGGCCACGCCCGTGTACGCGAAGCCGATCGCCATGGCGACCATGACCATGCCCTCGGCGAAATGCAGGCAACCGTCGCCGGAGGTGTTCGGCCCCTTCGCCGGCCGATCGTGGAGATTCTTCCGCGAGGCCCCCTTGGCCACCATTGCCCGCTCCACCGAACGGGCTTCGGATCCACCGCAGTTCGAACAACGGATGCCGGTTGGTTGTGCTGCTCCTTGGTTCGCCATGCCCATCACGCTAGTCCGGCCCTGGGGGGCCGGTGCCGGGGCAGCCGGGTCACCCGCCGCGTCTCCCGCGTCGGCAGGTTCCGGTGAACACCCGGCCGAGTTGCTCGTCCAGCGCGGCCAGGACCCACGAGAGGGGTGCGCCTTCGGGGTCGATGTGCGTGTGCATGGCCGGCCCTTCGGCGAACGCGACGATGCGCAGCGTCTGTTCGCCGGCGTCCACGTCGACCGCCACCTCGCCGCCCTCGGTGCCGTCGCGGATCGCCCGGGCGACGCGCGCGGACGGCGGCGGCGGTTTCGCGTTGTACGGCGGCAGGGCGCGGGTCGTGCGCGGCCTGGCCGGTGAACGCCAGGCGGACCGGGAACTCGGCGCGGCGGGGCTCGTCGAGCGGCATCAACTCGGTCAACGCGCGCCGAAGCCCCGGATCGGTTGATCGGCATCGGACCGGCCGATCGCGGCGCCTCGCGGGGCGGGCGCGGGCGGCTATCCGGAATGCGCGTCGTCGGCGAATGCCGCGGGGCGGGGCGTGGGCGCCCCGGGGGAGGGGGTGGCGTGGGGTTTCGGGGGGCGGGGCCGCAGGAGTGCCGCTGTCCCGATAACGCGAGGGGGCGGTGGGCGGTTGGACGCGCGGCGGGGCATCACGTAGCTTCTGCGCCTGGGACAACTCGCTTGCCTGGTAAGGCATTTGCGCCCGATCCAGGTGATCCGCGCGCGCCCCGGGCGCCGGCGGGGAGGCCGCCCGACGCCGCTGTGCGGGGGCGATCACACCGACCGCCGGCCGTGGGCGCTCGACCCAGGAGGCAACGCGTGACCATCACCCCCCGCCACCGGCGAACCATGTACCTGTCGGCGGCGCTCGTCGCCATCTCCGTCGCGACACCCCTGACCCCGGCGTCGGCCGCACCCCTGGGCACCACCGCCGGGACGACCTACTACGTGGACGCCACGAACGGAGCCGACAGCCGAGCGGGCACCACCCCCGCGACCGCCTGGCGCACGCTCGACAAGGTCGGGGCCGCCACCCTTCGCGCGGGCGACACCGTCGCCTTCAAGCGTGGCCAGTCCTGGACCGGCACCCTGAAACTGTCCCGCAGCGGCACCGCGACCGCGGCGATCACGGTCGGCGCGTACGGCACCGGCGCCTCGCCCGTCGTGCGCGGCGGCGGCAGCTGTGTGGCGATCACCGGCGCCTACTGGACCGTGCGCGACCTGCGGCTGACCGGGTGCGACTGGGCCGGCGTCGAGATCGAGGGCCACCACAACACGGTGACCGGGATCCGCGCCGACGCCAACGTGGTCGGCGTCTCGATCGCGGACACCGGCCACCACAACACCGTGACCCGCAGCCAATTGGTCGACAACAACAAGATGAGTGTCAACGATCCCGGCGGCGACAACGACTCCGGCGCCTTCGGCGTGCTGCTCAACGGCGACGACAACGTCGTCTCGCACAACACCATCACCGGCAGCTACGCGGCCAGTTACGACTACGGCCAGGACGGGGCCGCCGTCGAGATCTACGACGGGGACCGCAACCGGATCGAGTACAACATCACCCACGACAACGAGACCTTCTCGGAACTGGGCCACGACACGGGCAAGACCGCCGACGGCAACGTCTTCGCGTACAACGTCGTCACCTCCACCCACGAATACGCCACGTTCCTGGTGGTCCGAGGCCCCGGGAGCGGGCTCGGCCCCAATCGTGACACCGTCGCCGTCAACAACTCGGTGAACCTGCCCGGCGCCAAGGCGCAGGGGTGGGTGTGCCACGACGGCTGCGCCTCGAACATCCTCAAGCTGCGCAACAACGTGATCTCGGTCGGCGGTCAGACCGGGTACGAGGACGGCGCGGGCGCGGACGAGAACACCGGGGTCTACAAGGGCGCGCAACACCGATTCACCCTCGGCGCCCGCTCGGTGATCGCCGACCCGCGCTTCACCGGCGGCACCGACCTGCACCCGCTCGCGGGCAGCCCGGCGATCGGGCGCGGGGAGCCGGCCGGCTACTCGGTGGACCTCGACGGCAAGCCGGTCCCGGCCACCGGCGCGACCGCGGGCGCGTACCAGTACCAGCCCTGACGGATCCCAACCGACACCCCGGCGCCGCGCCCATCGTGGCCGCGCCGGGGTGTCCCGCGATGACCGGCGTCGGGATCGACCGGGCCGTCGCCGTCGTCGCCGCCGGTGTCGGTGCGCGGCACGGCGTTCGCGGATCCGGTGTCCGTGATCGGCGCGGCGCGGTGATCAGATCGCGGTGATCCGGCCGCACTCGCGGCACGCGGCGTTGGCACTGGAGCCGTTCGACGAGGAGCCGCCGGACGAGCAGTGCGAACCGCCGCTTCGGGAACGGTGTTTATTTCCGCCACCACCACATCCGGTCGGCAGGCTGCCGAGCGGCACCACCGTCCCGCGTGCTCCGAGCGCCGCGACGAAGCCACCGGGACGGCGGGCTTCCGCCGGGTCGTGGTCAGCGACGAGTCAACGAGACGGGCCTTATTTCCCGGTCCGGCGTACGATCCGAAGGAGTGGAACCGGATCTGCCCCGGCCGGCTTCGGAACCGTGCGCGAGACCCCGGATCGACGGTGAGCCGGCCCGCGGACCTGCCTGGCGCAAGGGGGTCAGCCCCTTCGCCGTCACCGGGCCGGCGGCGCTCGTCACGGCCCTGGCGGCCGGGGGCCGCCCGGACCGGCCCCCGGCTGCCGGCCCCGGCGGCTCGGGCCCCACCGACCGCACCGGCGCGGGCCGCGCGAACGGCCGGAGCGGGGAAGAAACCTGCTTGGCGGGCAACCCGTTCCGCTTGTCGAGTCGGTGTGCAGTTCGCGCACGGCCGGACGCGGAGCCGCGGCGACGATCGCGTCCACGGGGCCCACGGCCCGGGTGACCTCCAGACTGACCCAGTCCGCCCTGCCCCAGAAGGTCGCAGCCGCCGTTTCCGGGTCGACCATTACCCTGCGGCGCGGTCGCCCATCCGCGTCGGGCGTCGCACCGGCTCGTAGCCAGTCGTCCAAAGGCACCACCGGCCCCCCTTGCCACCCCTGTCCAGGGTCGCCGGGGCCGAGCGTACCGAAGGGCCGGGTGGGTGACGCGGCCACCGCCGCACCGACATCGGCCGTTCGCCCGGCGATTCGGGGTGGGGATATTCGGTTCGCGTACCGGTGGGCCCGCGTCCTAGCATGCGCGGCATGGCCAAGACACCCGTGCTCACCCCGCGGTCGGACGACTTCCCCCGCTGGTACCAGGAACTGATCAACAAGGCCGAGTTGGCCGACAACGGTCCGGTGCGCGGCACCATGGTCATTCGACCGTACGGGTACAGCCTGTGGGAGCGGATGCAGCAGGAGATGGACGCCCGGATCAAGCGGGCGGGCGCCTCGAACGCGTACTTCCCGCTCCTGATCCCGCAGTCCTACCTGACGAAGGAGGCCGAGCACGTCGAGGGCTTCGCTCCCGAGCTCGCCGTCGTCACGCACGGCGGCGGCAAGGAACTGGACGAGCCCGTCGTCATTCGCCCCACCTCCGAGACGATCATCAACGACTACTTCGCCAAATGGGTGCAGAGCTACCGCGACCTGCCCCTGCTGATCAACCAGTGGGCGAACGTGGTGCGTTGGGAGCTGCGCCCGCGGGTGTTCCTGCGCACGACGGAGTTCCTGTGGCAGGAGGGCCACACCGCGCACGCCACGTATGAGGAGGCCCGGGACTACGCCGCGCTCATCCACCGCGACGTGTACGCCGAGTTCATGGAGAACGTGCTCGCCATGGACGTCGTGCCGGGACGCAAGACGGTCAGGGAACGGTTCGCCGGAGCGATCAACACGCTCACCCTGGAGGGCATGATGGGCGACGGCAAGGCGCTGCAACTGGGCACCAGTCACGAACTCGGACAGAACTTCGCCAAGGCGTTCGACATCCGGTACCTGTCCAAGGACGGTCGCCAGGAGTACGTCTGGCAGACCTCCTGGGGCTCCACCACGCGCATGGTCGGCGCCCTGGTGATGATGCACGGAGACGACGACGGTCTGCGGGTCCCGCCGATCCTGGCGCCGATCCAGGCGGTGGTGGTGGCGATCAAGGCCGACGACGCGGTGGTGGCGAAGGTCCGCGAGATCGGTGAGCGGTTGACGGCGGCCGGTGTCCGGGTGCGGGTGGACGACCGTACGGACACACCCTTCGGTCGCCGTGCGGTGGACTGGGAACTCAAGGGTGTGCCGGTACGGATCGAGGTCGGGCCGCGCGATCTGGACAACGGCACCGCCGTGCTGGTCCGACGCCACGTGGGAGGCAAGGAGCCGGTGGCGATCGAGGCACTGTCCGCGCTCGTGCCCCGGGCGCTCGCGGACGACCAGGCGTTGCTGCTGGCGCAGTCCCGCGAACGCCGCCGGGACCGCACCGTCGAGGTGACCACGATCGAGGACGCCGCGGCGGCCGCGGGCACCGGTTGGGCGCGCATTCCCTGGGCCACGCTCGGCCCGGAGGGCGAGGCGCGGCTCGCCGAACAGGGCGTGTCCGTGCGCTGCCTGATCGCCGAGGACGGGTCGGTTCCCGCGAGCGATGAGCAACCGGGCAACATCGCGATCGTGGCGCGGGCATACTGATCCCCGAACTGCCCCCCGCCGCACCGTGATTGCGGGCGGGGGGCACACGGGAGCGAAGGAGCACTGTGCAGCCCACCGCGTCGCCGGCGTCCGATGACCCCGAGTTGCTCACCGCGCCCACCGACCGCTGGGGAAACCATCGATGGTTCCCGGTCCGCAGGGTCGAGTCCTACGCCGACCTGAGTGTCGCGCTGCACGACGTGGTGGCCGATTCGATGCCGGTGATCACCGTCATCGGTGGCGCGGCGGGAGCCGGTGCGGCGACGGCCGCGGACAAGGCGATGTACGAGGAAATCCTGCTGAACGCCGCGAGGTTCTCGGCCGCCGTGATGTTCGGGGGCACCGATTCCGGCTGCCTCAAGGAACTCGGCGAGGCCAAGCGCCGGTTGTTCGCCGAGGGGCGACTGGCGATGGCCGACGCCCCGCTGATCGGCGTCGTGGCCGAGGGCACGGTGGCCCCTCCGGGATCGCTCTACGATCCGAACAAGAAGGCACCGCTGCAACCCGACCAGGACCTGATCCTCGTGGTGCCGGGCCAGGATTTCGGTGACGAGTCCTGGGCGCTCGCCCAGGCCGGTCGGATCCTGTCCCAGGGACAGGGATCGGCGACCGTGCTGATCAACGGCGGCGGGATCACCATCCAGGACGCGACGCATCGCGTCCACGACATGACCGAGAACGGCAGGCCCGTCCAGGACGCGATCCTGCTGGCCTACCGAGGCTCCGGCCGCGCGGCCGACGACATCATCGCGGCGAAGGAGAACGGCGGGGGACACCAGGACCCCCGCATCAATGTCATCGCCGCGCACAGCCAAACGCGCGCCTTCGACTCGGCAGCCGATCTCCGAGCGCAACTGGGCGCGCACTTCACGGCCGCCGGACACGTGGCCCGCGAGCCCGGCGATCCGAGAACGGCGAAAATGGCGCCGGAGGTCACCGTTCCGCCGGTTTCGCTCCGGGTGCCGTTCGTCGTCGCCGGGATGACGCCGATGCGGGCGTACGAGTTGGCCCAGATGACGGTCGGCAGCACCGGGCCGCGCCATCTGTCCCAGGCACGCACCGATCCGGATCTGCATCGAGCGTGGCGGGAGGCGACCAAGGCCTCCCGCGCGGCAGCGCTGGACAAGCTGAACCGGGACAACGCCGGCTACCGGGAGGACGATCGGGCGGGCGACGAACGACGAAGCGTCGCCGCCTACAACGCGGGTCTTCGGGAAGCCTTTTGGCGCACCCACGACCACATCCGGGACGGTGATCTCTCGGCGCCGGGCCGACTGACGCACCTGGCGGCCAAGGGCTTCGGCGCGTCCAAGCAGGCGGCGCCGCTGCGCCCCGGCGACGCGGAACCGGTCAACGGCGGCAGTTCGGACTGGACGCGGGTCGTGCTGCCCTCGCTCGCGCTCGGCGTCGATCAGGGCGGTGGCTCTTCCCACAGGCGGGTGGGGCGAAGCGCCGGCCAGGGAGTCTGACCCGCCCGGCCCGCCGCCCGTTCCGGCCCCCCGCCCGGCCCGCCGAACCGCCGACCTGTCGGGACCGGCGGCAGGGAACCCGTCGGGTCCCGGTTGCGTCAGTTCTGCGAACCTGCACGGACGCAACGAACGAGGGAGTGGCACGGTGACGGCACGACGGAGGACCGCGGCGGCGTTGACGACGGGGCTGGCGGTGCTGGGCCTGGCCGGTTGCGGGAGCTCGGGGAAGGATCCGGTGTCGTTGCCGACCCCCGAGCCCACCCGGTCGCAGTCCGCGACCGCGCCGCCGGTCGAGCGGGAGACCGAGGTGAACACCGAGGCGGTGGGGTTCCGGATCCGGGCCTCGAGTCCGGTACAGCCGACGACCGCGCCCGCGACCGAGGGGTGCGCACAGGTCGTGGTGCGGCTGGGCGATGTCACGATCGAGTCCAACTCGACGCGGTGCAAGGCGCAGACCCAGGCGCCGGGCAATGGCCGGCACGGCATGTACCGCACCGCCGCGGACGTTCCACCCGGCGCTGTGACGGAGACGATCCGTACGCCGCTCGGCGACGCCATCCTGTTCACCCAGCGCTACTTCGAGGCGACGAATTCGGTGACGTACTGGAACGAACCGGTCGCCATCGTGACCCTGCGGAACCCGAAGCAGGCGACCCATCCGACGCTGATCCTGCGTTCCGACAAGGGAAAGCTCGATCAGGCGGGGCTGCGGACGTTCGTCGAGACGAAGCTGTCGCCCTCGGGATGAGCCGGATGGCCGCATCTCGGCTTCGAGCCGGTCGGAGCCGGTGGCTTCGAGCCGGTCGGAGCCGGGCGGTGCGCGGATCGACGTCCGGAGAACGAGGATGGCCTGAAACGATGCCGCTGCCGTCGGCGATTCGGACGGATTCGGCGACCGTTCTTTGTCCGGCAGGACGAGCCGAGGTGTTCGGACGCTGCCTACCGTGAGCGTCCTCTGCGGCACCGAGCCGTTCTCCGAGGAGGTATCCAGCATGGGACGATCCGATGCGGTCGGGTCCACCGTCCGGATGGTGGGTCCGGACGCCCGTACACCGATCGGCGCCGAACCGGAGGGCGGGAGGCAGGCGTGGCTCGCCTTCCTGGGCAGTGGTGACCGGGCCGGGATCCCGCAGACCAGGCGCGCCCTCTCCCGGGCGGCCGGCGTGGGGACCGGCTCGGGGGCGGCGAAGGTCGCCGACCAGGGTCTCGTGAACCGTCCCGGCGGCGGTGCCCGATGAGACGCGGCGTACGCGCGGCCGCGACCACGGTCGCGTTGGGCCTGCTTGCCGTCGGCTGCGGCGGAACCGGCTCCGGCGGTGCGGGCGGTCGCGACACGATCACCATCGGCATCAACGCCGACCCCGGCAACCTGTCCCCGCTCACCTCGCTGACGAGAATCACGTCGTTGCTCAACCGGTTCTCCTACGATTCCCTGGTGAACGTCGAGCCCGACGGGCGGATCGTCTCCGGCGTGGCCGAGAAGTGGACGACCGACGCCGTCTCGGCGACCTTCACGCTCAGGCGCGACGTGACGTGCGGTGACGGCCGACCGCTCACCGCGTCCGCCGTCGCGGCCCAGTACAACTACGTCACCGACCCGAAGAACACCTCACCCCTGCTCGGCCTGGCGGTGACCCCCGGAACCGTCGCCACCGCCGACGACGCCACCAACACGCTGACGCTGAGGACTCCGGAGCCCACACCGTTCCTGCTGCGGGGCACCTCCGGACTGCCGTTGGTCTGCCCCTCGGCCCTCGCCTCGCCCGACTCGCTGACGCACGCCACCGACGGCACCGGTCCCTACCGACTCACCGAGTCGGCACCGGGCGACCACTTCACCTTCACCAAACGACCCGACTACATCTGGGGCCCGGACGGCGCCGGCGCCGGCGAGTTGCCCGAGCGACTGGTCTTCAAGGTCGTCTCCAACGAGTCCACCACGGCCAATCTGCTCCTGGCCAAGCAGATCGACATCGCCCCGGTCAACGGCGCCGACCGGGTCCGGCTGACGGCGGCCGGATTGAAGTACCAGATCCAGCGCGACCCGCTCGGCATGCTCTTGTTCAACGAGGCCGCCAACCACGTCACCGCCGACCCGCAGGTGCGTTGGGCCCTGACCGCGGCGCTGGACCTCAAGCAGGTGGGGGCGGTGGCCACCGGCGGCAAGGGGGCGCCGCCGGCCAGGATCGCCACCACCATGCTGCCGCCCTGCCAGGCCGACGCCGTCACCGGGAACGTCCCCCCGCACGACAAGGCCCGCGCCGCGGCGGCGCTGCGGGCCGCCGGCTGGGAGAAGTCCGGCGGGCGCTGGAGCAAGGACGGCAAACAACTGTCGATCGTGCTGCCCTTCCCCTCCACGTCGGGCTCCCAGGTCGTGTCCGCCGTCGAGCTGGCGGTCGCGCAGTGGAACTCGTTCGGTGTGAAGGTCACCCGCAAGCCGCTCACCTCGGCGACGACCGGCGAGGTGCTGGCCTCGGGCGAATGGGACGTCTCGTGGACGCCGGTCGCGCTCACCCAGCCCGACCAGCTCATCCCCTTCTTCAGCGGCCCCCCGGGGCCCGACGGGATCAACTTCGGCTCCGTCGACAACCCCGAGTACCAGCGCCTGGTGGGTCTCGCGATGGCCAAGCCGGATCTCTCCGGCTGCGACGAATGGACGGCCGCCGAAGCAGAGTTGGTCAAACGCGTCGACGTGGTGACCTTCGTGGACTCGCTCTCGCCCTACTTCAACACCAAGGGCACCACGTTCACGATCGACGGCGCCGGCATCGTGCCGACGTCCCTGCGCCGGGGCCGAGGGTGACGAATCCCGCCTCCCCGGCGGCGTCGACGTCGGTGATCGCACCGCGACGGTCGGGGGCGAGCACGCCTTCGCAGCCGTGACGAAGCCCCGCCCGAAGCCGATCGACCCGGCTTCGGGCGGGCGGACGCTCAAGCACTTCGGTGTATCGAGGGTGCCCGTTCGCTCCCGGGGCCACGGCGCCGAGGCTGCCGGGATACAGGTACTGGTCCTGCGGGACGGTGGTGCCGTGTGCCCAGGCGTCGAAGAACCCGGTGCGGGCCGGTCGGGCGGAGATCTTCTTGGCGAGTGCCTCGAACCGCGGCCGGGAGGCGTTGCCGTAGCGGTGCTCACGCTGCCACTGCCGGAGAGTTCCGAAGAAGGCGTCGTCCCCGATGGTCCGCCGCAGGGCGTGCATCATCATCGACCCTTATCCGAGCGCGGGAAGATGTCGGGAACCTGTCGGAAAGCCGTGACCGCACGGTGATTTCGTCGCGGAATCCCTTGGCCGCACGGTGATTTGGTCGCGTGTGCGGACCGCTGCGGCACGGTGGGGGAGCGGCTCGGCCGTCGGGACCCGGTGCGGATCCCGACGGTGGGGTCAGACGGTGACGCGGGCCCGTACGGTGGCGCGGACGTGGGGGCCGAGGGAGTTCGTGCCGGTGACGCGGAGGTCCACCTCGTCGCCGGTCACGGCGGTCACCTCGGCGTCGAGGGTGAGAGTGTCGCCCGTGTGGTTGGGCGCGAGGAGGTGCAGGTCGACCTCCAGGAGCCGGGTGGCCGGGCCGCCCCAGTCGGTGACCACTCCGCCGACGAGGCCGGTGGTGGCGAGGATGTTGGTGAAGATGCCGGGACGCCGGAGCGAGGTGCGCGTCCAGTCGGCGTCGTGGTGAGCGGCGTAGAAGTCCTGGGTGGCGAACGCGGTCGCGATCACGAAGGTGGGGGTGATCGGGATCGTGGTGAGGGGGGTACGGTCGCCCACGCGGGGGGCGGCCGTGAGCGGGCGGCAGGTCCGGCGGCTCGCGGGTGTGGGCGGGGCCGGATCCGCGGGGGTGCCCGGTGCGCCGACGTCGGATGCGGCTGCGTCCACCGCGGTGACGTCGGGTGCGGTGACGTCGGGTGCGCCGGCGGGTTCCGGCGTACGGAAGCACAGTACGGTCCAGTCGACCGTCGCCACGTCCGCCTCGTCCTGGTCGCGGAAGGTCATGCGTGTGGTGACGAAGTAGCCCGGCCCCAGCGCCGTCCGCTTGCGCGGCGACACCGTCGTGAGCACGCTCTCGCAGGTCAGGTGGTCCCCGACCGCCGCCTCGCGGTGGTACCGCTGCCGGCATCGGGTCGCCGCGCGGGCGGTGTACCCGTGCGCGGTGAGGAGTCGGTGTACGGCCGCCGCCGGGTTGTCGGTCTCCTGCTCGGTCGACCGGCCGTCGGGCGACCCGTTCTTCGACGACACCTCGTGCCCCGATGCGCCGGCCAGGTAGGGCGCGTACCCGGGGACCTGGGGCAACGTGGCGGCCAGGGCGGAGAGTCGGGGCATGGTCCAGGCCTGGATCATGGTCGGGGGCGCGACGATCCCGGCCCGCCCGGTCGCCGCGGCGGCCTCGGCGTCGCGGTAGACGGGGTTGGGGTCGCCGAGGGCGTCGGCCCAGGTATCGAGCATGGGCGCGTTGACCGGGTGCCGGGCGCGCACGACGGACCTGGTGCCGCGCGCCACACAATCCTGGAGCGTGCGTTCCGGTTCCACGGTGTCGGTGCTCATGCCCGCCTCGCCTTCCGGACGATCGCCGCCTGTCGGATGCCGTCGCCTACCCTATCGATCTACTTGACATTGACAAGCGATTGACCCGCGTCGATGATCGACGGGAGTGGTCGAGGGGCCACACGCGTGCACAAGTGCACAAGTGCACAAGCGCGCAAACGCGCACGCACAGGGATCGCGGAACTCCCGTCGTCGTCATGTGTGTCGAGGCACGCGCCGAGGTGCCGGGCCGAACGCGGTGGGGATGCGTTCGAGGATGCCGCCCGCGAAGACGTCGTACAGCGGCAGGGACGTCAGGTGCACGTAGCCGATGTGGCAGTCGCAGGTCTGCTCGGGGCACGGCGGCGCGGGTGCGAGACCGGCGCGGAACGAGCCGTCGTAGAGATTGCCCAGCACTGCGGGCACGAAATGGCAACGGCGTACGGTGCCGTCGCCGTCGACACTGATCACGGTGTCACCGGTGCGGCAGGGCACACCGAGGGCGGGATGCGGGTTTCGGCTGAAGCCGAAGTGCGGGTCCAGCGTGGCCCATTCGGCTGCCGCCGAGTCGGTGTACGCGTGCCCCTCGGCGGCGTTGACCCATAGGTACACGTCGGCGGGAAGATCGTCCCGCAGGCGCCGCGCGGCGGGCAGGTGTTCCGGCAGGCCGACGACGCCGACGCTGAGGCGCACGCCACGTGCGCGCAGGTCGCGGCAACGGTCCAGGAAGCGCTCGTGAGGGACCTGGTCGGGGTGATAGGTGGCCCAGAGCGCCAGGCGGGTGAGGTCGGCCGCCTCGGTCCACCGGGGATGCGCGCTCAGGTTGGTCTGGATGGCGACACGTTCGACGTGCGGGAGATGGCTCAGTTCGGCGAGCGTACGGCGGTACCAACTGCGGACGAGACCCTCGCCCCACGGGGTGAACAGGACCGACACGCGGTGCGGCGCGTGCGTCACCCAGTTTGCGAAGCGCGCCAACGCCGCACGATCGGCCCGCAGTTGCTCGGGACTATCGCGGCGCTTGGCGAACGGACAGTAGCCACAGTCGTAGTCGCACGAAGCGAGCGGACCCCGGTACAGGATCGTCAACGGGTCCGCGCGCACGCCGAGTTCGACCAGGGGCGGCGCGGCGGGGGGAGTGCCCGTCATCGCGGCCGGTATCCGTGCATCAGGGTGGAGGTCTCGGGCGAGAACAGCGCGGGACCGATCGCGTCGGACCAGGCCAGGCCCTCGTCGGTCAGGTGTATGCCCGCCGCGGAGACGGTCAGCAGGCCCGCGTCGGCGAGCGGCGCCAGTTCGGCGGCGAAGTCGGCCTCGGCGTCGGTGCCGAACTCGGCCCGATAGTCGGGTGCGGCCAGGCCGTCGGCCTGCAGCAGCGAGGTGAGCAGGTGGCGTCTGCGTCGTTCGCCGACGTCCAGCCGATAGCCCACGCGGGCACGGGTGAAGGCGTCCTGATCGAGCGTCACATAGTCGTCGATGATCGCACGCACCTCGCCGACACCGACCGCGTACTCGAACGAGTAGTGCAGGTCGGTGGTGTACGAGCGGGCGCCGCAGCCGAGGCCGATCATGCCGTCGCGCTGGCAGCGGTAGCCGCCTTGCGCGTCGCTGCCGGCCGCGTCGGTGCCGGCAGCGCCGGCCGGCCCGCCGGCGGCGTCGGGGAGGGCGTCCGCGCGGCGGAACATGCGCATCGAGACCTGCTCGTAGCCGGCCTCGCGCAGACGGTCGCGGCCCGCCCGATAGAGCGCGAGGCGGTCCTCGTCCCAGTCGGCGCGCGTGACGGCTCGGCGGCCGAGGCCGGTGAGCGGGCGCACATACAGTGGATACAGGTACAACTCCTCCGGCCGCCACGCGAGCGCAGCGTCGATCGAAGCGAGCCAACTCGCCCGCGTCTGGCCGTCGATGCCGTAGATCAGATCGATGTTGAGCGTCGGCACCGCGGCGTCCCGGATCGCCGCCAGCGCGGCCTCGACGTCGGCACGGCGCTGCGGGCGCCCGCTCGCTCGCGCCTCGGCGTCGTCGAACGACTGGACGCCGATGCTGACCCGCGTCGTCCCGCGCTCGGCCAACACCGCGAGGCGCTCGGGCGTCGCCGTCGCGGGAGAGGTCTCCACGGACATCGGGATCGAGCCGAGGTCCGCGCCCATCACCTCCGTCGCGATGTCGAACAGTCTTTCCAGTTCGGGCGCGTCCAGGTACGTGGGCGTTCCGCCACCCACCGCCGCGACCGCGAAACGTGCCTCGGGGATCGCCTCGCGCACGGCCCGCGCCTGCCGTTCGAGCGCGTCCAGGTAGCGCCCGACCAGTTCCGCGGGGGCGCCGGTGCGGGTGAACAGGTTGCAGAAGCCGCAGCGCATCTCACAGAACGGCACGTGCACGTACAGGAACAGCGCCGACAGGTCCTGGCCCCGCCACACATCGCCCAGCGTGGGCATCGGGGCGAGCGGGCGGTAGGCGGTCTTGTGCGGATACGAGTAGACGTACCCCGCGTACGGCGAGCCGAGCAGGTCTCGCGCAGACGACGGAACCACCAGGGGATCGGCGGTGCTGGACGATCCCATGAGCGGACGACCTCCGAGGACGTGGGTGAGTGCCGGGTGCGGTGTTCGCACGCCCCGACTCTAGGGGTGGGCGCCGACAGGCCGGCCGACCGCCCGGTGGCTTGGGCGGCGGGCGATGGTCGGGGCCGTCGCCCGCCGCCGATCAAGGCGTGCGCGGGGTCACCATTCGCCGGGGTCGAGGGTGAACTGGGCGTAGGGGACGGTCCACACGACCTCGTGGCCGATGCGGTGCCCGGTGTAGCCGTCCTCGCCGTACGCCGTGCCGTGATCCGACGTCAGGATGGTGAAACACGGGCGGCGGGCGCTCATCGCCCGGAAGAGCCGGCCCAGATGCCGGTCCACGTACTCCAGCGCCGCCGCGTGCGTCTCGCGGGTATCGCCCTCGGCGGCCGTCGCACCGGGCCGGTGGAACCAGTTCGGCTGGTGCAGCGCCGCCACGTTGACCAGCAGGAAGAGTCGCCGGTCGGGGTCGAGGGCGGCGACGACGCGTTCCGCGCGGGCCACCTGTGCCTCGAACGAGGTGGGCGAGGTGACGCCGAGTTCGGGATCCCAGTGGCTCTCCGCGAACATGCCGGGCAGTACCGAGCCGAGCGCGCCGCGTTTGTTGAAGAAGCCGACGCCGCCGACGCAGGCCGTGTGATAGCCCGCGCGAGCCAGCCCGGAGGGCAGATCGGGCTCGTCGAACACCCACGTGTGCGGCGCGGTGGACTCGCTGCCGCCGAAGCGTGCCGCGAACAGGCGTGGATGCGGGCCTTGCCCCAGCGGGGTGGGCAGGAATCCGGCGAGGAACGCGGTGTGCGCGGCGTAGGTGAAGCTGCCCGGGGTGTGCCGCGCCTCCCAGCGCCCGCCGGGCAGCACCCGGGCGAGGGTGGGCAGTCGGCCCGCCGCCACGAGTTCCGCGGCCACGTCGTAGCGGAGCGTGTCGAGCGTGACCATGAGCAGATCGTGGTGGCCGACGACCTCGTTCATGTCGGGATTGTGGCCGTGCGGGCCGTTGTTCCCGTGGCGCGGTGGGGGTGTCGTCAGTTCGGGCACGGCAGTCGTTCCCCGTCGGGTGTCTCGCGGTTCGGTATTTCGTGGTCCGGTGCCTCGCGGTCCGTCGCTTCGCGGTCCGGTGCCTGGAGGTGTGCCGCTTCGCGGGTAGGCGTTTCGCGGTCCGATGTCTCGCGTCCCGCCTGTCGTGGCCTCGCGGGTGGGTGCCGGCCGTCGACCAGGGCGCGGATCTGTTCCGCCCACGTGTCCCGGCCCCGGTGCAGCACCCCCGGCAGCAGATCGCCGAACGCGTTGACCTCGCCGACCGCGTGGCGGCGGCGGTCGACCGCGAACAGGAGGTCGACACCGACGTGCAGCGTCCGGGGAAAACACTCGGCCGCGCGAACACATGTCGTCATCGCCTCCTCCCAGGCGGCGGCCCCCACGGCGCGGCGGACCGCGTCCACGTCGACGCGGGTGTTGCCGAGGTGGAGGTTGGTCATCGGGGTACGGCTGCCGCGTGCGACGACGTGTGTGGCGCGGCCCGCGACGACCAGGACGCGCAGGTCGACGGCGAGTCCGTCGAGGGTGAGTTTGGGCAGCCAGGTCTCGATGTGCACGCCGTCCGCGCACAGTGCGTCGATCAGGGCCGCGACATCCTCCTCGTCGCGGTACTTGCGCACCCGCAACGAGTTGAACAGTTCGATGCCCGACGCGGTGCGCACCAGTTCGGTGGACGTGGTGGCCTGGACGCGCGTTCCCGAGGTCTCCAGGGCGACCACACCGGACGCCGACGAGCCGTGCGCGGGCTTGACGAACACGCGTGGCCGGCGGGTGTCGCGCATCAGGTCGCGCAGGTGGGTGTAGGAGCGCACGGTGACGCCGCGCCCCTCCGCGCCGAGCCCGGGCGGGACCGGGACGCCCGCGTCGTGCAGCCGCCCGTGCGCGCGCGGCTTGTCGAACATGACGGCGATGTCGTCGGGGTCGTTGACGAGCCACGCTCCGGGCGTCGCGGCCACGGCGGTTCGTACGCGTTCCAGCGCGCGCACAAAGGTCGCGTGGCGCACCGCACCGCCCTCGACGCGGTGCGGGTCGGACGGCCCGCCGAGCAGTGCGTGGACGACGGGGTTCTCGCCGGGGGAGTCGATCCGCACCGGCCCGGCGGCGAAAGCCGGTTGCACACCACGCAGTACGTCCTCCCACGGGACGACGCGCGGGGCCGGTAGCCCGGCGGCCCGCGCCGCCGCGTCGAATCCCACGACGCGCCGGTGCCCCGGGTTGGCGACGACGGTGATCACGGTCACGGCAGGTACCGCGCGGCGCGGAGGTCGGCGGTGCCCGTGGGGTCGATCGCCGCGACGACGCGCGGGCCGGCGGAACGTGCCCGGGCCTGACCGCCGGTCATTCGGAGATCTCCACGTATCGGGGGTCGCCGCCCCAGTCGCGGGGGCTTTCGGGGTCGGAGATCTCCACCGTCACACCGGATGCCCGCAGCGTCGCCCGCAGGCGCTCGGCCACGGAGTCGTCCAGGAAGTGGTGGCGGATCGTCAGATTCCGCAGCCGGCCCAGGGATCGGCTGTTCAGCAGCGCCTCGGCGCCGTCGTTGCTCAGGATTCCCATCGACAGGTCGAGCGATTCGAGCCGGGGCGTGACGGCGGCGCTCGCGATCGCGGCGGCGATCTCGTTCTGCAATTCGCTGTTCATCAACCCGAGATGCCGGAGTCGGGGCACTCGGGTCCCGGACAGGAGGTCGGCGAGGTCCTCGACGCGGGCGTCACCGCCGTAGTCGTCGACGCCGAGCCACATGTCGAGTTCCTCCAGCGCGGGGAGGTCGCTCATGCCGACGGCACGCACGATCCGACCGGACAGGCCGCCGCTCTCGAAGCGGAGTCGGCGCAGGTGCTCGTGACGCACCGGAGTCAGCGCGGGGGCGTCCTCGGTGGCGTTCTCACTGCCCCGAAGCACCAGTTCCTCCAGGTGCGGGAAGGCTTCGAGGAGCCCGGTGGAGGGGCCGATGCCGATCCAGGAGATCTCGGATTCCTCCTGCACCACGTCGCCGACGAACAGATGGCGCAGCGCCGGAAAACGGGCGGCGTCGCGGACCAGCAGTCCGGGCAGCGGATTCTCCTGGGACATGTCCACGTCCCAGGCGCCGACGATCAGCGCGGTGACTCGTGTGGTGTCGACGTTGGCGAGGAAGTAGGCGTAGAGATCGGCGAGTTCGGGATCGTCCTCCCAGTGGCGGTGGCGCAGCCGCCAGGCGACGGCGTCCGCGGGGTGGTCGCCGGGCGCGATGCCGTACGGCGGTGTGGGCTCGCCGCGGCGGGCCTCCTCGGGTTGCCTTCCGGGAACGGCCGAGGGCTGCTTCGAGTCCGGCGGCCGCAGGTCGGCGACGGGCAGGCCGCCGAAGTGTTCGAGATAGGTGTGGATGCTCATGTCGGGAGGTCACCTGCGTGGGTCGGATGCGTGCGGATCGGTGCGCGTAGGGCTCTTGCCTACCAGAGCGCACCGACGGCCGGCGCGGGGGGAGAGCCGAGGGGCCTGAGTCGGCAGACCCGCTCACTCCCGTCGGTGGTGCCCGGTGGGTCGGCTCGCCGCCGGTGCCGTCCCGGGACGGTGCGAGCGCGCCGGTGTTCGTTCGGCGGGTGCTTGCCGCGAAGGCTCCCGCGCCCCGTGTCACACTTTCTCGCCGACGTTCGTCTACATCGCATGGAGAACGAACCCGGGCCCGAGCCCACGTGGCGTGCGGAGTGGACGGCCGACCAGTTCGAGGGGCTGCGCCCGCACCTGCGGTCCGTCGCGTACGGCATCCTCGGTTCGCGCGCCGACGCCGAGGACGCGATCCAGGAGACCTGGCTGCGGGTCTCGCGCACCGAGCACGAGGACATCCGCGACCTGCGGGCCTGGCTGACCACGATCGTCGAGCGGATCTGCCTCGACATGCTGCGCGCGCGGCGACTGCGCCGTGAGCCGGGTACGTGGTTGCCGGAGCCGATCGTGCGCTCGGCCGACGCCGACGCGTACGACCCCGAACGCAAGACCATCGAGGCCGACGCCATCGGCTTGGCGCCGCCGATCGTGCTGGAGACCCTCAATCCGGCCGAGCGGCTCGCCTTCGTGCTGCACGACGTGTTCGGCGTGCCGTTCGACGAGGTCGGCCCCATCGTGGACCGCACCCCGGCGGCCGCCCGGCAGTTGGCCGGCCGGGCGCGGCGGCGGGTGCGGTCCGCGCCGCAGCCGGAGGGCGACCTCAAGCGGCAGCGCCGCGTCGTCGACGCGTTCCTGGCCGCCGCGCAGGACGGCGACTTCGACGCGCTCCTGGCCAACCTCGACCCGGACGTCTCCTTCCAACTCGACCCGGGCCCGAACCGGCACTCGGCCCCGCCCACCGTGGTCGGCGCCGAGAAGGTCGCGCGGCAGATGTTGCGCTCGGCCCCGTTCTGCCCTACGCCCGTCCCGTTCTGGTCAACGGCGCCCCAGGTCGGCTGGTGGGCGACCCCAACCGGCCCAGCGGCGTCGCCGGCTTCACCGTGGCGGGCGACCGGATCGTGCGGATCGACGTGATCGCCAACCCCGAGAAGCTCAAGGGAGTTCCGCTGGACATCGTCGACGACGCCGACCCGATCGACTACCCCGACTTCACCCGGGTGCCGCACGAGCCGCCGGCCGCGGACGACACCCACCTGCGCCCCGACGACACCGAGAGCTGACCCGGCGAACCTTCGCCGCGCGGGACGAGCCGCGCGCACCTCCCGTGACCACCTCGGGCGACGCCCCGGTTCCCGGCACGCCGTCGCCTGATCCCCGCACGCCCGAAAACCGAACCGTCATCCAGCCCTGGAGCACCCATGTCCACCGGCACCTTCGCATCGACCGACTCGACGGATCCGACGAAGTCCGCGGCTCCGACCGAGTCCGACGCCTCGTTCCTGACCACCGCACGGGGCAAACTCACCCTCGTCCTGCTGTGCGCGGTGGCCTTCCTCGACTTCGTCGACGCCTCCATCGTCAACATCGCGCTGCCGGCCATCCAACGCGACCTCGACCTGAGCAACCAGGGTCTGCAATGGGTGCCGTCCGGCTACCTCCTGACCTACGGCGGCCTGATGCTCCTGGGCGGGAGGGCCGCGGACCTGATCGGGCGCCGCCGGGTCCTGACCGGCGGCACCCTGGTGTTCGCCGCCTCCTCCCTGATCGGTGGACTGGCGCAGAGTTCCGAGGTGTTGATCGGCGCCCGGCTCGCCCAGGGCGTGGGCGCGTCGATGATGCTGCCCGCGGCCCTGTCGATCCTGACCACCTCGTTCGGTACCGGTCCCGACCGCAACAAGGCGCTCGGCGCCTGGGCGGGCACCGGCGCACTCGCCTCCGCCGTCGGCGTGTTCCTGGGTGGGGTGCTCACCGAGGGCCCCGGGTGGCGCTGGGTCATGTTCGTCAACCTGCCGGTCTGCGCGCTCGTGCTTCCGCTCATCCCCCGACTCCTGCCCGACGACAAACGCCGGGCATCGGTACGCGGCTTCGACTTCCTCGGCACCGCACTGGCCACCGGCGGACTGGTGCTGCTGGTCCACGGTCTGGTGAAGGCCCCCGACCAGGGGTGGTCGTCCACCCGCACCGTGGTCGAACTAGGGGTCGCCGCCTGCCTGTTGCTCGCCTTCGTCGTCAACGAGGCGGTGATCGGCAACCCGCTGATGCCATTGGGCATCTTCCGGGTCAAGGGCCTGGCCGCGGCGAACGTCACGCAACTGGTGGCCATGTCCGGCTTCATCGCGATGTTCTTCTTCATCACCCTGTACGTGCAGGGTGTCATGGGCTACTCCGAGATCAAGGCCGGATCCGCGTTCCTGCCGGTCACCGTGGGTGTGGGGATCGCGGCCGGAATGGCCCAGCCGCTGCTGGCCCGGGTCGGCACCCGTCCGCTGATCGTGGTCGGCTCGCTGATCGCCTCCGCCGGGGTCTGGTTGTTGTCCCGCATCCCGGTGGACGGCACCTACCTCGGGGACCTGTTGCCCGGCCTGGTCGTGATGTCCTTCGGGCTCGGCTTCGTCTTCGTCGGCGTCGCCACCGCCGCCAACGCGGGCGTCCCCGCCGAACAGGCGGGCCTGGCGGCGGCGCTGATGAACACGGCGCAACAACTCGGCGGCGCGTTCGGCCTCGCGATCCTCTCCGCCGTGGCGACCGCGGAGACCACCCACCGACTGGCCGCCGGCGACGCCGCGGCCTCCGCCTACACGGACGGCTACCAAAAGGCGCTCCTGGTCGGTGCGTTCCTCCTCGCGGGCGCGGCCGTGGTCGGCCTGTTCGTCGCCAACACCCGCGGGGAGGAGACGACCTGACCCACACGCGGATCGGCCGCGCGCCGAAGGGCCGTCCACCGGGCCGGCTCCGCCGGACGCCGCTGTCCGGAACCACGGTTCCGCACAGCGGCGTCCGGGCACACCCGGGCACACCCGGGCACACCCGGGCACACCCGGGCACGTCCGGGCATCCGTGCACGTCCGCACGTCCGACCGACCCGTCCGGAGGCTGGTCGGGGTGACGTCTGATCCTGGCGCGAGCGTGGCCGTGGAAGTGCACGGTGTGGACGACCGGCCGGGCGGGCGGGTCAGTTCGCGGTCGGGGTGGTGCTCGGGGCCGGTCGGCGGGTCAGGTGGGTCAGGGCGTTCGCGATGATGTCGAGACCGATGGATCCGTGTGCCGTCATGATCGACTCGGGGTGGAACTGAACGGCCGCGAAAGGGCGTTCGGTGTGCTCGACGACCATCGCGACGCCGTCGTCGGTGGTGGCGCAGACCCGCAGTCGCGGTGGCAGGTCCCTCGCGTGCACGTACAGCGAGTGGTAGCGGCCGACTTCGAACGAGTCCGGGAGGCCGGCGAGCAACCCGCTGCGGTGATCGGTGACCCGCACTCGCGAGGAGCGCCCGTGGACGGGACGGTCCAGGACGCCGAGCGTGCCGCCCAGGTATTCGACCAGGCCCTGCAATCCGAGACACACCCCGAACACCGGGGTGTCGAGCGCCTCGGCCGCGGCCAGTGTCTCGGCGACGCCGAAGTCGCTCGGGCGCCCCGGGCCGGGGGACAGCACGAGCAGGTCCGGCCGGGTGCGTTCCAGCACGGCCAGGTGGTGCGGCGGCCGGAACGTGGCCACCTCGGCGCCGCATTGACGGAAGTAGTCGCCCAGGCAGTGCACGAACGAGTCATGGTGGTCGACCATCAGGACCCTGGGCCGGGCAGCCGGCTCGGCGGTCGGCGACGGTCGCCGCCCGCGGATCGCCGCCGCAACCGGCGCCGGGACGCGGACCTCCGGTGCCTGCGCCTCGTCCAGGGCGGCCAGCAGGGCCCGGGCCTTCAGTTCGGTCTCGGCCTCCTCGGCCCGGGGGTCGGACGCGCACAACAACGTCGCCCCGGTCCGGACGACGGCCGCTCCGCGGCGGATCTGGATGGTGCGCAGCGTGAGCGCGGTGTCCAGACCCCCGTCGAAGCGGATCCGGCCGACGGCTCCGCCGTACCAGCGCCGAGGCGACCTCTCCTCGTGTTCGAGGTACCGCACCGCGGCCCGCTTGGGCGCGCCGGTGACGGTGACCGCCCACAGGTGCGCCAGGAACGCGTCCAGGGCGTCGAGTTCGGGTCTCAGGCGTCCCTCCACGTGGTCGACGGTGTGGATCAGCGTGGCGTGGAACTCGACACGGCGCCGGGCGGTGACCCGGATGCTCCCGGGTACGCACACCTTCGCCTTGTCGTTGCGGTCCACGTCGGTGCACATGGTGAGTTCGGACTCCTCCTTCTCGGATTCCAGGAGTCTGCGCACCTGTGCCGCGTCCTCCAGCGCGTCGCGGCCGCGCGCGATCGTGCCGCTGATCGGCGCGGACTCCACGACGAGCCCGCCCTCGCCGGCGTCCCCTCCCGCTCGGACCGCGACGAAGCGCTCGGGTGACGCGCCGATCAGGTGCTCACGCTCCCCGAGATTCATCAGCAGCGCGTACGGGGCGGGGTTGCGGGCGTACAGCCGCCGGTACACCGCCGACGGCGGTGCGGTCGCGGCGCGGCGGAACTCCCGGCCGGGCACGACCTCGAACAGGTCGCCCGCGCGGAAGGCCGAGCGGGCCCGCTCCACGACCCGGGCGTAGTCACCGGGAGCGTGGTCGTCCTTCGCGACCGCGCCGCCGGGGCGGAAGGCGGCGTCGGCGGTGGTACGCGGCAGTCCGTCGGTGCGCGCGCGACTGTCGTGGAACTCGTACCGGTGCCGGATCGCCGTGTCGTTGCGCTCGTCCACCTCGAGGAGTTCGTCCGGCAGGTGCAGGACCAGCACGCGGTCGCCGGGATCGCGTTCTCGCGCGATCGTGATGCCCTCCAACTCCAGGATCAGGTCGTAGCCGAAGGCTCCGTACAGGCCCAGGAGGGAGTCGGCGGGAGAGCGCATCGCGTCCACCAACTCGCGGAGCACCGTGAAGACCCCGGCCCGGCGGGTACGGTCCTCCTCCGCGATCGCCTCGTCCGCGGACGGCACGCTCCCGTACACCCGGTCCGCGCGGACCTCCCGATCCCGCAGGACGCCGGCGGTCGCCCGGGCCAGCGCGGGAAGCAGCACCCGACCCCGGGCGTTGAGCGCCCGCACGGCCAGCAGGGAACCGCGCGCGGTCACCTCGATCGGCGGGTCGGCGTATCCCACGACCGTTCCGTTCCCGAGGTGGGCGAGCATGCCGCGACGCCGGTCGAGCCGTTCCTCCAGTGCCGCCAACGCGGGGCCCGCCCGTCCCGCGTACGCGGATGAACGGCGCACTCGGAGGCCGTTCGGCAGGCGCCAGGACAACTCCCGGGACGTGCCGGCGGAACGGACGGCGAGCATTTCCGGTAGCGCCATGGCGAAGCCCCTCCGTGAAGTGGTGTGCCGACCGGCCACGTGCCGCGGTGCGCCGACGGGCCGTCGGGCCGCGATGTGCCGACCGGTCCATCACACGCGCCGGGCAAGTGCGCTCGCAACCGGCTGGGTTGCGCTGACGCGAACGTCCGGCCCCACATGCGGTGAATGTTGCTCAACCCCGCGACCCGGGGGCGCAACCGGTTGCCCCCGGCCGCCCGGCGTGGGTGCACTGGACCCGTTCCCGCAAGGCCGCCGCGTCGGCGTCGTCGACGCGCCGGGCGGGAGCGCTTCCCTTCTTCCCACCGAGAATCGGGACCCCATGCTCTCCGCCCGACACACCCTGCTCCCCCGATCGGCACGTATCGCCCTGGCCCGGGACACCCGGCTCGGGGGCGGCAACCTCTGGCGTACCGCGCTGGAACACAGCCGGGCCCCCGACGCACCCCTGCTCGTGTCGGACCCGCCGCTCGTGGTCGGCGACGGGAGCCGGCAGCGGGAGTTCGGCATCGCCGCGCTCGACGCCCTCGCCGACGCGTGGGCGTGCCACTACCTCGACCGGGGCGTACGGCCGCGCGACCGGGTCGCCATCTACATCGAGGACTCCTTCGAAGACCACGTGCACCTGGCCGCCCTCGCCCGGATCGGGGCCATCGCGGTCCTCGTCAACGGCCGGATGCCGCCCGAGCTCGCGCTCGGCCTGATGGAATGCGCCGACCCGGTCGGCCTGTACACCGACCCCGCGCACCTGGAACTCCTCGCCGGGCGGCACCGGGAACTGCCCGGACTGCGCTGGACGCACACCCGCGCGGACGCGGCCGGGCTCGGCAACCCGGAACCGCCCGACAAGGCGAGATACCGGCACGGCGACAACGACCCGATCTTCCTGTGCCATTCGTCCGGCACCACCGGCCGACCCAAACTGGTCACCTGGACCCACCGGCAGAGCGTCGCGGGCACCCGGTTCCGGCTCGCCACCCAACCCGAACCCGACGACTCGCTGTTGCTGTGCGCGGCGCCCCTCAGCCACGGGGCGGCGATCGCGATCACCTTCTTCGCGCTGGCGGCGGGCCTGCCCGTGGTCGCCTCCGCCGACCGCAGCGCCGCCGGCCTGTCCCGCGCCGCCGCCGCGCACCGGCCGACGACGATCTTCGCCTTCAACCACACCCTCGCCGAACTCGCCGTCTCGGACCCGGACCCGGCGGACTTCACGTCGGTGACGGACTGGGTGAACGTGGGCGACTCCGCCCACGAGGCGCACGTACGGTCGCTGGTACGGATGGGCGGGCGTACCGCGGCGGGCAATGCCGTATCGGGCTCGGTCTTCAACGACATCCTCGGCTCGTCCGAACTCGGGTGGGCGGCGCTGCGCCGCTCCACGGCACCCGACACACCCTCGTCCCCGCGCCACCTCGGCAGGCCCGGCTCCGCGATGAAGGTGGCGGTACTGCGCGAGGACGGAACGCACGCCGACGTGGGGGAGGTGGGCATGCTCGGGGTCCGCGGCGAATCGGTGACCACCGGCTATTGGAACGACTCGGACACCTACCACCGCAGTTTCCTCGGCGGCTGGTTCCTCTCCGGGGACCTGGTGCGCCGAACCGCGGAGAACCACTACTTCCACGTCGACCGCGTCGTGGACACCATCCACACCACGGGATCGCCGGGCCACTCCGTCCTGATGGAGGAGGTGATCCTGCTCGCGCTGCCCGAAGCGGCCGACTGCGCGGTGGTCGCGGGAGGCGATCGCGGCGCGAGCGTGCCGGTGGCGGTGGTCCGGCTGCGGGGCGGGCACGCGGACCCGGCCGGACTCCTCGATCGGGCCAACACCGCGCTCGCCGCGGCCGGTCAGCCCGACCTGGCCGCCCTGGAGCTCGCCGCCGACGACGCGGACCTGCCCGTCGGCGCGACCGGGAAGGTCCTCAAACGGCACCTGCGGGAGAAGTACCGGGACTTGCCCGGCCATCTGGCCGCCGCGGCACGGGGATCCGTGGCGGCAGTCCGGGAACCGAACCGCCCACCCCGGCGGGAGGAATCGACGACCCACCGAACCACCCCGGACGCGACCGCCACGCCGGCGGGTGTGCGTGCGATCGCCGCCGCGGTGCTGGAGACGGAACCCGAGCGGATCACGCCCGACGCGGCCTTCCACGCACAACTGGAGATGGACTCGCTCCAGAAGACCGAATTCGTCGCGCGGGTCGAACGCGCCTTCGAGGTGCGGTTCGCCGCCGAGGAGGCGGCCCGACTGGACTGCCTGGCCGACGTGCTCGCCGCCCTGCGTCGGCACGGCGTCGGCAGCGACCCGCGCACCGACGACGGCGTCGGCACCGATCCGCGTGCCGACGACGGAGGCTCCCGATGAACCCCGTCGACCTGCTCCTGCTGCGGCACACCGCGGCCGGCCGGGGCAGCCGTACGAGCGTCACCGACCGCACCGGTGCGATGACCTACGCCGAACTGACCGAGGCGGCGCGCGGGTACGCCGGCGCACTGGCGGCCGGCGGGATCCGCCGGGGATGCCGCGCCCTGGTGGTCTCCGACGACACGGTGGACGCGATCGTCGCCGTCCTGGGCCTGTGGTGGCACGGCTGCGTGCCGGTCGTGCTCAGCCCGATGCTCCGCGACGCCGAGCTCGTGTTCATCGCCGGGGACTGCGCCGCCGAGTACGCGGATCTCGATCTGGTGCACGAGCGCCGCGACGAACTGGCCGCGGCCCTGGGCCCGCTCGGCTTCCGCCACGAACAGCGGGACGGAGAGCGGGCGTTCGTCGACCCGGGCGCACCCGCGAGGTTCGTCGAGGGAGCCGAGGTGCTGGTGCAGTACACCTCGGGCAGCACCGGCCGGCCGCGCGGCGTCCGACACTCCATGGGCGGGCTGCTCGCCGTGCTGAACGGGTTCGGCGGCGTGCTCGGGCTGACCGAGTCGGACACCGTCCTGTCCACCGCCAAACTCTCCTTCGGCTACGGCTTCGGCAACTCGCTGCTGTTCCCGCTCGCGGCGGGCGCCGGCTCGGCGCTGCTCACCGGCCCCGTCGACGCGTTCAGCGTGAGCACCGCGATCGACCGGTACCGGCCGACCGTGCTGTGTGCCGTGCCGAGGGTGTACGAATCCCTGCTGGGCGCGGTCGCCGACCGAGGAGCGGCGCCGGACACCTCCGCCATCCGCCTCGCGGTCGCCGCCGGCGAGCACCTGCCCGCCGACCTCGCCCGCCGCACCACAAAGACCTTCGGATTCCCACTGGTCAACGGCCTCGGCGCGACCGAGGTCCTGCACATCGTGCTGGCCACCGCGGCCGACGCTCCGCCGCACGGATCCACCGGCAACCCGGTGCCGGGCGTGACGGCGACCGTCCGCGACGAACACGGGCAGCCGGTGCCGACCGGGACCCACGGCCGGTTGCACATCGCGTCCGCGTCCGCCGCGCTCGGCTACATCGACCGGCCCGAGGCCCAGGCGCGCACGTTCGCCGACGGCGGCGTCTACCCGGGCGACGTCGTGCACCGCACCCCCGACGGGGACTTCCGGCACGTCTGCCGTACGGACGACCTGCTCAACATCGGCGGCCACAAGGTGGCTCCGGCGGAGATCGAGGCACTGCTCAAGGCGACCGACGGCATCGCCGACTGCGCCGTCGTCGCCGACCGGGACCCGGCCGGCCTGCAACAAGCCGTGGCCTACGCCGTTCCCGCGTCCGGCGCCGCGCCGGAGGAGGTGCGCCGCAACGCCCTGCGCGCCCTGCGCGACCGGTTGCCGCCACACCGACGCCCCTCGCGGATCGAACTCATCGACGCGCTGCCGACCACCTCCACCGGAAAACTCGCCCGCTACCGGCTGCGCACCCCCGAGGAGACCCGATGACCTGGGACATCGTCGGAATGGGCGCGGTCACCTGTCTCGCGGACGAACCGCGGGCGATCCACCGGGCGTTGTGCCGAGGCGAGAGCGGAGTCGGCCCGCTGCGCGCGTTCGACAGCACCGGGTACCGGGTGAAGAACGCGTACGAGATCGACGATCGCGCCGTGCCGGGCCGTGACGAGCCCGGCCGGGCCACCCGTTGGCTGCGCGCGGCGGTCGCCGCCGCGCTCGCGGACGCGGGCCTGGGCGATGGGGGACCGGCCGACGGGTCGGGACCGGCCCACGCCGGACTCGGCGAAGCGGGGCGCACGGACGCGGACCCGGGCGGCGGCGCACCGCACCAGGGGTCGCGGCCCGGCGGGATGGCGGACATCCCGGTGATCGTCGGAACCACCCTGCGCGAACTGCGCTCGGCGGAACTGTGGTGGCGCGACGGCACCGAGTTGGAACCCACCGACCTGCACTTCGCCCGGGCGATGCGCGACGCGTTCGGGACCACCCGCACGCACACCGTGGCGAGCGCGTGCGCCGCGTCGCTGTACGCCCTGGGCATGGCCACCGACCTGATCGCGCTCGGCATGGCGGAGACCGTCGTGGTGGCCGGCACCGATTCCCTCACCGAGAGCGCCTTCGGCGGGCTCGACCGTGTGCAGAGCCCGGCGCCGCAGTCGATCCGCCCATTCGACCGCGACCGAAGGGGCATGGTCATGGGCGAGGGCGCGGTGGCCGTCGTGGTGCGCCGGGCCGGCGCCCACCACCGACCGGCCCACGCACAGGTGCGTGGCGTCGCGATGAACTGCGACGCCGCCCATCCGACGGTGCCCGACCCGGCGAGCGTGACCGCGGCCGTGCGCGAGGCCCACCGGCGAGCCGCGGTCCGGCCCGAGGACGTCGACCTGGTCGTCGTGCACGGCAGCGGCACCCGGCACAACGACGTGGTCGAATCCCAAGTCCTGGGCGAGGTGTTCGGACGGTCCCGGCCCGGACCGCTGGTCACCTCGATCAAATCCGGCCTGGGGCACACCTGCGGCGGCTCCGGCCTGATGAGCCTGGTCGTCGCCGTACTGGCGCTGCGGTCGGGGCAACTCCCGCCGATCGCCGGCCTGCGCGACCCGATCCCCGAAGCCGCGAACCTACGCCTGGTCGCGGGCGAGCCCGCCTTCGGCAGCTTCGCCACCGCGCAGATCAACGCGATCGGCCTGGGCGGCATCAACGCCGTCGCCGTCGTGGGGAAGGCGCCGTGATGCCCGCCGCGACGCCGCACGGGGCGGCACCGGTGATCACCGGCTGCGCTCTCGCGGTCTCCGGCCTGCGCGACGAATACGACCTGCTGGAGCCGGCCGAAGCCGGAGTCGGGGCCGCCACCGCGGACCGCGATCCGGACGCCGGTCGCGCCGGCGCGGGCATGCGGCACAAGGACCGCGCCTCCCGGCTGGCCCTGCACGCGGTGCGCCGAGCCCTGGACGGCGTGGCGCTGCGCGATCCCGCGGCCACCGCGGTCATCGTCAGCAGCAACTTCGGCAACCTCGACACCGTCTGCGACTTCACCGACACCATCGCGGCGGAGACCGTCACCGGCCTGAGCCCCATCCGGGTCCCGCACATGTCGAGCAACGTCACCGCCGGCTGGGTGGCAATCGCGCACGGCCTGCGCGGACCCAACATCACCCTGTGCAGCGGCACGACCGGCGGGCTGGACGCCGTGTTCTGGGCCGCGGCGCTGCTCACCGCCGGCCGCGCCGAGGCCGCCGTCGTGGTCGGCGTCGAACCGGACACCGCGCCGGTGGCCCGGTTGCACCGTGAGCACGGCGGCGGGCCGTGGTTGGACGGCGCGGCCTGTCTGGTCGTGGAAAAGCCCGAACACGCCCGCGCCCGCGGCGTGCGAGCGCGCGCGGTGATCACCGGCTACGGCCGAGCGGCCGGACGCGCCGACGCGGTCGGGCAGGCGACGAAGGCGTACGACCGTCCGATCGCACGGTGGGTGGCGGCCGGCGCGCAGGCGTCGGCGCTGGACCTGACCGCCCGGCTGGGTCGGTGCTCGGGCGCGCTGGGAGTACTGCAATGCGCGGCCGCGGCGGCCTGGTTCGACCGGTCGGGCGACGACTCGGTGCTGGCCGTCGCCGGCGACGACCACATCGGCGCCGGATCCGACGGCGAGGGTGATCCCAGCGGTGTGGCGGCCGTGCTGCTCACCCGCCCCGAACCGGTTCGCGCGGGAGGTGGTCCGCATGACACCGAGGCATGACGAACGCAGGGCCGTGCTGACCGGCCTCGGCGCCGTCTCCTGCCTGGGGGCCGGGGTCGGCGCGTACTGGAACGCGCTGCTCACCGGTGGCGCCGCACCGCGCGAGGTCGACCTGCCGCACCTGAACATGCGGGCCACCCGGATGTACCGGGTGCCCGGGGCCGCCGTCCCCGAGCAGCCGCGCCGGCACGCGGGCGTCCCGCTCGGCGCCGTGCCGCGGATGGCGGTCGCAGCCGCGCTCGAAGCCCTCGACGACGCCGGGATCGAGCATCCCGACCGCGCCGACGTGCCCGTGGTCATGGGCTGCGAAATGGGAAACGCGAGTGTGCAGGAGGAGCGGCGCGGCGCCGACGGGGCCGGCCGCCCGCGGTGGACACCGCTCGCGGTCGCCGCCGCGGCCGTGGGTGCGGCCATCGGCTCACGCCGGGGCAACATCAGTGTGGGCAACGCCTGTTCGGCGGGTGGGTACGCGCTCGGCATCGCCTCGGACATGATCCGCTCGGGTGAGGCGTCCGTGGTCCTGGTCGGCGCCGCGGACGGGGTCACCCGGGTCGGCATGGGCGGATTCGACCGGCTCGGCGCGGCCGACCCGCGAAGCTGCCGCCCCTTCGCCCGGGACCGGGCCGGTACCATGTTCGGCGACGGCGCCGCGATGGTCGCGCTGGAATCGGCGGCACACGCCCGACGGCGCGGGGCCCGCGCCTACGCGGAACTCGCCGGCGTGGCGTGGAGTTGCGACGCCCTGCACCCGACCGCGCCCGATCCGGACGCGGCCCAGCTCGTGCGTGCGATGCACGAGGCCCTCGCCGACGCGGGGCTGCGCCCGGACCAGGTGGGCTGTGTGCTGCCGCACGCGACCGGTACCCCGCTCAACGACGCGGTGGAGAGCCGGGCGCTGCGTCGAGTGTTCGAGCAAGTGGCGGACCCGCTACCGCTGTTCGCGCTCAAGGCGATGATCGGACACACCTCCGCGGCGGCCGGGATCTTCGCCTGCCTGACCTCCGCGTTGATCCTGTCCCGGGCGCGGATCCCCGCGAACGCCCCCATGGAGCAGGACCCGGAATGCGACGTGTGGCTTCCCCGGGAGGGCCCGCTGCGCCTGGAACGCCCGGCGGTCCTGGTGAACACCTGTGCCTTCGGCGGCAACAACTCCTCTTTCGCGCTTGCCGGAACGGGGTGGTCGGCATGATCGCCCCGGCGCGGATGCGCGTCACCGGCCTGGGGGTGATCACCCCCGGCGCGAACCGGCCCGACCGTGCGCTCGGACCGCGACTCGCGCCGATTCCCGGCTGGTTCGAGGTCGCCGAAGCCCTGCCCGGGCGCGGCTATCGCCGGTTGCCCGCCGGCTGCCTCCACCTGCTCGCCGCGGCCAGGGCGGCGGCGCTCGACACCGGCCCGTGGTTCACCGAGGTCCCCGCACACCGCCGGGCCGCGGTGGTGGGAACCAACAACGCCGGCGCGGCCCTGATCGAGGAGTTCGACCGAACGATCATCGACCTCGGTGCCGCCGAACTGCCGCCCGCCCGCGTTCCGTACATGGCGATGAGCATGTTCGCGGCCCGATTGGCGCCCGAACACCTGCTGCGCGGCTTCGACCTGACCACCAACTCACCGGCCGTGGCCGGGCTGGACGCACTCCAGAGCGCCGCACGCGCACTGGCCGCCGGGCGCGCGTCGGTCGTCCTGGCCGGCGCGGTGGAGGAACCACCCTCGGCCGCACAGCAGGCCGGCGCCCGATCCGGCGCCGTGCCGGCCGACATCGGAGCCGCGGTCGTGGTCTGCGAACCCGAGGAGACACCGACCGGCGGTGCCGGCGTGTACGGCTACTGCTCGACGTACAGCGCGTTTCTTCCCGACCCCGACAGCGCGCGGGCCGTCCTGGAGGTGTTGTGGGAGCAACTCGCCCAGGACGGTGCGGCGCCGCACCACATCGACACCGTGCTCGACGACTCCGCGATCGGCGCGGCCGTCGCCGCACGGTTGACCGAACTCGCCCCGGACGGCGAGATCACCACCGTTCCCGCGGCGACCGGCGGCGGTTGCCTGACCCCGGTGCGCCGCGTCGTCGGTCGGCTCGGCACCGCCGGCGGCCTCGCCGATCGCGTCGCGGTCGTCGCCGCCTCCGCCCACGGCCACCTCTCGATCACCGACATCACCCCGTACACCGGCCCCCCACGCAGCACGGACAGCACGGACAACACGAACAGCACGAACAGCACGGACAACACGGACGGCACGGACAGCACGCGAAAGACGCACGGCACGCCGCCGGCGACCACGAAGGGACACCGACCATGACCAAGCCCATCCCCACCCGCGAGGAACTGCGCGACTTCTTCGTCGAGGAACTCGAACTCGCCGACGAGATGGTCGCCTACGACAGCGAGTTCGCCGTCGACCTCGGTATCGACTCGCTCACCACGATGGAGCTCATGGTGCAGTTGGAGAAGCGCTACGGTGTGCGGCTCGCGGAGTCCGAATTCGCCGAACTCACCTCGGTGGACGCCGTACACGCCTTCCTGTCGGCCCGGCTCGGGGCGGCCTGAGCATGGCGGACACCGGGCGGCCGGTCGCGGTGGTGACCGGAGGATCGCGCGGCATCGGACGGGCCGTGGTGAACCGACTGGCCGCGGACGGATTCGACGTCGCCTTCTGCTACCGGTCCCGACCGGACGCCGCGGCGAAGGTCGTGGCAGAGGCCGGCGCGGCCGGCGCCACCGTCGTGGCGCACCGGGCCGACGTCTCGGCCGCGCACGAGGCCCGCGCCCTCGTCGCCGTCGCCGAGGCGCGACTGGGGCCGCTGTCGACCCTGGTCACGTGTGCCGGCGTCGTTCGCGACCGGCCGCTGGCACGCATGTCCGACCAGGACTGGGACGAGGTGATCCGCACCAACCTGGACGGGACCTACCACGTGTGCCGCGCCGCCGCTCTCGCGCTGATGCGGCACGGCGGCGGCTGCATCCTCACCCTGTCCTCGGTCGCCGCGGCGCACGGCAGCGCCGGACAGAGCAACTACGCCGCGTCCAAGGCGGGAATCGTCGGCTTCACCACGTCGCTGGCCCGGGAACTCGGCCGCTTCGGGGTGCGCTCCAACGTGGTCGCCCCCGGCCTGATCGACACCGACATGACCGCGGAACTGCCCGGCGCGGCA
This sequence comes from Embleya sp. NPDC127516, assembly GCF_044765325.1. NCBI lineage: Bacteria > Bacillati > Actinomycetota > Actinomycetes > Kitasatosporales > Streptomycetaceae > Embleya > Embleya sp. NPDC127516. The sequence continues at coordinate 249,564 of NZ_JBIWJT010000009.1, read as the reverse complement.
AAGGCGTCCATCCTCGACCGGATCCCGCTGCGCCGACCGGGCAGCCCCGAGGAGGTCGCCGACCTGGTCTCGTTCCTCGCCTCGGATCGGGCCCGATACATCAACGGTCAGGTGATCGGTGTGGACGGCGGGCTGATCCTGTGAGCACCCGACCGAAACCCTCACGACGGCGCAAGTGGTGCCCCGGAAGCAGGAGTTCGTCATGTACGACGTGATCGTCGTCGGCGCCCGTTGCGCCGGCGCGCCGACGGCCATGCTGTTCGCCCGTGCCGGATACCGCGTCCTGATGCTGGAACGGGCCCGATTTCCCCGCGACACGCTCTCCACCCTCTACATCCATCAACCGGGCAGCGCACTGCTCGACGCGTGGGGCCTGCTGGACCGCGTCACGGCCACCGGCTGCCCACCGATCACGGCCGCGACACACCGCATGGGAGAGGTGACCCTGGCGGGCGCGCCGACGCCGATCGGGGGAATCGGTGCGGCCTACGCGCCGCGCCGGTATCTGCTCGACACCATCCTCGCCGAGGCCGCGACCGCCGCCGGAGTCGAGTTCCGCGAGCGGTGCCGGGTCACGGACGTGGTCTTCGACGGCGACCGGGCCGTGGGCGTGCGATGGCGCACCGGGGCGAGCACCGGCACCGACACCGCCACGCTCGTCGTCGGCGCGGACGGCATGCGGTCCGTCGTGGCGGATTCCGTACGGGCCCCGGTGACCCGCGAGAACCCGGTGCTGAGCTGCGTCTACTACGGCTACTGGGAAGGCGTGCCCGCGGACCGGTTCGCGGCGTACGCCGTGCGCGGACACTGGGTGGGCTGCGTCCCGACCAACGACGGACGCACGCTGATCGGGGTCTATCGCCCGCAGGCCGCGTACGCGGCGCTGCGGGCCGATCCGGAGGCCGGCTACCTCGAGGGCCTGGCCGCTGCGGCGCCCGAACTGCACGACCGGGCACGGGCCGGCACCCGGGTGGAGCGGCTCTTCGGCTGCGGCGCGCAACTCAACTTCTTCCGCCGCGCGTTCGGCCCGGGGTGGGCGCTGGTCGGCGACGCCGGCCACCACAAGGACTCCATCACCGCGGACGGCATCACCGCCGCCTTTCGTCAAGCCGCCCTGCTCACCGCCTGCGTGGGCACGGACCTGCACGACGAACCACTGCTGCGGGCGGCGTTGCGGCGCTTCGCCGGACACCGCGACCGGCTGCTCGCCGACCGCTACACCGACGCCCTCGCGCTGGCGCGACTGCGTCCCGACCGCGGGCAGGGCCGGCTGGCGGCGATCGCGGACGATCCCGCGCTGACCCAGCGCTTCCTCGACCGGGCGGCCGGTCCCGCCCCGGACATGACGGACGTACTACAGGAGGGTCGGGTACGCATATGACCACCGGCTTCGGCATCGCCTTTCCCGGGCAGGGCACCAAGGCGGCGGCGCTCACCGCGGCCCTGCACGCCCACCACCGGCACGCGCTCGTGGCCCGACTGCTGGACACCTTCGACGCGGCCGACCCGGACGCCTTGGACCTGACCGACACCGCCGTCAATCAACCCGCCACCTGCGCCGTGGGCATCGCCGCCGTCGAGGCGGCATTCGGGCCGGCCGCCCGTCCACCCGTGACGGTCGGACACAGCCTCGGCGAACTCACCGCCGCCGCGTGCGCCGGATTCCTGGACGCGCACGACGCGTTCGATCTGGCGGTCGCCCGCGGCGCGTTGTGCCGTGCGCAGAACCTCCGCCGGCCCGGGGCCATGGTCGCGGTGGTGGGCGCCGGACCGGCCGACGTCGAGTGGCTGCGCCGCCGAGTGCTGGCCGAGCGCGGCGGCATCCTCGAGATCGCCGGCCTCAACAGCGCGCGCCAGGTCGTACTGTCCGGCGACCCCGCGGCCGTGCGCGAGACCGTGCGGCTGGCCGCCGAACTGTGCCTGCGCGCCGAGCCGTTGCCCATCGCCGGGGGTTTCCACAGCCCGCTCATGATGGACGCGGTCCCACTCTGGCGCAGCCGACTGGAGGCCGTCGACTTCCGCCCGGGCACCGCACGGTTCGTCTCGGCGATCGACGCGCGGGAGCACACCGACCCCGAGCAGGTTCGCGAGCGACTGGCGCAAGGGCTCGTGCTCCCGGTCCGCTGGCGCGAGGCGATGCACGCGGTCCGCGACCTCGGGGTCCCCGGACTGATCGACGCGGGACCCGGGGACACGCTGCTCCGACTCGGGCGCAGGGACCGGTCGACGCCCTTCGTCGGGATCGGCGAGCCGGCCGCGCGGCCGACGGCACCCGAGCGGGCACGGCCGCGGAGGTCCCCGCAGTCCCCGGCACACCCGCGGACACAGTCTCGGACGCCACTCGGCCACGATCACCGGACCGACCGCTCGCCCGATCCGTCGCGACCCGACACACCCATCCGCCGCCGACGCTCGGGAGGCGTCACATGATCCGCGAAGACATCCCCGCCCGGGCCCCCGCCCGAACCGGACCCGCGACGCGCGGCGCGGATCCGCGCACGGACGCGCTGCTCGACCCGGACATCGTCCCGGCCGCGTCCGCCCCGTCCGCGCCGCGCCGGTCCGGATCCGACCGCCGCGTTCTGCTCACCGGCGCGACCGGCTTCCTCGGCGCCTTCCTGCTGCGCGAACTCCTGGACCGCACCGACGACGACGTGTGGTGCCTGGTCCGCGCCGACACCCCGCAGCACGCGCGACATCGCCTCCAGGAGACGATGCGGCGCTACCTGCTGTGGGACGCCGACACGGCCGCCCGGGTCGTCCCGATCACGGGCGACCTGACTCGACCCCGCCTCGGGCTGGCTCCGCGACAATGGTCGCGACTCGCCGAACGCGTCGACGTCATCCAACACAGCGGGGCGCGGGTCAGTCACGTCGCAGGCTACGAACCGCTTCGCGACGCCAACGTACGAGGCACCGCGGAAGTACTGCGGCTGGCCTGCGCGGACCATGTGAAACCGGTGCACTTCGTCTCCACCGCGGCGCTGTCCACCGATCCCGCCGACCCGGCCGGGCAACCCCCGCCGCCCGGGACGCCGGCAGCCGGTTACGTGACGAGCAAGTGGGTCGCGGAGCGACTGGTGCTCCAGGCCGGCGAGCGGGGTGTGCCGGTCGCCCTCTACCGCCCCGGGCGGATCAGCGGCCACTCGATCACGGGCGCCTGCCAACTCGACGACGCCATCTGGAACCTGGTGCGCGCGGTCGTGCTCCTGGGAGCGGCGCCCGACGTCACCGTTTCCCGGGTGTCCTTCACGCCCGTGGACCACGTGGCCCGCGCCATCGTGCGCGGGCACGCCGCGGACCGGCCCGTGCCGCCCGTGCGTTACCTGCTGAATTCCTCCGGGATGCCGCTGCGCGAACTGTTCGGGCACGTGGCGAAACGGTTTCCGATCGACACGGTGCCGCCCGACGTGTGGCTCACCCGCCTGTGGGACGCGCGGCACGGATACGACGGCGCCCTCACCAGGGCGAGCCTGCTGCTGCCCTCCTACCGGGCCCTGCTCGGCGGAACCGCCCGCCCGCCCATCGGCGACGCCGGGGTCGCCCCGGACGGTGCGGGCGACGCCGACATCGTGTGCCCGCCGATCGACGGCGGGCTGATCAACGCCCATCTCGACTACTTCGAGTCCGTGGGTTTCCTGCCGTCCGCCGCCACACAATCCCCTGCATAATGGGCAACCGAATTTTAGGAAACAGTCGGGACGCCGGTCCTTTCCGACGGCGCCGGCCCGGTCGATACTCGAATCCTATCGTCGGCATAAAGAAACACCGATGCCGGAGCGAACAACCCTCACACGGCCTTGACGCGCGCCTCCCTAGTCTTATCGAGACACGATCCACGGGGAGCTCGACCATGGTCCAACCGTTCGCGTTAACGATTCCTCCTGCCATTCTCATCGTCAGTGACACCCCGGAGTATTCCTCCGACGGAACGCAACTCTTTCCCGGTCTGCGCACCACGATCGGCACGGTCGCCGGCCGCCGACCGGAATGGCTTCGGGTCGGGCCGGCCGGCCGCGACGCCGTGCCCCGCGAACTGCTTCGCGCCTCGGCCGCACGCGCCCACGCGTTGGTGCTGCTGACCGCCGTGCGCAACAACTCCTGCTCCGGCGAGATCAAACTCGCCCTGGACCATCTCGACGGCGGCCCGGTGCGGCGCAAACCGGTGGGCCTGGTCTCGGTGAGCGCCGCCCGCGACACCCACGCGGTGGACCATCTCCGGATCGTGCTGGCCGCGTTGGACGCGGTGGTCATCCCCACTGCGCTGACCGTGCCGGGCTACCCGGCCGCCGCCTCGCCCGAGACGCGGGCCCAGACGCCGCACGGCAGGCTGAGCGGTTTCGTCGAGGAACTCCTGTGGTTCACCGGCCGATTGCGCGCGGACGCGCCCAGCGCACCCACACCTGTCGAGCGCCCCGGGGTCGACCCGGTGGCCGAGCAGGTCGACACCGCCGTGGCCTTCATCCGGGAGAGATTCGCGGACAACGAACTGACACTCGGACTCGCCGCCCGAGCCGCGCACATGAGCAAATACCACTTCTCGCGGACCTTCAAAAAGCGGACCGGTCACAGATTCATAGATTTCGTCACGGAGCTGCGTATGGAACTCGCACGTGCACTGCTGATGGAAAGCAGCCTGCCGGTGGCCGATATCTGCGTCAAGGTCGGTTATCGGGACCTCAGCCATTTCCAGCGCACTTTCAAGGCCACCTACTCGCTGTCGCCTTCCGTGTTCCGCTCGGCGGCGCAGGCCGGATTCACGCCGAGCGGAATCGGAGCAGTCGAAACGCAGGATATCGCGGCACGCCAACCCGTCCTGTGCGCGCCGGGTGAAGGGAGCCGACATTGACCGGCCCGGTGCCGCACTACCTGTGCGGCCGATGGCACACACCCGCCGACTCCGGGACCACGCGCCGACACGCGGTGCACGGACACGAGGTCTTCCGGGTCACCACGACCGCGATCGACGCCGCCCCGGCGTTCGGGTACGCCCGCTCGGTGGGCATCCCCGCGCTGCGCGGCACCGACTTCGCCGAGCGGGCCCGGCGGACCAACCGGCTGGCGCGTCATCTCGCGGGCCATCGCGAGGAGTTCGTCCGCCTCCTCGCCCACCTGGGCAGCTCGCCGACCGACGCCGCACAGGACATCGACAGCGGGCTGGCAACGATGCGGCACTGCGCCGCGGCGCTCACCCGCCGACTGACCGACGCCGGCGCGACGGCGGACGGCCTGCTCTTGGCAGGAGACGGAGTGGACCCGCCCTCAGGAGTACGGGGTTCGGCGACCCGGTCCGTGCTCGACCGGCCGCCCGGTGTCGCGGTGCAGATCAGCGGCTTCAGCCTGCCCGCGACCACAATGCTCGGCGCCTTCGCCCACGCCTTCCTCGCGGGCACACCGGTCATCGTCCGGCCGTCGCACCGCACCGCCCAAGTGGCGGCGCACCTGGTGCGACGGATCACCGAGTGCGACGGAATCCCGGACGGAGCACTCCAGTTCGTGTCCGGACCCACCTGTCTGGCCGACCACCTCTCCGCCCACGACCTGCTCTCCTTCACCGGGACCTCGGCCACCGCCCGACGACTGCGCGGTCGGATCGCGACGCTTGCCGCCGCGCCGCACGAGAACTACGCCACGGACGCCCTGGACTGCGCGGTACTGGGTGCCGACGCCGCACCGGGCACGGCGGCCTTCGCGCTGTTCGTCGACCGACTGGTCGCCGCCATGACGGCGCACGCGGGTCAGACGCGGGCGGCGGTACGCCGCGCCTTCGTACCGGCGCAGCTTTTGGACGCGGTGGCGGACGCGGCCGCCGCCGCCCTGGACGAGATCCGACCGGGTGACCCCTACACCACCGGAGCGGACATGGGGCCGCTGATCGACTCGCCCCATCGACACCGCGTCCTGGCGGGTGTCGCCCGACTGCGCGGGGTCACCCGCACGATCCGCGGGACGCCGGGCCGGATCGCCGCGATGGCCGACGAGCGGCGGTTCGGCGCGTTCATGCCGCCGGTGCTGCTGGCCGCCGCCGACCCGGGACGCCGCGAGGTGCACGAGGTGGAGGCGTTCGGGCCGGTCGCCACGCTCGTTCCGTACCGCTCGTCGGCCGACATCCGCGACGCGCTCGCCCTCGGCGGCCGTGACCTGCACGGCTGGGTGGTCACCGACGACCGTGCGACGGCCCGCGACCTGGTCCGCGGGCTGATCCCCACGCACAGCCGCGTCGAGATCGTCGACCCGCGGGATCCGGGCGCCGGCCGAAGCGCTGCGGACGACACCGAACACCTTCGTCCGTTCCACCGCCACCTGAGTACCACGAACGTTCGGGCCTCGCCCGGGCATCTGGCGGCGGTCACCGATCGATGGGAACCGGGCGCCGCACGCGCGCACGGCCCGACACATCCCCTGCGCCGATACCTGAGCGACCTGCGCGCCGGCGACGCCGTGACGGTCGGCCCCCGCACGGTCACCCGGGCCGACATCGACCGCTTCGCCGAACTCACCGGCGATCACTACTACTTGCACACCGACGAGGCCACCGCGACCAGACACCCGCTCTATCGCGGGATCGTCGCCCACGGCTACCTGGTGCTGTCGCTCGCGGCAGGCATGTTCGTGCCGCCCGAACCCGGGCCCGTACTGGCAAACCGCGCGCTGGAGAACCTGCGCTTCCTGGCCCCGGTACGGCCGGACGACGCCCTGACCGTCACCCTGACCGCCCGGCGGATCACCGCACGCCCCGGTGCCCGTCACGGCGAAGTGCGCTGGCACGTCGAGGTCGTCAACCAGGACGCCCGGCCCGTCGCGGACTTCGACCTGATCACCCTGACCGCAGACCGGCCCGCCGACGCCGGGGACAAGGACGTGACGCATGCGCGCCACCACCATTCACGGCCCCTATGACATCCGCGTCGAGGACGTCCCCGACCCCCGCGTACAGCGGCCCGGCGACGCGGTGGTCCAAGTCCTGCGCGCCTGCGTGTGCGGCAGCGACCTGTGGGCCTACCGGGGCGAGTCCGCCCGTACGCCCGGACAGCGCATCGGGCACGAATTCCTGGGCACCGTGGTGGAAACCGGCTCCCACGTGCGCGCGGTGCGCCCCGGCGACCTGGTCATCGCCCCGTTCACCTGGTCCGACGGGGCCTGCGTCTTCTGCACGGAGCGCCTGCCCACCTCCTGCACCAACGGCGGAATGTGGGGCGCGGTCGGGTCCGACGGCGGCCAGGGCGAGGGCGTCCGGGTCCCGTACGCCGACGGCACCCTGGTCAAGGTGCCCACCGAGGCCGCCTCGGACGAGCGGCTGCTCGGCGCGCTGCTCGCACTGACGGACGTCATGGGCACCGGCTACCACGCGGCGGTGAGCGCCGGCGCACGGCCGGGTGCGACCGTCGCCGTGGTGGGCGACGGCGCGGTCGGGCTGTGCGCCGTCCTGGCCGCCCGCATGCTGGGCGCGGAGCACGTCATCGCGCTGGGCCGACACGCGGCCCGCCTGCGCCTCGCCCGCGAGTTCGGCGCCGCCACCACGATCACCGAACGCGGCGAGGCGGCCGTGACGGCGGTACGCGAGGCGACGGGCGGCCACGGCGTGCACGCCGCGATCGAGGCCGTGGGCAGCGAGGAGGCGATGCGTACCGCCATCGGCGTCACCCGCCCCGGCGGCGCCATCGGCTGGGTCGGCGCCCCGCACGGAAGCGACCGCGGACTGGACGTCGGCGCCCTGTTCATGAACAACCTCACCCTGCGCGGCGGCATTGCCCCCGTCCGGTCCTACCTCCCCGACCTGTTGCCGCGCGTGCTCGACGGCACCCTCGACCCTTCACCGGTGTTCGACAGCACGATCCCCCTCGCATCGATCGCCGACGGATACCGCGCCATGCACGACCGCAGCGCCCTGAAGGTCCTGATCATCCCCTGAAGATCCTGATCACCCCCTGAAGGCCCGGGATGCGTTGGCCTGTTCCCGTACCGCCGGTGCCCCACGCACCACCCACACGACCGTGAGCAAACGAAAGGCCGTGAGCCGCATGCAGATCATCCACCGGGACGACCTCGAGGCGATCACCTCCGTGGTCGTCGACGAATCCGTCCATGACATCGGACTGTTGAAGGACTTCCATCGTCATCCCGCCCTCAAGGAGTTCATCCCCGACCTCGCGCGGATCTCGATGAGTTGGGTACGGCTGCTCCCCGACCAAGCGCAGGCCGTGCACCGGCATCCCGTCAAGAGCATGGTCGTCGCGGCGGTCGGATCCGGGCGAACGCTCGGCGAAGTCCGGCAGGAGATCGGGCCGGGCGACATCGTGCTGCTCCCGCCGGGCGACGACCACGGCTTCGTGGGCACCGGACCGACCGGGTTCTGGGCCCTGTCGATCCAGTTCGAGGGCGCCGGACTGTACGAGAACACCGAGTCGCCGCGCGTGAGTTACCTCGCCGATCGGCACGAGGTGGCGGCCGTGCGCGCGGCGAACGAACGGTACATGGCCGGGTACCGGGACAGCGCCCTGATCCGCCTCGTCGCACATCCCGACGCCACCACCGGGGAATTGCGGCAACGCGCGCTGGACCACCTGCAACAGTGGTCCGACGGCTTCCAGCGGGTGATCGCCGCCCGCGTCGCGGGGGAGATCGACACGCCCTCGCGTCGGCTCGCCGAGGAACACCTGGCCGAGGAACTCGGCCACAACACGCTGCTGGGCGGCACGCGGGCCGGCCGCCCGGCCCGCCGTGATCCGGTCGTCGCCGCGGCATCCTCGTGGTTCGTGGACCGCATGACCTCCTCGAGCACCGTCGACCGCATCGTGCTGGCGCATCTGGTGCTGGAAGGCAGCGGTCTGGTGTTCCACAACGCCGGGTTGACCAGCTTCGCGGGCAGCCGCTACTTCGAACTCCACGACGGCGCCGATGTGGAACACCTGGAGGTGGGATATCGGGCGCTGGCCGACCGCGACGACTGGTCCGTGGAGCGGGTCGAGGAAACCCTGCGCGAGGGCTGGGAGATGGTCACCCTGTTCTCCGACCGGGTGGCCGAGCGGGCCCACAACGGTTGACCCACTGCGTCGGTGCCGGCCGATGGGTGGCCGGGTGGCCGAACGGCCCGCGCGGACCGATGCGTTCGTCCGCGCGGGCCGTCCGTCCCGAGGTGGGGTCACCACGGGTCCTTCGGGTTCCAGATCAGTGGCGGCGTGTTCGTGAGGATGCGTCGGATGATCGCCATCATGGGTGTTCACCTCCTCCCGGATGCGGGTGATCCGGTCACGGAACGGGTGGTGCGGCTCAGGGTGAACGGCTGGGGAGCCGCCGCGTTGGTCACGACCGGACGGGTGTCCCCGTCGACGACGGTCAGTCGCGCGCCGCCGGCCAGGGCGGCCACCGCGTCGGTGGCCATGGTCTGGGCGATCGCCGCGCCGGCGCAGATGAACGGGCCCGCGCTGAACGGCAGATACGGGCCGCGCTCGTCCGGGTGTGCCCAGCGTTCGGGCCGGAACGCGTCGGGACGATTCCAGTGTCGTTCGTCGTGGTGCAGGAGATAGGGGCTGACCGACAGGATCGCGCCGGGGCGCAACTCGACACCGCCGAATTCGACGGGATCCGGCACCGGGCGGCCGACCATCCAGACGAACGGGCGATGCCGCGCGGCCTCGCGCACGATCCACTCGGGGGGCCACGGCCACGGCGCGCCCGGCGCGCTGTGCAGGCCGGCCAGCAGTACGGTCCAGGCCACGGTGTAGCCGACGTTCCCCACGATCGACCGGAACAGCAGCACGTAGAGTTCGGCCACGATCCGGTCGTCGGTGTTCTCGGGGCACGCGCCGACGACCGCGTCGAGCAGGTCTCGCGGCGCGTCGGGATCGCCGCCTGCCGCGCGGCGTTGCCCGATGTGCTCGATCAGTGCCGCGAACAGCCGCGGACGCAGCAACTCCACGCGTACGCGCTCGCGCATCAGGGGCGAGCGGATCAGCAGGCCGGCGCCCACGGATCGGGCCAGCAGGTGTCGCAACCCGGGGGCCGCGGAGGGGTGGAGCAACAGGTCGGCGGTGCACCGATAAACCAGCGCGGGACCGGTCTCGGGCCACCGCCCGGCCGCGGGCAGTTCGGCCACCGCCTCGGCCAGGTTCTCCCGGTACTCCGGTAATCGTGGTCGCAGGACGTTCCGGACCGCGTGCCCGAGGGCGATCTGGGCCGGTCGTGAGGGCAGCAGGTCACCGTAGAAGGTGGACAGTCCCGCGTTGAACTCCGGGTCGCGCAACACCGCGAGCGCCAACTCCGGGTCGCCTACGCACCAACCGCCCCAGGGGAGCGGGAAGACCCCGGCCGAACGACGGCGGGAGAGGTCCTCGAGAAACCCCAGCGGATCCTGCCTGAACCGACGCGGAACTCTCCTGCCCATCGAGCGGTCCCCCTCGGGCACCTGTCGAGCGCGGACACGTCCCGCCCCACGGAACACGGACAGCGACCTCACGTCAGTATCGTGTGACCGCAACGCCCGGGCAAGGCATCGACACCGTCGATTCACCGCCCCGCGAGTCGGCCGATGATCGCCGCGCGAACGGCCCGGGGGCTACGATCCGTTGCCCCCGGCCCCGATGGGCTGCGGGATCGGCTCCCTCGCGTGGGATGTGGTCTCCTCCCCGCCTCGGCGACGGCGTCGGCGGCGACGCACGACGAGCGACACGAGAACGGCGAGCAGCAGCGCGGATGCTCCCACCACGACCCATGGCACGGCCCGCACTTCGGTTCGCGCGTGGGCGATCGGGCCGGTCTCCGCCGGGCCGGCGGGTACCGGCATCGGGTGCACCGCGAGGTCGACATCGAGCAGGAACGCCTGCGTCACACCGTCCAGGCGCACGGTTCGCGTCAAGGCGGCACCGGGCAGCAACTCCGGTAGCGGATCCAGCCGTTGGTGCCGCGTGGTCACGCCCCAGGGGCCGCGCGCGGTCAGCTCGGGACGGGCGCCGAGACGGACGTTGCCGGTGTTGCGCACCGTGTACGTGACGGTCAGGCCGCCGCCGAAGGGGTCGGGCGAGCCGTGCACCCGCGCGCTCAGCCCGCCGGTGCCCAGCGCGGGCCGCAGCGGGCCGTCGACCCGCAGGTACACGCGGGTGCCCACACGTCGGTCGACCAGCACTCGACTGCCGGCCGCGTCCTGTCCGGGAGTGGTCACGGAGGCGACGACACCACCGGTGTGGTCGCCGGGGGACGCGTTGTCCGGGACGGAGAGTTCGAAGGGTACGTCGCTGCGCGAGCGCGGCGGCACGGTGATCCGCGTCTGCTTGAGGCGGATCCACGCGCCGACGTCGGCGGACGGGCGTCCGGCCGCGAGCAGGTCGAAGCCGCCGGCCGCGGTGGTGAAGGCGTCCTGGGCGTACAGATCCACGGTCAGGGGCGCGTCGCCGGCGTTCGTGACGGCGACGTAGTCGATCTGCCGGGCGCCGGGCGCGAGTGCGTAGCGGAAGAACGGGCGGTCGTCCGGGCCCTGTTCGGTCGACGGCTGTACGGACCAGGTGGTGGGAGTGGGCGCGGGTTCGGCCGCGACGGTGGGCGTGGCGCACGACAACACGATGCAGGCGCCGGCGGCGACGAGCGCGGCGAGAACCCGGTGGAGGCGATGACGGGGGTGGGGCATGAAGGATTCCTTCGCGGCCCGGACCGGGCGGGGTCGGTGATGTCGGGTCCGGGTGGGCGCGGGGTACGGGGTGGCCCGTACCCCGCGCCGCCGGGGTGTCCGCTGTCGACACCGTCTCCCGCGCGGGCGCGGGGGACGGTGTCACGTCAGCGGATCATCGGAAGCGGAGCAGCTGAGCAGCGGAGCAGCGGAACAGTGGGTCCGCGGGTGCTCAGATCGCGGTGACCGTGAGGGTCGCGCTGTAGGTGCCGGGTGCGGTCGTGGTGGCCAGGTTCAGGCTCAGGTCGGCGCCGAGCACGGCGGTGCCGCGACCGTGGCCGGCCACCGCCCGGCCCAGGGTGCGCGCGGTCTTGACGCCGCCGTCGGCCGCGGGCGCCACCGGCGGGCCGGCGGTCACCTGCTGACCGTCGCCGGCCCGGACGACCTTCGGGGTCCAGCCCAGGGCCGAGCCGTCGAAGCCCGCGCCGCCCGCGCCGCCCGCGGCGGCGAAGTCGGTGACCTGGCCGCTGACGTTCCAGCCCGGGTCGGCCGTACGCAGGTCGGTGACCTGCACGGTGTTCAGCGCACCGGAACTGGCCAACCGGTCGCCCGCGGCGGTCAGTTCGGGCGAGGGCAGGGTGACCGTGCCGCCGTCGACGGTCATGGTCAGCCCGCCGGTGTTCTTGACGGTGGTGGTGATCACCTGGTTGCCGGACAGCGGGTCGCCGCCCGGGTTCGTGGCCCCGCTCGTGGTGAGGGAGACCTGATCGATGGCCCAGAAGCGGCTGTTGGTGCCGGTGTAGCGGAACCGGATCTGCGCGGTCTCGGCGCCGGCCGGGACGTCGAGCGTCAGACGCTCGACCTGGTTGGTGTTCGCGCGGTAGGACTTGATCGGCTTGGGCGCGCCGCCGTCCCAGGACACATACACGTCGCCGGTCTGCGGGCCGTCGACCTGGTAGTCGCTGACGTAACTCAGCTCCGCCTTGGCCTTGCCCTCGACCGGGTAGGCCGGGGAGACCAGGGTCGAGTCGAACTGCCCGGCGGCGTGCGCCTTGTCGTCCCACTCGTCGGAGTCGGCGACGGCGAACACGTTGCGGCTGCGCACGTTGCCCTCGCGGGCCTGGGCGTTGCCCTCGGCGCGGGTGAAGAACTCGTCGGTGGTGAAGGACCAGCCGCGCCATTCGGTCACGCCGCCGGTGGGCATCGCCGAGTTGTCGATCGACCAGCCCTGTGGCGTGGTGTGGGTGAAGCCCTTGACGCCGGCGGGGATGCCGGTCTCGTCGACGCGCTCGGACAGGGTCGGTCGCAGCGCGTCGAAGGCGTCCGCCTTGATCTCGTCGATCGGCTGCCCGTCCAGGCCCCACGCCGGGTCGATCCGCACACCCTCGTGCTTGAGCACGGTGGGCGCGATGTCGACGAGGCGCACGTCGTCGCGCACGGTGCCGGCGGGCATGCCCCCGCCGTTCGCGATGACGAAGGTCTGGCGCTCCTGCGGGGTGTCGCCGCCGTGGCCGCCGGAGTCGGTGTGGCCGTGGTCGGTGGTGACCATGATCAGCCAGTCCTCCTGGGCGTAGGTCGCCCGACCGCGCAGCGCGTCGAGGACCCTGCCGACCCGGGTGTCGGCCTCGCGTACGGCCTGTGCGTACTCGACGCTGCTGCCCCCGTTGTTGTGGCCGGCCCCGTCGACCGCGTCCAGGTGCATGAACGCGACGTCGGGGTTGCCGGTGGACAGGTACTGCGCGGTGTCGGCGGTGGCGAGGTCGTCGTTCTCGTCGGTGGACACGCGCACGTCGACCTTCGGCGAGAAGATCTTCGACGAGATCGGCTCCCACGCGCCGACCACGAGGGTGGAGGCGGCCGGTTGGGCGGTCTCCAGGCGGGTCGCGAAGTCGGGGTACTTGTCGTACTGAGATCCGGCGAACGAGTTGTCGTGCACGCCGTGCTTGTCCGGCCATACGCCGGTGGCGATGGTGGACCAGCCGGGTCCGGAGACGGTGGGTGCGAACGGCTGCGCGTACAGGTTGCTCGACGCGGTCACGCCGCCGGCCATCAGTGCCTTGAGGTTGGGCGCGTCGCCGCTTCGCAGCTTGTCGAAGCGCAGGCCGTCGATGCCGATGACCAGCGTCTTGGCCTTCTTGGTGCCGCCGGGCAGCGACGGCAGGGTTTCGGCCGCGGCCGGCGAGGCGGCGAGCGCGGCGCCGGCCAGGGCGAGTGGAACGGCGACCGCGGCGACTGCGGCGGCGGCGATCCCGCGTTTGGCTCGGGTGGATCCGTACACTTCGATAACTCCCTCGGTGGATGAACCGGAGTGGGGTCGGGCCGCGGCGGGGGCAATCCGCCGCAGGCCCGCCGGGCCGACCGCGTTCGCGCGGTCGGCCCGGCTGTCTCGTGTTGCCTACCGCGCACCTGCGTACTGCGGGTGGAGCGGGTGTCGCGTGCCGAGCTCCCCGACGTGCGGCCCGAGTTGCCTGTCGTTGCGGCCGCCGCGCGAGAGTGTGCGCAACCACCATGCAACGAGTCGGGGATCGGCCATCCACGAACGGCCGTCGATCGGCTGAACAACGAGAGAACTTCCGGTCCGAACCCGTTATCGTTCCGTGATATTCACGGCCGGGGGTGACGTCAGCAGGGGATGTCCAGATCGATGGTGACCGGGTTCGACGGCCACTGGTAGGACGCCACGGCGAAGCTGCCGTGGACGGTCGAACCGCAGCCGACGCTGCCGCTCACGCCGGAGACCTGGATCGTGGTGCTCTGGAAGATCGCGTTCTGGGTCACCGCACCGAGCGAGACGCCGGCGACGTTGCCGGACAGCTGCAGGATCAGCGGCTTCGGCTGCGGCAGCGGACTGCCCGGCGACGGAGGCCCCGCCAGGCCGACCTGGCCGAAGAGTCGCACGTTCTCGCCGGTGACCTCTGCGCAGACCTTGGTCGCGAGGCCGGACTGGAGGCCGTACGTGCAGGTCACGGAGGGCGGAACGGGATCGGCGGTCGCGATCGGCGCGGCGGCGAGGATGCTCGTGCCGGCTATGCCCAGCGCTGCGATGGCCTGGATGCACTTCATGGGAAACCTCCGTTGTCGTGACGCCCGACGTCGGGCGTAGCCGTATGAGGTGTGACATTGCACATCTCACATGGCACATCCTGGCACGAGAACGAGCGGCCCATCGACCATCGAGGGTGGATGTCGCCGTGATCTGCGTTACACACAGAGTCTGCGGGCTATGACTTTGAGTCACAGCCGGCCGAATCGTCACTCTCCCGTCCCGACACCGGCAGGCTCGGGTCGCGGCGCAGCGCGTCCAGGACGGCGCGCACCGCCGCACGAGGCGGTGAGCCGCGGCGGATCGCCGCCGTGATCGTGCGCGTCTGGGGATTCGCGAGTTCCCTGGTGGCGACGCGATAGCGGCGGTCGACCGCCAACCCGGGCAACAACGCGATCGACAGCCCGGCCTCGACGTGCTGCAACGTCATCATGTAGTTGCTGAACCGGCACACCACGCGCGGCTCGAACCTCGCCTGCCGACACAGGCGCAAGGCGAGGTTCGCCATGTACGACTGCGGGATGTCGAACGCCCACGGCTCGTCCGCGTAGGCCGCGAGGTCCACCGCCCCGCGGCCGGCCGCGGGATGCTCGGGCGGGACCACCAGCAGGACCGGGTCGGTGGCCAGCGGCACGAGGTCGAGATCCGGCCCCAGGGGCAGTTCGTCGAAGTCCGTGGTCGTGATGATGATGTCCGCGTCACCATTTCGCAGCGCGGGCATGCTCGCGTGCGGCTCCAACTCCAGCAGTTCGACATCCAGGTGCGGATGCTCGCGCGCCAGACGGGTCACCGCCGGCACCGCCATGGTGTGGATCGCGCTCTGGAACGCCCCCAACCGCACCAGCCCGGCGGGTTCCTCGCCGAACCCGCGCAACTCGGCCTCGACGCCGTCCATGTGATCGAGGATCGCCTGCGCCCGCCGCGCGAGGATCAGCCCGGCCGAGGTCAGCCGCACCCGCCGTCCGGTGCGTTCCAGCAGTTGGGTGCGCGTCTCCGCCTCCAGCACGGCGAGCTGCTGGGACACGCTGGACGGGCTCAGGTTGGTGGCCTGGGCGACCGCCCGGATGGTGCCCAGCGTGTCCAGCCGGCTCAGCAGGCGCAGTCTCCAAGGGTTCATCACGCCCTCATTGTCGGCATCCTTGTGCGGTTTTACCGAACAGCACGGCCGGAATCGTGAGATGGACGTGTCGCTCGAACGCGACCTACGGTCGTGGACATGGCTGCTTCGAGCACCACCCCGCCGTCCACCGAAACCTTCTGGGCCGACGCCCGGCGCCACCTCGTCCGCTACGGCGGCGAGTTCACCCGCGAGATCATCGACCACGCCGCCGGGAGCTTCGTCTTCACCGCGGACGGCCGGAAGATCCTGGACTTCACCTCCGGCCAGATGAGCGCGATCCTGGGCCATTCGCACCCGGAGATCGTCGCGACCGTCCGGCGCCAGGTGGCGACCCTGGACCACCTCTACAGCGGCATGCTCAGCCGCCCGGTGGTCGACCTCGCCCGCCGGCTGGCCGCCACGTTGCCCGCGCCGCTGGAGAAGGCGCTGCTGCTGACGACCGGCGCCGAGTCGAACGAAGCCGCGATCCGGATGGCCAAGCTCGTCACCGGCAGGTACGAGATCGTCTCGTTCGCCCGATCCTGGCACGGCATGACCCAGGCCGCCGCGTCCGCCACCTACAGCGCGGGCCGCAAGGGCTACGGCCCCGGCGCACCCGGGAACTTCGCCATCCCGGTTCCGAACGCGTACCGGCCCGACTTCACCACGGCCGACGGCGCACTGGACTGGCGCCGTCAGTTGCACGTGGCCTTCGACCTGATCGACGCGCAGTCGACCGGCAGCCTGGCCGCGTGCCTGGTCGAACCCATCCTCAGCTCGGGCGGCATCATCGAGCCGCCACCCGGGTACTTCGCGGCCCTGCGGGACAAGTGCCGGGAACGCGGCATGTTGTTGATCCTCGACGAGGCCCAGACCGGCCTGTGCCGCACCGGGTCCTGGTACGCGTTCGAGCGCGACGGCGTCGTCCCCGACATCCTCACGCTGTCCAAGACGCTCGGCGCGGGACTGCCGCTCGCCGCCGTGGTCACCAGTGCCGAGATCGAGCAGGAGGCGTACGACCGCGGGTTCCTGTTCTTCACCACGCATGTCGCCGACCCGCTGCCGGCGGCGGTCGGCAACACCGTGCTGGACGTGCTGATCGCCGACCGGCTCGACGAGCGCGCGCGAACGCTCGGCGCGTTCCTGCGGCAGGGCCTGACGGACATCGCCGCGCGCCATCCGGTCGTCGGTGACATCCGCGGCCGGGGCCTGCTGGCCGGGCTCGAACTCGTCGTCGACCGCGAGACGAAACAAAGTTCGGACGCGTTGGGCGCGCGGGTCACCCGGCGCTGCCTGGAACTGGGCCTGCACATGAACATCGTGCAGCTCCCGGGCATGGGCGGGGTCTTCCGGATCGCGCCTGCGCTGACGGCGACCGAGGACGAACTCGCGCTCGGCCTGACGATCCTGGACGAGGCGATCGGCGACGCCTGCGCCACGCGCTGAGCACACCGACTCCGCGCGCCCACCGACGAACCGCGGCGTGCCGTTCGACGCCGGTCGAACGAGGGTTGCGCAAAGGGGAGTTCGTCAGCCGGCCGGGCCGGCGAACGCACCGAGGGCGAGGCGGGCGAAGCGTTCGCCGATGCGCAGGTGGGTGGCCGAGTCCGGGTGCAGGTCGTCGGGCAGCGGCAGTTCGGCGTGGTCCGCCTCGCCGTAGAGCTCGAGGCCGTCCAGGTAGTGCAGGTTCGGGTCGGCGGCCGCGCGCTGCCGAACGATCCGGGCCAACTCGTCCCGGATCACGGTGAGGGTCAGCTTCCCGGCGGCGGTCTGCGCGGGATCGCCGGTGGCGACGAAGCGCAGACGCCCCTCACTCATCGCGCCGAAGTCCGCGGCGCTGGGTCCCGGGGTGTTCTCGTGGATGGGGCAATGGATCGGCGAGACCACCAGCAGGGGGGTGGTGGGATGCCCTTCACGGATCGTGTCGAGGAAACCGTGGACGGCCGGACCGAAGGCACGCAACCGCATCGCGTCGGTGTTGACGATGTTGATGCCGACCTTGACGCTGATCAGGTCCGCCTCGGTGTCGCGCATGGCGCGGGCGGTGAACGGGTCGAGCAGGGCGCTGCCGCCGAAGCCCAGATTGATCAACTCCACCTTGCCCAGAGCCGCCGCTCGGGCGGGCCAGGTCCCGGTCGGGGTGCGGGCGTTGGAGCCGTGACTGATCGAACTGCCGTGGTGCAGCCAGACCTTGCGGTCGCCGGCCGGTGGCAGGTGTACGGGGGCGTTGGTACGCAGGGCCACCAGCAGGGTGGTCTCGTCGTGCGGCAGCCAGATCTCGACGTCCTTCTCGTCGCCCGGCAGCCCGGTGAAGCGCAGTGTCCGCACCGGGCCGGTTCGGGTCTGTGTGGTTCCGGAGACCGGGTCGATGGTGAGTGTGTCGCCGTCGGTCGTGCCGGCCCGACCCGCGAGCCGCCCGTCGACCAGCAGCTCGTACACCCCGTCCGGGCGCGGCGGCGCTCCGACGTAGACCCGTTTGCCGGCCACGACGTCCAGCTCGACGGCGGTGGCCCGGGTGCGCAGGGCCAGTCGTACGCCGGAGGGCTGCGACTGCGCCATGGCGAGCTGGTCGTCGGGGATCTGCTCCCGGGCGCGTGCGGGCAGCCGGTGGGGCAGGACGCCGCGTTCGGTGTGCTCCACGTCGAGTGCGCCGCGCAGGAGTTCGGCGGTGATGGGGGTGGTGGTCCAGTCGTCCTCGGTGTGGATGCGTTCGGTGCTCATCTGCTCGGTGCTCGTTTCCTCGGTGCCCATTTCCGCGGTCTCTCCGATCAGGGCGTCGCCCGGCGGTGGGGTCGGTGGATGAGGCGGGTCGCTCAGGAGTCGGCGGGCCAGGTGCGCAGCAGCACGTCGAGCGCGTTGAGGATCTCGGTCCAGCTCTCCTGCGAGTCGGGGGCGCTGTGACCGAAGCCGCCCGCGCTCTCCAGCCCGACGTAACCGCTGAAGACGCTGCCCAACAGCCGCACCGCGTGGGTCTGCCGGGGTTCGGCCAGGTCGTATCCGCGCAGGATCGCCCGCATCATCTGCGCGTGCCGGACGCCGGCACCGGCGGCCGCGGTCTCCGGGTCGAGCCGGAACCGGGCGGCCTCGAAGCGGCCCGGGTGCGCGAGGGCGTAGTCGCGGTAGACGTTCGCGAACGCGATCAGTGCGTCCTTGCCGGCCCGTCCGGCCACCGCGGTGGAGACGAGGTCGGCGAGTTCCTCCAGGGCGAGCAGGGCGATCCTGGTCTTGAGGTCATGGGCGTTCCTGACGTGCGAGTACAGGCTCGCGGTCTTGACGCCGAACCGACGGGCGAGCTCGGCGGGGGTCGCCTGCTCGAAGCCGATCTCGTCGGCCAGCTCCGCCCCCGCCCGGACCAGACGCTCCGTGGTCAGCCCCACTCGTGTCATGCCCACTCTCCGAGTCCTCCGCCAATCCTGCCTTAGAGGATTATGCGCATGCCTAATTGCATTAGGCAATCTGGCGTGTGTCTTGGTTCGCCGGTTCGGGACACATCCAGGGGAGCGATCACGGACGTCGGCGGTTCGTCGGCCTCGGAGACCTCGCGGTCCGGACCGGGACGGATGGGCGGTCGCCGGCCCCGGCCGGCAGCGGTCGGCCATTCGGCGTAGCTCGACGCGCGGATGGGCCGACCGTGCTGGTCGACTGATCCGGCACCCCGACAACATCCAGCAGCGGAGGCCGACATGGCGATCGTCGTGATTCTCGAAATGCCCGGTATGACCCAAGCGATGTACGAGGCGAGTGCGGACAAGGTGACCGGCGGTCGCGGCCCGGTCGAGAAGCCCGCGGACTGGCCGGTGCCGGGCCTGATCTCGCACACCTCCGCCGCCACCCCCGAAGGCTGGTTCGTCGCCGACGTGTGGGAGTCCGAGGAAGCGTTCGAGCGGTTCAGCGAGATCATCATCCCGATCCTGCGCGACCTCGGCGTTCCGGACGTGCAGCCGCGGATCTACCCGGTATTCACCGTGGTGACCCCGTAGACCGTCTGCCGAACGGTCCTTCCGGGCTTGTCGAGATCACCGGGCTGCCGGGGGCAACGGTGACAAGGTCCGATTCTCCCGGATCTCCCGGATCTCCCGGCCTCGCGGGAGGTTGCGACCATCACCGGGCCGCGGGCGCACACCACGCAAGAGCCGGCCGGGTCCGGCGGCGAGGTGCCGGGGCGGGGGTGGTGTCGAGTGGGGGCCGGTGCGCCCTCGCCTGCGGGCGGGGGCGCACCGGTGTGCTTTCGGGCCGGTTCGGTCAGGGCCGTCGGCTCATGGGCGGGTGCGGAACCGGGGGGTCAGGGGGTGGTGTTCCGGACCGTGTTGTACATCGCCTGGGTGAGGTCGCCGAAGCCGTTGGACATCAGGTAGGGGCCGTAGGCCCAGTTGGGGGTGCCGCCGTGGACGATGGCCCAGGCTGCCTCCCACCAGGGCGAACTGCCCGTGGCGTTGGTGAAGCGGGAGGTGACCGCGATCTGGGTGCCGGTGCCGGTGGCGGGGTCGAAGTTCATCAGCCAGGGGCCGCCGCTGGAGCCGGGGGACATCGCCGAGGCCATGTCGTGGGCCAGGTTGATCGTCGAGTCGTCGATGGTCGTGCCGCGGGCGTACATCAGGGACCGGCCGTCGAAACCGCGTCGCAGTGAGGGGGCGACGCCGAAGTCGGCGGACGTGGTGCCGTCGCTGTTCCTGGTCCAGTACCAGTTGCGGGTGTTGTCGGTCGGATAGCCGAACTGGTGGAGCGAGAGCGGGTTGGCGGCCACGCCGAAGGCGATGTTCTGGCCGCCGGTGATCTGTTGGATCGGCGTGGGGTCGCCCGGGCGTTCGACGGTCGCCATCGCGACGTCACCGCCGGACCGGAAGGTGCTGTCGGCATCCCAGGTGGGGGTGATCCAGGCACGGGTGACGCCCCAGACGCCGTAGGGCGCGACGTCGTTGCCGGGCATGGGCGCGTTGCTCTCGTCGGTGCCGGTGAAGCGGGGTACGTTCGCGCCGTTGAAGGCGGGGATGAACACCGCGTTGGTGATCACGTCGTCGCCCAGTCCCGCACGGAGGTTGGCCGTCACCTTGAAGCAGTGGCCCGCGGTGACGATGGTACTGCGGTTGGCGCTGGTGATCACGTTCGCGGAACACGCCGAGGGCACGAGCGCGCCGTCGAAGGAATTGCGATACACCATCAGGAGCTTGCCGGTGGTCCGGGAGATCTTGCCCTGGCCGGTCCACGGTCTGCTCAGGTCGTCCCAGCCGCCCGGCGGCGGGAACGCGTCGGCGCCGTCCGAGTTGAGGCCGTACTTGGCGATCCGCGCCAGATTCCAGTAGCCGACCTCGGCCTGGAGCATCGCCGCGTGGTTGACGGGGTCGGCGGCGACCAGGCGCGGCAGTTCGACCGGGGCGCCGGCGTCGGCGTGCGCCGCGGGCGTCGCGGTCAGCACCGCGGCGGTGAGGGCGAGCACGCCCACCACCGTGGCGATCTTGCTTCGTAACGTGCGTCGTACGTGCATGGAGTGGTCCATGTCCTCTCGAAAGGGCAAGGCCACAAGGGCCGTTGCCTCGGGGGAGCGGGGGTCGGAGCGGAAGCCCGTCGAGATCGAACCTGTTCATGACCGGTCGGTCGGTCATAAGGTGTTCATCCGGGGCGCAACTGTCAAGACCACCAGGTGGTTTGACTCTCCAACAGAGGTGATCGATGGCACGACCGGCGGGACCGGGCCGTGAGGCGTTGTTGCGGGCGGGACTCGAAGTCGCGGACGCACGCGGGTTGTCCAGGATGTCGGTGAACGCCGTGGTGGAGACGGCGGGCATGGCGAAGGGCAGCTTCTACCAACATTTCAAGGATCGCCGCGGCTACCTCGTGGCACTGCACCGCAGGTACCACGGCGGCCTGGAGGAGCGCGTCCTGGCCGAGGTGGAGGGCCTCGCGCCGGGCCGCGAACGCCTGGTGGCCGGCGTGCACGGCTACCTGGACGCCGGCCTGGCGACCACCGGTACCCGTGCACTGCTGGTCCAGGCCCGTACGGACCCCGATCTCTTCGAGGAGACCCGCGAACGCAACGCCCGCACCAGGGCCCTGGTCCTGCCCGAACTCGTGGCCCTGGGCTGGGATCCACCGGAGCCGATGGCGCACCTGCTCGTCGCGATGGTCTTCGACATCACCCTCGAGGAACTCGTCGCCGGCCGCCGCGACGACCTGCGGGAGGCGCTGCTGCGGCTGCTCGTGCGCTGATCCGCACAGTCGAGCCGCGCGGCTCACGCGCTCGGGCCGGGTCGTTCGCGCCGTCCGCGAGGGCGCCTCGGCGCCGCGTGCGCGTCGAGCGACGGTGCCATCCGGCCCGCCGGACCGGACGTGAACGTCGCAGCCCGCGGCACCCGGGCCGATCGGCCCGGGTGCCGCGGTTGGGCCCGGGCGACGGGCCGGGCCGACTCGGACCGACCGTCACGGCGACGGTGTCGGGTCCTCGTCCGGCACGCCTCCGCCGCCGAGTTCGCCGGACAGATAAGCCGCGTCCGCGCCCATGTCGACGTACAACCGCGCCCACGCGAGGTCGGTCGCCGTCGCGGGTTTGCCGTCGCAGTAAGGCTTGCGCCCGTTCGCCGTGTAGTGCTCCAGCACGTTCAGGACCTTCGCGGTGTCGCCCTCCTCCTGCGACGTGTACTCCGGTCCGGGTCGCGACCGCTGGTGCTCCTGGCACGTCGCCGTCGTGGGCGCGGCCTCGAACGAGGCACGCTCGGGATTCTCGTCCTTGCCCGACCCCGTGCACCCGGCGGCGCAGGCCCACAGCGCGGCCACCGCGAGCGCCGTGCCCGTCGTCGCCCGCATCCTCGTCCTCATCGGGGTCCTCACCCTCGTCGTCATCGGGACCGACTCCCTTCCTCATGTGTGCGTCGACATACGGCGATGGGCCTCAGCCCACCGCGCGAACGGTGAACACCACGCCGACCGCGATCACGGACACGGCGGTGGCGAGCGGGAGATATCGCGACCACCACGAACCCCGCAGGTGCCGGGACGTGGGTCGCAGGCGGACCAGGACCAGGCCGGCGGCGGTCAACACGGCGGCCATGCCCAGTCCGTAGGCCAGCACGAGCAGGACGCCGAACACGGTGCGCCCGAGCGCGACGGCGCCCAACAGGACGACCAGCGCGGACGGGCTGGGCACCAGGCCGCCGACGACACCCATGCCGATCAGGACACCGCGCCCGGGGCGCGTACCGCGAACGGTCGGATCGGCTGGGGCGTGGGCGTGGGCGTGGGCGTGGGCGTGGGTGTGGGTGTGGGCGTCGGCGACGGTCGTTTGGTCGCGGGAATGCGAATGCGCGTGGGCGTGGGCGTGCGCACGTGTGTGGGAGTGGGAATGCGCGTGGGAGTGCCCACGGGCGTGTCCGTGTCCGCGGTACGCGTGCACGACCGCGCGATCGCCCCCGGCCCGACCCGCCCGCAGCGCGAATACCGCCGCGCGCAGCAGCCACACCCCGATGCCCGCCACGAGCAGCCCGCTCGCAGCCCCGAGCCACATCAACACTCGCTCGCCGGTCAGCGACGTCGACACGCTCAACAACGTCCCGACCACCAGCACCCCGGCCGTGTGTGTCAAGGTCACCGCGGCCCCCACCGTCACCGCGTCGCGCACTCCCTGACGACGCCCGTCCGCACCACGCGTGGCCAGGTACATCGCCATGATCGTCTTGCCGTGCCCGGGCAGGGCCGCGTGCGAGCCGCCCAGTACGAGTGCCAGCAGGACCGCGGCAACGCCCGCCCCCACGGTCAGGTGGTCCGCGCCCAGCACCGCGTCGAAGCGACGTTGCACACCCGCGTACGCCCCTTCGATCAGGTTCGGCGTCGATCGCCGCACGCCCGGCACGGGTGCATCCGTGCCAGGACGCACCCGCAGGTCCGCGCCGCGCACATCCGGCGGGGAGGAGAGCAAGTCCACCGGGTAGGAACGCAGTCCGCCACTCGTGCTGGTCCGGGGCACCGGGGAGGTGCCCAGCGCGACACCCTCGCCGGAGGCGGTGACCTCGTGCCACCCGGCCCGGCCCGGATGGTTGTCGTTCCGCACGGAGACCCTGGCGGGGCGGGACAGATCGGCCGCCGCGCCCAACCGACACTCCGTGCGCGTGGTCGACAGGCCCGCGGCGCCCGGCACCAGCTCGGCGCCCGCCCGCAGCACCGTCCAGGCCGCAGCCGGCCGCCCGTCGATCCACAGCCGCAACCCGTCGGCCAGACGCGGACATTCGGCGTCCGCGTGGGCCTGCAACTCGGCGGCCGAGACGTGTCCGTCGTGGTCGAGGTCGCGCCGTCCCGCCTCCTGGAGCGTGGGAATCTCCGCCTCGTCCACGAGCGCGAGGTCCTCCACCCGATCGGGACGCAGCGTCAACAGGTGGGCCTGATTGACGCTGATGTTCCCCAACGGGTGCGCCGACGCCCCGGGCGCTGCCCCGACGAGCACACCCATGGCGACCAACAGGGCCGCACACCCGGCAACCGCCCACCGCGCCCTCATCGCCCGCCTCCCGAGGTCCCGGAGGCCGCCGAGGTCCCCGTACGACCGGCGCCGGCCGTACCGCCGGCGTTCCCCGCGTCCGCCGCCTTCCCCGCATCCATCGACGCGGCAGCGCGGATCGCCGCCGCGTGGGCCAGTACGTCCGGATCACGCCACCCACCCGCCGTGGCCTCCGTCGCGTAGGGCAGCGCCGCGTCGGCGCGCCCCGCCCGATACAGCGCCCAGGCCAGCGCGTCCGCCGTGTGCACCGAACCTCGGCGGGCCCGCTCCGCCTCGGCGCGCCCGACCGCCTCGGCCGGATCGCCGTGGTCGGCCTCGAACACCGCCCGGGCCACGTCGTCCGTCGCGCCCTGCGCCTCCTGCACCGCGAACTGGGCCGCCACGAGCCGGAACTGCTCGCGGGCGAGCTCCGCCCTTCCGGCCCGCTCGGCCAACTCGCCGTAGCGGATCAGGTATTGGGCGATCGGCGCGGACGCGATCACCCGGTCGTACTCGGCGAGCGCCTCGTCCACGCGTCCCACGTCGGCCAACGCCGCGGCCCGCCCCGCACGCAAGGCCGGATCGCCCGGCGCCGTCCGCAGCCCCGCCTCGTAGGAGCCGAGTGCCCCGGCGGGATCCCCGTAACGGCGCGCCAGTTCGCCCTGCCACAACCGGCAGTACGCGACCTCGTCCCGAGTGAACGCGCCGTCGAGCGCCCGATCGAGCGCGGTGCGCGCGCCCTCCACGTCGCCACGCAGTTCCAGGTCGTAGGAGGCGCGGGTGAACGCGGCCACCGACGGGCGCAGGTCGAGCATGTGCTGGATCGCCTCGGTGGCGCCCTCGGTGTCGCCGAGTTGGGTGGCGGCGTCGGCCAGCGCCCCGTACGCGGGCGCGTGGTACGGATCGGCCTCGATCGCCCGGACCGCCGACTCCTTCCCGGCGGCGAAGTCGTGGCGGGCGTTCGCCAGCGCTGCGGACGCCACCAGCGCGGTCACCCGCGTCGGCGTCCCGGGCCCGGACAACGCCAGCGCCCGATCCAACGCCTGGCCCGCCCGGACGTACAACGACGCGTCGCCGGTGACCCGGGCCCGCTCCACGTACGCCCCACCCAGCGCGGCCAACGCCGCTGCGTCGTCCGGCACTTCACGCAACCGCGCCTGCGCGGCGGCGATCGGGTCGGCCGGTGACGCCGCCCGCGCCCCGACCGGGGAAGCCTGGCTTCCCCGGTCGGTGTCCAGTGAGCGCACGGCGACGGGAGCCGCGATCAGCACGATCCCCGCCACCGCACCCGCGCCCCACACTCGCAGCGTCGGCACGATTCACCCGCTCGGCGCGTCGACGGCACGGTTCACCGGCCAGTACTCCGGCAGCGCGACATAGGGGAACGTCGCCGCGAACGGCCGGTTCCCGGCGTCCACCATGTCCCCGCGCGCGAGCGCCGGCACCGGCCGGCCGGTGGCCACGGCCCCCTCCAGCGCCTGGAGTTCGATGTCCACGACGTCGTCGGTCAGCCGACGCCCATTGGGGAACCCGGCCAAGTCGCCACCGAGCACCCCGAGTCGGTTCGGCTTCGCGGTGGGCGGGATCGACATGTTCAGCCGCATCTCCTCCGCCGGCACGAACGTCTTCGGATCCACGTCCTTGTTCAGCAGTTGCGAGTTCAGGTCGACCTGGATGGGACCGTTGGTCGCCTTCGCGATGCCGGTCAGGAAGATCTCCACCAGGTCCGCGCGCGGGCCCTGCGGGGCCTTGATCCCGTAGATCTTCTCGATCAGCCCGGGTACCTCGGGCCGGTTCACCCGGTCGACGAGCTCGGGTACGGTCCGGTCCTGGTCCGGGGTCAGCGCGTTGAACCGGTTCTTCAGCCCGGCGGGCATCACGACCTCGTTCACCAGCGGATTGCCCAACCGCGACACCTGTACGTACCGGCCCCAGTCACGGTCCTTGCCGTCGGCCACCACCACGTTCATGCCGCGCCGCGACGTCGTGCTCCACACCCCCACGACCGGGTTGCGCCCGGGGTCGTTGCGCAACGCCAGTGCCGTCTTGGGGACTTGGAGTACCAATGTGTTCACGTTGTACCCGGCAACCGTGTCCTGCCCGACCTCCTTGAGGTTGCCGCCGTACAGCAGGTCGAAGACCCGCAGGTCCAGGAAGAACGGGTCCTCGGTCTGTCCCGCGAACACCCGCCCACCGCCCGGAAGATCGTGCAGCGCGGCGTCGCGCAGGCCCCTGTAGTCCGGCATCGACGCGGCACCCACCCGCGAGGGCGCCACGCGTCCCTGGTCCAGCAGCGTCCGCGCGTTCGTGCCGCGGATCTCCTGGAGTGTGTACCGCTGCCGGAACAGCAGGTTCTCGTCGTCCAGCGAGGTGACCGGCCCGTTGTTGTACAGGAAGGTGTCGTTGCCGCGCCGGTCCTCGTCGCGGAACGTCCAGCGGTAGGTGACGTCCGGCTTGCCGTCGCCGTCCGAGTCGATGTTGATCTCGTAACGCGCGTCGGTGGCGAACGGATGGAAGTTGGGGCCGCCGTTGGGCTCCTGGAACGGGACGACGTTGGCCACCAGCGTCACGGTGTCCGGACGGTCGGGGCTCACGAATGCGTACACGTCGGTGTTGTCCAGTTGCGGACCGGCCGCGATCAGCGGTGCCTCGCGATGGCTGGACGCCGTGGCCGGAGCGGCGTCGGTGAGCGCGACGCTGCCCGCCGCGAGCAGCGCGCCGACCGCGACCAGCGCCGCGGCGGACCGATGGCGGTGTATGTGGTGGTTCATGGCGGGGTTCCCCCTCGGCATCGCACGGCATGGCCTGCCGTGGCACCTCTGATTCGGTGTCGGCCGACCCGCGGTTTGCCCACGATTGCCGCGGAGGTGTAACAGCCTTGTCCCCGGCCGAGGTTCGCGCCGGGTTCCACCGACGACCCGGTGGCATGCGTATCGACGAGAGGCGTTCGGGCGCACACGCGGACGGGCCCGCGCACGTACGCCGTGCGCGGGCCCGTCCGGTGCGGGTCAGCGGCTTTTCGTCATGGAGGTCTCCGCATCCGCATTCGTCGTCCGTTTCGTCATGTCCCGATCCGCTCGTGCACGTTGGCGATCATGCGGCGCAGTACTTGCACGGTCAGGGCGTAGTCCTCGTCCGGGATGCCGGCGTGGATTCGCTCCCGGACCCGGGGCGCGATCGCCGCGAGACGGGCTCGGCCCGTGCGGCCGGCGGCGGTGAGGGTGAGTCGGCCGTCGTGGCCGGGTGTGATCCAGCCGCGATCGAGCAGGTCGTCGACGATCGTGGCGTAGGTGGACACATCGCCGACCTGGGGTGTCATGTACTCGCGCAGCGCCTCGGTCAGGGCTTCGCGGGTCAGACCGCCCTCGTCGGCGGCGAGCCGGTTCAGCGTCATCCAGTGCCGTTGGCTCAGGCCGAGCTTCGCGTGTTCGGCGTTGATGAAGGCGATGACCGCGGTGTGTGCCGCGCCGGTCCAGTACCCGGCGGGCTGATTGGCGAGTGTCTCGTCCATGGCGGCTCCGTTTCGGTATGTGCCGGTCGACGGCGTGCCCGGCCCGGCGACGGCGCGGGGGCCGCTCACCGAGGGGCCGTGACGTCTCGACCCCGGCGGGTGCCCCCGCCGGCGCGCCACATCGCCAGGGTCGTGGGGAGCGCGAGGACGGCGCCGGTGGTCAGCACGGCGGTCAGCGCGACATTGTTGGCGACGATGCCGCCGAACAGGGCGCCGAGCGCGATGGCCAGGTTGAACACGGACGTGTTCAGCGCGGTGGCCGCCTCGGTCGACTCCGGTGCCGACTTGAGGATCCAGGTCTGTACGCCGACCGGCACACCGCCGAAGGCCAGTCCCCAGACGATCATCAGGGCCGTGCCGCCGATCGGGGTGCGGCCGACGAGAGGGAAGATCGCCAGGACGGCGGTCAGTACGACGCTGATGGTGACGATGGTCACCCGGACGTCGCGGGCCGAGGCGGCACCCGCGAGGAAGTTGCCGGCGATGCCCGCGGCACCGAAGCCCAGCAGCAGCGGGCCGACCATGCCCTCGTCGATTCCCGACACGTCCTGTAGTACGGGGCTGACGAAGGTGAACGCGGCAAAGTGGCCGCTCACCAGCAGGAACGTGGCCAGGACGCCCGCCCGCACCACCGGATTGCGGAACTCCCGTGCCAGTGTCCTTAGTTGCACGGCCTGGCCGGCCGGCAACGGGGGCAACAGGACGAACAGGGCCACGAGGACGATCACCCCGAGCCCGGCGACGGCGACGAACGCGATCCGCCAGTCGCCGAGCCCGCCGATCAGCGTTCCGGCCGGTACACCGAGCACGTTGGCAGCCGTGGCGCCGCCGAAGACGATGGCGACCGCTCGGGGAACGGACCGCTCCGGGACCAGGCGCACGGCGAGCCCGGCCGCGAGGGCCCAGAACCCGCCGATGCTGATCCCGACGAGAAAGCGTGCGGCGAGCAGGATCGCGAAGTTGGGGGCGAGCGCGGACAGGACGTTGGCGGCCACCATCAGGACGATCAGACCGAGCAGCACGATCCGCCGGTCCAGGTGGCGGATCGCCACCGGCAGCAGCGGCGCCGTGGCGGAGGCGACCAGGCCGGGGACCGTCACCATCAGCCCGGCGGTGCCCTCCGAGACGTGCAGCGACGAGCCGATGAAGGGAAGCAGCCCCACGGGCAGGGATTCGACGGTGACCAGGGCGAAGGTGCCGACCGCCATCGCCGCGACGGCGAGCCACCTGCGCAAGGGCACACGCTCGTTGTCCCGAGGGGCGGGGGTGGGTGTCTCGGGCCTGTCGACGGCGATGTCGACGCCGACATCGACGGCGGTCATCGGGCCACCCCGATCGACCGGTGCGCGGGGGTCGGGAAAACGTCCCGGGGGACGGTGCCGCCGGTGGTTTGCGGGTTCATGCGTTGTCTTCCTGATGATCGTGCGGACATCGGGTGGTTGTGCGGGCACGCAGGACATGGCTCCGCGAAAAAGGGAGGGGGATCGGCGTGACCCGGCAACGTCCTCCCGGGCGGGCCCGGAGCCGGAAGGCGTGCATGTCCACCCTGCTGGGCACCGTCGGCGTCGACAAGGTGAGATAGTGGGTCGATCATTTAGCCGGATTCAACGATGGGGCGCGTCGATGCTCGAGCGGGTGGAGTTGGAGGCCTTCCTGACGCTGGCCGAGGAACTGCACTTCGGCCGCACCGCCGAACGCCTGCACCTGAGCACCGGCCGGATCAGCCAGACGATCCAGAGGCTGGAACGCCGGATCGGGACCCCGCTGTTCGAACGCACCAGCCGGAACGTCCGGCTGACCGCGGCCGGTCGGCAACTCCACGACGACCTGTTGCCGGTGTACCGGGAACTGGAGGCCGGGCTGCAGAAGGCGATCGACGCCGCGAAGGGCGTCGAGCACGTGCTGCGGGTCGGGTTCCTGGGGCCCGCGGTGGGACAACTCACGCTCCACGCCGCCCGGTTGTACGCCGAGCGGCTGCCCGGCTGCCGGGTGCAACCCAGGGAGTTGCAGATCTTCGACGCGCTCCCTCGGCTGCGCGACGGTGACGTGGACCTGGTGATCGTGACCCTGCCGCATCAGGAGCCGGGCATGGTCAACGGTCCGGTCCTGTTCTCCGAGCACCGCATGTTGGCCGTGTCCTCGACCCATGCCCTGGCCGGTCGCGACACGGTCTCCATGGAGGATCTCGCCGCCGTCAAGCTGTTGCGGGCGGGGCGAACCGCGCCCGACTACTGGCGCGCGGAACGCACACCCCCGCGGACCCCGTCGGGCGTACCGATCGAAGCCGGCCCTCGCTTCGAAACCCTCCAGGAGGCCCTGGCCCTGATCGGCGCCGGCGAAGGCGCCTTCGTGGTCGGCGCCCAGGTCACCCGCTACTACGCCCGCGCCGACGTCGCCTACATCCCGTTCCGTGACGCCCCACCGCTGGAATGGATCCCCACCTGGCTCGGCGTCACCCCGACGAGCAACATCCATGCCTTCAGCCAGGCCGCCAGGGACGCCGCCGGCCTGCTCCACCTCGCCGCCGTCACCACCGACCTCGGCACCTGACTCCGGTCCGGGAGCACGGAGGCGGCCGCGTGCTCCGGCGGGGGCGGGCGGGGGCCTGCTCGCGGCGGGGGCGGGGTGGATCGCGTAGCGTCCCGGCCATGTCGGTGGAGCGAGACTGGTGGTACGAGGGGGAGGCGACGCACGCCGGCGTGGCGGCGGCCTTTCGCGCCGTCCGGCCCGGTGATGCCGAGGCGTTGAAGGACCGACTGCGGGCGGAGTGCACGCGGTTGTTGGGCAAGGCGCACCGAGCGCCGCCCGCGCTCGTGGACGTGGTGCTCGCATCGGGCGACGTGGAACTGCAACTTGCGTTGGCGGAGGCGGAGTTCGCCGGGACGGCGGCGCTGTGCGCGCTCGCCCGGCTGGGTCGGCCCGAGTTGGGCCGCGCGCTGTGCACATTCCGGCGCAACGACTGGGATCGGGCCGAGGTGATGGCGGCGGTAATGGCCGCGGCCGACCCGACCGATCCGGGTTGGCGCGCGCCGGACGGACTCGTCCCTTGGCTCGTCGAGGGGGACCACGTCTTCCGGCACGAACTCCTGTACACCCCGTTCGGCGAGGTCCTCGCGGCCACGCTGGTGCGGATCGGCTCGCGAATGCCACCCGATCTGCTGCTCGACCGCGTGCGCGGGCTGCGCGAGCTGGTCGGTCCGGCCGAGTTCGCGGACTTCGTGCGCCGCGCGCGGGAGGAAGAGGACGAGCTGGGGCACCCCGGACTGCTCGCCCGGATCGACGAGGAGCCGGCCGGCCCACCGGGCCCCACGGGCCTGTGGCTACTGGCGACCGGGCGGGCCCGTACCGAGCGCGGCTCGACGGTGATCGACTGGGACCTGGTCCGAGCCGAACAGGTACGCAACCCGTTGCCGGCGCCTGTCCTCACCCGACTGGTGATGGAACCCGACTGCCCCGAAGACCTCGTGCGCGAGGCGTACCGGCACGATCGCGCGGGCACCGCCCGGCTCGCCCACCGGCTGCCGGACGACCTGTCGGTGGATCCCGAACTCGAGCACGACCCCAAGTGGTGGCCGGAGTTCATCCGCCGTCGACAACGATGCGGTTGGTTGTCCGCCGAGCGCGTCCTCGCCGAGATCGCGCCCGCGGTCGACGCCCTGCGGTGCCTGGACGCGGACGAGCCCGGGAATCGGAGGGCGATCGCCGAACTGGTCGCGCCGCTGGGAGCGGACCGCGCGGCGTGGGCGGCCGTATACACCCGACTGGGCGCGTACGGGGGATCGTCGGCCGCGCTCGTGACCGATGTCCTGGCGGCACGCACCGTGAGCGGGGCGGGGCCGGACGACATCGCGCGGGGCGACGTCGTACCGGTCGGCGTCACCCCGGATCATCTCGCACGGGACGCGACCCATGCCGGGTCGCCCGGGTCGCCCGCGTCGGCCGACGCGGCGCGGGCGGGATTCCTGACGCTCTTTCGGGCCGCGCCGCAGCACGTTCGCGACGCCCTCGTGCCCGACCTCGACCTGCCCACGCTGCGCGACGTCCTCGCGTCACCGTCGACGAACGCCGCCACCCGCGCCCGGATCACCGCCGTACACGGGAGGCGGGTGTACCTCGCGCGAGCCATGTGTGCCGAGCAAGTGCCGGAATCCGTCGAGGAGTTGCTGGACCTCGACGACCCCGACGTCAACGCCGTGCTGTTTCGGGACGCGCCGCTGACGGACGCCCAGCGCGTACGCGTCCTGGCCGGTGTGGACCGCCACGGCGAGCGCGGCGCGGTGCCGACGACCGACGACCTGTTGGAAACCCTGAGCCGGCTGAGCCTGATCGAGCGCAAAAGGCACCTGATGACCGGCCTGTTCTCCGGGGACCCCCGAGTGGTCCGGCTGATCCTGCGCCGCACCCGGGTGCACACCGCGGCCGCGGCGAGCCGGATGCTGGTCGCGATCTGGGAACGCGGCGGTGCGGACGCGGTGCGTGCGCTGCTGGACGACGTCACCCCGCCGGCGCGGCAGGGGAGAACTGCGGCTCCTCCCTTCGACGCCGAGGTGGCCCGGTACGTGCGCGAGGCGCTCGCCGAACCCGACGGTCTCGATCGCATGCGTCGGTACGCCGCGACCGCCGGGGATCCGGCGCACGTGGTCGCGGAGATTCGCCGGGGCAGCGATGCGATCAGGTACCTGACCCACGAGGGCATACCGATCCCCTGGCCGGAACTGGTCGCGGCGCGCGCGGTCCGACCGCTGACCCTCGGCCCCGTCGACGCTCTGGTCCAGCGGCCGGACTGTCCCCGCGAAATCCTGCTCGACGGCCTGCGATTCCGGCCGAACGCCTACACCGGAAGGGCGTCCTGGGTCCGGGACTCCATCGAGCGCGGCACCCTCACCGTGCGCGACATCAGCGCCCACTGCGCACCGGCCGGAATGGCGCTGATGCTCACGATGGGCGTGCCGATCACCAAGGATCCGCAGGAGCACGAACGATGGATCGTCCGGGACCTGCGCGCGGCCGGCGCGATCGACCGACTGGGCGACTCGGTGCAGACCTGGACGATCGCCATCCGCATGCTGCCCGAGTTCCCCGGCACGCTCCTCGAACTGCTCGACACGGTCGCGGCGATCGTCGCGGTAGGGCAATGACGTGACCCGTCGGGGCGCGGCGGCGCGGCGGGTGCGACGCCGGTCGTGGTCACGCCCTCGCGGGTGTCGGGCTCCAGCGGGGGTCGCGGCCGGTGCGCGAGAGCAGGTCGTCGAACGGCGAGGCGTTCTCGGCGGTCGGGACGGGCTCGGCGAAGACCTTCATCTCGCGCGCGGTCACGGCCATCGTGTCGACGAGTTCGTGCAACGCGGGGATCACCCGCGGGGGTGGTGTGTACTCCCGGCCGGTGGCGCGGGCGAGATCCCACGCGTGCACGGTCAAATCGAGGAGCGCCATGCACCCCACGATCCGCGCGGGCAAGCCCATGCCACCCGACATACCCTCCTCGGCACCGGGTGCCGCCCACGCCGCGACGAGCCGGGTCGTCTCGACCTCGAAGCCGGCCCGCCAATCGCCGACCAGGAAGTCGGGAGTCGTGGAGAAGTCCACCGATTCCTTGGCGGCCAGGGCCTGGAAGTTCACGACCACCTGGTAGAGGTGATTCAGCAGGTCGCGCACCTGGTAGTCGGCGCAGGGCGTGGGCAGGCGCAACTCCTCGTCGGTGATCGCGCCGATCACCGCGACCGCCTCGCGGGAGGCGTGCCGGAGAAGCTCACTGATCGTTTCGGTCATGTGTGAACCCTAGACACGGGCCTGCCGGCACGGATTGAACAAACGCGACACGCGGCGGCGTCGCCGCGGCCGGCCGACGGCGTCGGCCGGTACGCCCTCCCGGCGAGCGTCCCGCGCCGGCGGGGCGGCCCGGACGCCCGATCGTCACCGGGAGTTCACTCGCGCGCGTATCCCGTGACGGTGCTTCGGCCGTAACGTACCCACTGGTAACGCCAGTCGCATGCGGCGGTTCCGGCCGTCGCCGGAAGGGAGTACGACATGGATCGGCGTACATTCCTGCGGGGCACCACCGTCGGAACGGGCGGGCTGGTGCTCGGTGGCTCGCTGTGGGCGTCCGCCGCACACGCGGGCCCCGCGCAGCCGGGCACCGGACCCTACGGCGCGCTCTCGCTGCCGGACGCCAACGGCGTACGGCTGCCGGCCGGGTTCACCTCGCGCGTGGTGGCCAAGAGCGGACGGTTGGTCACGGGAACCACCCACCTGTGGCACGGAGCGCCGGACGGCGGCGCCTGCTTCCGGGACGGAACCGGGTGGATCTACGTCTCCAACTCCGAACTCCCGCTGGTGGGCGGGGTCTCGGCGCTGCGCTTCGCCGCGGACGGGAACATCGTCGGCGCCTATTCCATCCTCGGCGGCTCGAACGTGAACTGCGCGGGAGGGGCCACACCGTGGGGAACGTGGCTCTCGTGTGAGGAGATCGCGTTCGGGAGGGTGTGGGAGACCGACCCGTACGGCCGCACCGGAGCGGTCAAGCGCGACGCCATGGGGCGCTTCAAGCACGAGGCCGCCGCCGCAGACCCGGACCGACGCGTGATCTACCTGACCGAGGACGAATCCGACGGCTGCTTCTACCGATTCACCCCCGACACATGGGGCGACCTCTCGCGCGGACGCCTGGAGGTGCTGTGCGCCCCGGCCGCACCGGTGGCCGGTCCGGTGACCTGGCGGACCGTACCCCGACCCGGCGACTGGCTTGCCGGAACGCGCAACCAGGTCGCCGAGGCGCGCCGCTTCAAGGGCGGCGAGGGCGTGCACTATCGGGACGGGCGGGTGTGGTTCACCACCAAGGGCGACAACCGGGTGTGGGTGTACGACGCGGCGACGAGCGTGCTGGACATCGCGTACGACGACGACCTGGTGCCTGCCGGGTCCGCGCCGCTGACCGGGGTGGACAACATCACCGGGCGGCCCAACGGCGACCTGTTCGTCGCCGAGGACGGCGGCGACCTGCAGATCTGCCTGATCACCCCGGACGACACGGTCGCGCCGTTCCTCCAGGTGACCGGCCACGACGGCTCCGAGATCACCGGCCCGGCGTTCTCCCCCGACGGGCGGCGGCTGTACTTCTCCTCGCAGCGCGGCACCTCCAACTCCCCGGCGGCCGGAGTGACGTTCGAGGTGACGGGGCCCTTCCGCGACGCGGGTTGACGCCGGTGGTGCGGGGCTCCTCGGCCCCGAAGCGGGGATGGGCGGGCGGGCGAGCCCGGAGAGGCCGCCGCCGCCCGTCCCCGCTGCCGTCACCGGTGTTGCGGACCCGAGGGCGGACGACGTTCGCGAGGTCGGGGATGGTGAACCCATTCAGCGAGGCCGGCCGGCGGTGCGGGTGGGCACAGGGTGGAGATCGGGCGCAGTGCAGGGGCGGTAGTAGCGCTTCGTTTCTACGTCCCTCGTAGTACGCGACGTCAAGCCCTGCGGGGGAGTCGTGACGGCGATCCGGCCGCAATACTTTCTAGAGTCAGACCCATACACCAAACTTTCGCGGACCCCGGGTCGGTGGAGCATTCACCGCCCAGTCAGGAGACTCGCCGCATGCAGCATCCGCACCGTCGGCCCGGCACCCACGACGACCGTCCGGTGGACCGCCGACGTCCGTCGACTGCCCGGTCGTTCGGCGGACGCTGTCCGGCCTGACCCGGATCCGCCCCGTTCCACGCCCGACCCGATCGCTTCACCGACACGTGGCACCTCCTCCGGTGGGTGTGCCGCGCCCGGACTCCCGCCCGACGTGGTGAGTCCTCCCTTGCCTTGACCCCTCGTACCGCAGTTCCCGGCACGTCCGTATGCCTTGCCTCGGCGCGCCGACACTTCCGCGTTCCGCCCGACCGGCGATGCCTGCCGCCCCGGGCCGGGCCCGCGGGCCGTTGTCGACCCCTCGACCGACCCGGAGATCCGTTTCCATGGCTACCTTCCTGTATCGACTCGGGCGCTTGACGTTCCGCCGGAGGCGACTCGCGCTGCTGATCTGGGTGGCGATCCTCGTCGCCGTCGGCGTGGGCGCCGCATCCGCCTCCAAGCCCGCCGCCAAGCCGTTCTCGATCCCCGGGATCGAGGCACAGAAGGCCCTCGACCTGCTCGAGGAGCGCAGTCCGGACTCCGGAGGTGGCGGGGCCACCGCACGCATCGTCTTCCGAGCCCCCGACGGGCAGCGGATCGATGCCCCGCAGAACAAGGCCGGCGTCGAGAAGACGATGGGCGCACTGCGCGGCACCCAGGAGATCGCCGACGCCTCCGACCCGTTCTCGGCCGCGACGCTGAGCGCCGACGGGCGGACCGCGTACGCGACGGTGGACTACCTGGTCGGGGCCGACCTGCTCAAGGACTCGTCCCGCGACATCCTCAAGGGCGCCGTGAAGCAGGGCCAGAGCGCGGGGCTGACCGTCGAGGTGGGCGGCGACGCGCTGGTCGCCGAGTCGAGCGTCGGCAACGGCGAGATCATCGGTGTGGGGGTCGCGGCCGTCGTGCTCGCGATCACCTTCGGCGCGATGATCGCCGCCGGGCTGCCGCTGCTCACCGCGATCCTCGGGGTCGGCATCGGCATAGCCGGGATCACCGCGGTGGCCGGCATCTTCGACCTCTCCGAGAGCACGTCCACGCTGGCGATGATGATCGGTCTCGCGGTCGGTATCGACTACGCGCTGTTCATCGTCTCCCGATACCGCACCGAGCTGAGGCTGGGGCGTGAACCGGAGGAGGCCGCCGGGCGGGCCGTGGGCACCGCGGGTTCGGCGGTCGTCTTCGCCGGGCTCACCGTCGTCATCGCGCTGTCCGGCCTGGCCGTGGTGAACATCCCCGTGCTCACCGAGATGGGTCTGGCCGCGGCCTTCACCGTCGTGATCGCCGTGCTCGTGGCGCTGACCTTCGTGCCGGCGCTGCTGGGCTTCGCCGGCAAGCGCATCTTCGGCCGCAAGGACCGCAAGCGCGCGGCCAAGCACGAGGCCGGTCTCGGTCACGGTAACGAGAAGCCGAACATGGGCTCGCGTTGGGCCCGCTTCGTTCTGCGCCACCCGGTGGCCGTACTGCTGTTCTCCGTGGTCGGGCTCGGCGCCGTCGCGCTGCCCGCGGCGAGCATGAACCTCGGTCTGCCGGACGACAGCGCGCAGCCGACCAGCACCACGCAGCGCCAGGCGTACGACATGCTCGCCGAGAGCTTCGGCCCCGGGTTCAACGGTCCGCTGATGCTGGTCGTGGACACCGCCAAGAGCAAGGACAGCCCGGCCGCCGCCGAGGCGGTCCGCCGTCAGGTGGAGACCCTCAAGGGCAAGGGCGTCGCGTCCGTCGGTGCCGTCGCCTTCAACGACGCCGGCAACCTGGCCACCATCCAGGTCACGCCGACGACCAAGCCGAGCGACCCGAAGACCGAGACGCTCGTTCACGACATCCGCTCCACCGTCAGGACGGCCGACTCGGCGAGCGGGTCGAAGACGCTGGTCAGCGGTACCCCCGCGCTGAACATCGACTTCTCGCAGAAGCTCAACGACGCGCTGCTCCCGTACCTGATCCTCGTGGTCGGGCTCGCCTTCCTGCTGCTGATCGCGGTGTTCCGGTCGATCCTGGTGCCGCTCAAGGCGGCCCTCGGATTCCTGTTGTCGGTCGCCGCGGCGCTCGGCTCGGTGGTCATGGTCTTCCAGTACGGCTGGCTGAACGAACTGTTCGGTGTCGAACAGACCGGCCCGATCATGAGCATGATGCCGATCTTCCTGATCGGCGTGGTGTTCGGCCTGGCGATGGACTACGAGGTCTTCCTCGTCACCGGAATGCGTGAGGCGTTCGTGCACGGCGAGAGCCCGCGCGAGTCGATCGTCAGCGGCTTCAAGCACGGCGCACGCGTGGTCACCGCCGCGGCGATCATCATGATCGCGGTCTTCGCCGGCTTCATCGGGGCCACCGACTCGATGATCAAGATGATCGGTTTCGGCCTCGCCGCGGCCGTGTTCCTGGACGCCTTCGTGGTACGCATGGCGGTCGTCCCGGCCGTGCTCGCCCTGCTGGGCAAGTCCGCGTGGTGGCTGCCGAAGTGGCTCGACCGCATCCTGCCGAACGTCGACGTGGAGGGCGAGAGCCTGCGGAAGCACATCGACGCCCGGGCCGCGGGCAACGCCGGGGAGGAAGTACCGGGCCCCGACCTGGTCAAGGTCCACTGACGGGCCCTCGAGGTGACCGACTGACGGGAACCCCGAGGTGACCGACACCCGCCGTGCCGCCGATGGGCAGCGCGGCGGGTGTCCGTGGTTCGAGGGAGTTATTGCTTATAACGAACGGCAAGTCATTTAAGGAGGCTTGGCGGTGTGATCCCTCGGATCCGATGCGGCGGGGCGGTGGCGCCCGTCGTTTTCCACCTTTTAAGCCACCGGACTCTGTACCGGCGAGGCGACGCGGGGTTCACTCGGAGTATGGCCCGGTCGGCACGTCCCGACGCCCGGTGCCCGCACCGAACGGACAGGAGAAGCCTCATGGTTCGACCCCTGATCCTCACCCGCAGGGCCCCCGCGCCCGCCCCTGCCCCCGCCGACGGCGAGCACCGCCGGCCTCTGCCCGAGCACCGCTTCGATCCCGACCTCGGCCTCAACGTCGTCGCCGACGGAACACCGCTGATCCACACGGCCGACCCCGCCGCGATGGCGAACTACACCGGCACCCAGGAAGCCGGTCGCTGGAAGAAGGACGACTGACGACGCGCGCGTGATCGGCGTGCGCCCGACCGAAGTCGCCTCCGTGGCGACGGCTCGGCGGCCACGCCGACCACGCGCGCACCCGCGAGGATGTGACGATGGACCCGTTGCTCGCCGCCGCCCTGCGCCACCTGGGCATCGAGGACCCCCCACGCCCGCTCACCCAGGACCACACCACCGCCTGGCGTGCCGGGCAATGGAAGATCAAGACGGCGACCGAACCCGCCGACGCCGCACCGCTGTTGCACGAGGCCCGCGCCGTCGCACTCCTCCACGCCCGAGGTCTGCATCCCGTCGACGCCACCAGCGGACGCCTCGCCCAAGGCGTGTGGACCGCGATCCCCTGGCGTCCGGGCACCACCCTGTGGGACTGGGGCCTGGCCGCCCGCGAAATCCCGTCACCCGAGCACGCGCGGCGGCTCCGCGGCATCGGCCGCCACGCGTTCGCCGCCCTGCACCGACTCCACGCCGCGGGATGGCGCCACGGCGACATACAACCGGCCAACATCCTCGTCACCCCCGACGGCGCGATCGAGTTCATCGACCACGACCTCACCCACCACCGCGACCTCCCCCTGCCGGGCCCCTACCGAGGCGGCATGGACCAATCCACCGCCCCCGAGATCGCCCGCGAACTCCTCGGCACCGAACCCGACGTCGACATCACCCTCACCACCGAGGCCGAGATCTACAGCCTCGGCGCGTCCCTGCGCTGGGCCTGGACCGGCCACGCCCCCGCCACCACCCGCCTGCTCGGCCCCGACGTCACCCCCCGGGACATCCTCGAGGACATCGCCACAGGGCGACACCGCCCACCCCTGTCTCCCGAACTGCCCTGGGCCGACCCCGAACTGGAGAAGCTGATCGCGGCGACGACGATCCCGGATCCGAGCCGACGAAGCACAGGTGGCTTTTCCACCGAAGATCCCCGGGCGGTGAAGCCGTCTCCCCGGCACTGACGGCCTGACCGGCCACGCTTGCCCGCCCGCGCTCCCACCTGCATGCCTGTCCGTCGACCCGTCGACCCGTCGACCCGTCGACCCGCCCTACCGACTCCGAACGGGCTCCGTCGGAGTCGGTAGGGCGGGTCGGTCTCGGGTCCGTGGGTGGGGTTGTCGTGCCGATTCGGCCCGTCGCGGGCCGAGGGGCGGCTCTCCGGTCGGGCCCGGGGTGGTGGGCGGGACGGATCGAGTGAAACTCGTGGGTGATTTCGCGGGAAGGCGTGTCGGCACGTCCGGACGGCTCGTTTGTCCTTGCGACATGATCGCCCCGAGTGCAGGGAAGCCATGACCTTCGGCAGAGAAGAGCCGTCTTTCGTCGCGGCACGAGACAACGACACGAGTTCGCGGATCCGTTTCGGCGCGGAACGGCGATACCCGAGGTGGGTCGTACCCACGACGTTCTTCGGCTTCTGCGCCGTCGAGTGCGCGGGGGGCCGGCCTGCGCCGACGGTCGCATGGGGGCGACGATGAAGGCTGCCGTCCCGGCGTCGGGTGAGCGGGACCCGGGGTCGAGTGAAGGGGCGGCGGCCGAGGTCGCCGCGGTTCCGTCGCAGGGTGCGCAGAGGCCGGTGGCGAGCGGGCGGAACGCGATCGAGGTGCTGCGCGCCCACGCCGACCATCCGAGTGCCTTCCTGGCGGTCAATTCCCGGACCCGGCACTACTACGGGAGCGGCGTTCCCGGGCTCGTCGCCTTTCGGCCGGGGTACCCGCATCACATCCAGTTCGCCGGACCTTTCGCGGCGCCCGCGGACCGAGGACGCCTGCTGGACGAGTATCTGCATATGCTCGGCCACGGCCCGGGCCGGCCGAAGTCACTGACCGCGGTTCAGCTTCGCTCCCACGACATCGCCGTCTACGCCGACCGCGGATTCGTGATCAACCAGCTCGGTGTCTCCTACGGCATCGACCTGTCCCGCTTCACGCTGCGCGGTAAGGCCCTGGCCAAGGTCCGCCAGAACGTCTCCCGGGCCCGGCGGGAGGGGGTCACCGTCACGGAGGTGGAATCCGAAGCCCTGCCCGATCGACGCACCCTGGACGACATCGACCGGGAGTGGTTGCGCGACAAGGGCCGCTACGTGCGGCAATTGGCGTTCATGGTCGGCGAACACGGCGGGATCGGCCGGACGCTGCGTCGTACGTTCGTGGCGCGCCACCGCGGGACGACCGTCGCCTACATCACGTACGCGCCGGCCTGGGGGAGTCGACCGGGGTGGTTGTGCGATCTGTCCCGCCGTCGTCCACAAGCCCCGGTCGGCACACACGAGTTGATCAACCTCACGGCGTTGAGTCGTTTCACCGAGGAGGGGGCGGGCTGGCTGCATCTCGGGCTCGCACCGTTCGTCGGGCTGGCGGACGAGCACGAACCGCCCTGTGCCTCCGGTCTTCTCGGATGGGCGATCCGGCAGGGGGCGAGACCCGGGCGCGAGCTCTACCCGGCGAGGACGCAGGCGGCCTTCAAACTCAAGTGGGCACCGCACGTGTGTGAACCCGAGTACCTGGCTTTCCAGGATCGTGTTCGTGTGGCGGCGGTGTGGCGTCTGCTGCGGGCAACCCGGGTGTTGTGATCGGTTGTCCGTGACGTCTCGGTGGGTTCGCGGCGGCGTGGGCCCACCGGCGCCGCCCTCGCGCGATCGGAACGAGGTGCCGTGTGCCGGCCCCGGCCCGGATCGACGCGAATTCGCTGTTCCACATCCTGGTCACGGCCGAGTTCAAGGTCGACCACGAGTACCAAGTCACCGTGCACGGCCTGGAATCGGAGATCGGCACGGGCGTGGACCCGGAACACGACACTCTTCGCTTCCCACCGCGGGCACCCGTGATCGAGGGTTGGCGCGGACGTCGGCGGGTTCGGGGGGACCACGCCCTCCAGGGGCGATGTCGCACCGGCCGGATCGATCGGGCCGACCCGACGGGTCAGCGCT
The DNA here is from genome assembly GCF_044765325.1 of Embleya sp. NPDC127516. NCBI lineage: Bacteria > Bacillati > Actinomycetota > Actinomycetes > Kitasatosporales > Streptomycetaceae > Embleya > Embleya sp. NPDC127516. The sequence continues at coordinate 208,210 of NZ_JBIWJT010000009.1, read as the reverse complement.
GGATTCTCGGCCCCGAGCCCGTCGACCCGCGCACGATGAGTTCGGGGCGGAAGACGAACTCCGACCGAGGCGCCGGGATGCCGGCCAACTCGTCGAAGAGCGCGCGGACCGCCGCCAGTCCGATGGCCTGCACCGGCTGGCGGATGGTGGTCAGCGGCGGGTCGGTGTACGCGATGAACGGCGAGTCGTCGAAGCCGATCACCGAGACGTCGTGCGGGACCGAGAGGCCGCGCTCGCGAATCGTGGTGATCGCGCCCAGGGCCATCACGTCGCTCCCGCAGACCAGGGCGGTGGCGTTCCGGTCGAGCAGCGTCCGGGCGCCGGCGGCACCACCCTCGAAGGAGAAGATGGTGTTCTCCAGAAGCGCGTCGTCCTCGTCGGTGCCCAGGAGCTCGGCCATCGTCCGCAGGAAGCCCTCGGCCTTGCGGATGACCGGCACGAATCGGCGCGGCCCGGACAGCAGGCCTATTCGCTCGTGCCCGAGCTCGACGAGGTGGCTGACCGCGAGCCGCATCGCGAGCCGGTCGTCGGTGGAGAGAAAAGGCGCGTCCACGCCCTCCGCGTAGCCGTTGATCATCACCATCGGCACGTTCTCGGCCGACAACTTCGTGTAGCGCTCGATACCCGCCGTGGTGTCGGCGTGCATGCCGGAGACGAAGATGATCCCGGAGACCCCGCGCTCGATGAGCAGGTGCGTGAACTCGTCCTCGGTCGCCCCACCGGGGGTCTGCGTGCACAGCACCGGGGTGAACTCGCGCTGGGTCAGCGCGCTTTCGATGACCTGCGCGAACGCGGGAAAGATCGGGTTGTCGAGCTCTGGCGTGATCAGCCCCACGAGGCCGGCGCTGCGCCGGCGCAACCGGGTCGGCCGCTCGTAGCCCAGCAGGTCCAAGGCGGCCAGGACGACTCGCCGGGTGGCCGCGGACACGCCGGGCTTGCCGTTGAGGACGCGACTGACCGTGGCCTCGCTCACACCTGCCTGAGCAGCGATGTCGGAAAGCCTGGGGGTCATGGGAGATGACTCTAGTTGACCGGACGAAGGGAAAGTCATGTCGGGGAAATCCTCCTGCTGCGACACAGGTGACGGGTCGTCAGCACGCTGCGGGGCGAAGGGTGGGACGCCGCCCGCGAAGGCGGAGCGGATCGTTACCGGCGGCGGACCGGGTGTAACGCGGCCCGCCCCGGACGATCATCGCGACGAACGGAAAAGGTACGGCCGGGCGCCGTCGGGCCGGCCCGCCGAGGTCACCGTCGGCGGCGCCGTGCCCGCACACGGCGCCGCCGAGCGGTGCACGGCTCACTCGGCCGTCCGCTCCCACCACACCGCGGTGTCGGCCGGCAGCAGCACGCCGCCCGCTTCGGCCGCGACCAGGGGCGCACCGGCGAGCAGTTGCCGGCCGTACGCGGGGATCGTCACCGGCGCGTCGCCGAAGTTGACCACGCACACGAACTCGGCGCCGCGCTCGAAGGCGAGGCAGCCGTCCGGCGCGTCGATCCAGCGCAGTGTTCCGCCGCCCAGCCCCGGCAGGGCGCGGCGCAGGCGCAGGGCCTCGCGGTACAACTCCAGCATCGAGTCGGGTCGGCCGCGCTGGGCCTGCACGCTCAGCCCCTGCCAGTCGGCCGGTACCGGCAGCCAGCTTTCGCGCGACCCGGGCGGACCGAAGCCGAAGGGCGCCTCGGCGCCGTCCCACGGGATCGGCACCCGGCAGCCGTCGCGACCGCGGTCGGTGTGGCCGGACCGTTCCCACTGCGGGTCCTGGAGGACCTCGTCGGGCAGGTCGGTGACCTCGGGAAGGCCGAGTTCCTCGCCCTGGTAGAGGTAGGCGGAGCCGGGCAGCGCGAGGGTGAGCAGCACCGCGGCGCGGGCCCGGGCCTGCCCGAGCGGCCCGCCGCCGTACCGGGTGACGTGCCGTTGCACGTCGTGATTGGAGAGCACCCAGGTGGCGGGCGCGCCGACGTCCGCGACGGCGGCGAGCGAGTCGTCGACCACCGCGCGGAAGGCCGGCGCCGACCAATCGGTGCCCAGGTAGTGGAAGTTGAAGGCCTGGTGCAACTCGTCCGGGCGCAGGTACAGCGCGAGCCGCGCGGCATCGGGCACCCATGCCTCGGCGACCGCGACCCGATCGCCGGGGTAGGTGTCGAGCAGGGCCCGCCAGTCGCGGTAGATCTCGTGTACCTCGTCGCGGTCGAAGTACGGCAGGGCCTGCGTGCCGAGCAGGGAGATCTGCCGGTCGTGCCCGATGTCGGCGAGGGTGGGTTCCTTGAACATGCCGTGTGCGACGTCGATCCGGAAACCGTCCACGCCGAGGTTGAGCCAGAAGGCGAGGATGTCCAGGAACTCGGCGCGGACCTCGGGGTGGTGCCAGTTGAGGTCGGGCTGTTCGGGGGCGAACAGGTGCAGGTACCAGGAGCCGTCGGGCAGCCGGGTCCAGGCCGGGCCGCCGAAGACGGACTCCCAGTCGTTGGGCGGGAGTTCGCCGTCCGCGCCCCGACCGTCGCGGAACATGTAGCGCTCGCGCGCGGCGTCGCCCGGTGCGGCGGCGAGGGCCTCGCGGAACCAGGCGTGTCGGTCCGAGGTGTGGTTGGGCACGATGTCGACGATCACCCGCAGACCCAGTGCGTGCGCCTCGCGTACCAGGGCGTCGATGTCGCCGAGCGTGCCCAGGGTCGGGTCGACCGCCCGGTAGTCGGCGACATCGTAACCGCCGTCGGCCATCGGCGACGCGTAGAAGGGAGTGATCCACAGTGCGTCCACGCCCAGGTCGCGCAGGTAGGGCAGCCGGGTGCGGATGCCCAGCAGGTCGCCCACGCCGTCGCCGTTGCCGTCGGCGAAGCTGCGCACGTACACCTGGTAGATGACCGCGTCCCGCCACCAGGGCTCGGGGTTGTCCCGGGTCCGCGATGGCTCGGGGAGAGTCAGGGGGAGGTTCATGGCTGTCCTGTCGTCCTGTCGTACGGTCGGCTCACGGTGCGTTGCGGTGCGGTGTGTCGCGGTGCGACGCGGTGCGATGCGGTGAGGTGCGAAGGGATGGTGTCCGGGCGCGGCCGGTTCCGAGTGCCCGGTGTCGGGGTCAGGATTTGGTCCCGCCCGCGGTGAGGCCGGAGACCAGGTGTCGCTGGACGAAGAAGAAGACCAGCGCCGCGGGAATGGTGATGAGTACCGAGGCCGCGGTCATCAGGCCCCACTCGCTCTTGAACTGGCCCACCCAGGTGCTCAGGCCGACCGCGAGGGTGTAGTGCTTGCGGTCGTTCATGAAGGTCGTCGCGTAGGCGACCTCGCCCCACGCGGTGAGGAAGCTGTAGAACGCGGTCACCGCGAGGCCGGGCCGGGCCAGCGGCATGATCAGCCGCCAGAACGTGCCGAACGGGGTCAGTCCGTCGACCCGTCCCGCCTCGTCGATCTCGCGCGGGATCGTGTCGAAGTAGCTCTTGAGCATCCAGGCGCAGAACGGCACGGCCACCGTGCAGTAGGCGAGGATCAGGCTGCCGTAGGTGTTGATCAGGTGCAGCTTCGCCATGATCGTGTACATCGGCACGATGAGCACGGCCACCGGGAACATCTGCACGACCAGGAAGGCCCACATCAGCGGTTTGTGGCCGGGGAATCGCATCCGGGACAGGGCGTAGCCGGCGCTCGCGGCGATGAACACGCCGAGCAGCGTGGTGCCGAGCGCGACGACGATCGAGTTGCCGAACCAGCGCACGAACGAGCCGTCGGAGAGCACGTCTCGGTAGTTGTCCAGGGACAACCCGGCGAAGCTGCCCGGCTTTTGCCAGTCGTCGCCCGGCTTGAGCGAGGTCAGCGCAACCCACAGGACCGGGAAGATCCCGATCGCGCTCGCGATCAGGAGGGCGGTGTGCAGCGCGATGGAGGCGAGTCGGCCGCGTTCGCCGCGGGCCCGCCTGCGCGGCCGTGCGGTGGGTCGCCGGCCGGGGATGGTGGGCTCGGCCCGGGCGGTTCGGGGTGTGCTGGTCGTGGTCATGCCGCCTGCCCCTTGCGGTCGAGGGTGCGACGGTAGGCGGTCGCGAACAGGATGAGCATCGACAGGATGATCGCCCCGTAGGTCGCGGCCCCGGCGTAGTCGCGGATGTTGGCGAACCCGAGCTTGTAGGCGAACGTCACCAGGATCTCCGTGGAGCCGAACGGCCCGCCCTCGGTGACCAGGTAGATGACGGCGAACTGGTTGAACGTCCAGATCACGCCGAGCAGGATGATCGTCGCGCTGATCGGGCGCAGGCCGGGCAGGGTGACGTAGCGGAAGCGTTGCCAGGGCGTGGCCCCGTCCATCTCGGCGGCCTCGTACTGCTCCTGGGGGATCGACTGGAGTCCGCCCAGGATCGCCACCATGTTGAACGGCACGCCGATCCAGACGTTGACCATGATCACGGCGATCTTGGCCGTGGTCGGCTGCCCGAGCCAGTCGACGGGGTCCATGCCCGCGCCGCCGAGGATCGAGTTGATCACGCCGTTGTCCTTGTTGAGCATCAGCCGCCACGCGAACGCGGAGACGAACGCGGGCACCGCCCACGGGACGACGAGCATGATCCGGTACATCCCGCTGAACCGGACCTTGCGGTTGAGCAGCACCGCGAGGCCCAGGCCGAGCGTGTAGTGCAGGACGACGCAGGAGACCGTCCAGATCATCGTCCATTGCAGCTTCGGGTAGAAGTTGCCGTCGCTGCCGGAGAGCACGTTGCGGTAGTTCTTCAGGCCCACCCACTCGTAGGTGGCGGGGATGTGGTTGACCCCGATCGTGCGGCCCATGTTGGCCTCGTTGATGTCGGTCAACGAGTAGTAGAGCCCGCGGACGAGCGGGTATCCCACCAGCACACCCAGGACCAGGACGACCGGGAGCACCATGGCCCAGGCGTACCAGTGCGAGTCGTACGACCTGCGCAACCGGCGCAGGATCCGACGGAAGCGGCCCGCGGCGGGTTTGCGCGGTGTCTTGCCTTCGGGGACGGAGGGCGACCCGGGGGACTCCGGTGCCTCGATGGTGGTGGTCATGATGGTCCTGCCTCGTAGCCTGCGACCGCACCGTCCGTGTTCCTGACGCAGCGTCAGCCACGGTGCGGTGCCTGGGGGTTGGGGCGGGTGGGCGCGGGGATCGAGCACGCGCCCACCCGTTCGACGTGCGCGGACCGCCGGACGTACGCGGAGGTCGGACTCGCCGGTCGGGACGTCGGGGGTCGGACTCGCCGGTCGGACGCGGGGTCGGATGCGCCGGTCGGACGCGGCGGTCCGGGCGTCTCCTCGGCCCGGGTGCGGGTGTGAGGAGACGCCCGTCGTCGCTACTTGAAGTCGGGCAGGATGCCCCGGGCCGCCTTGGCGACGTCGTCGAGACCGGCCTTGGTCGAGACCTGACCGCTGTAGATCTTCTCCATCGTCGTGTCCATCGGGTCGAACAGGTCGCTCGCGCGGGCCAGGGGCGGTCCCGGCACGGCGGTGTCGAGCGCGGCGCGGAAGGCGGTGATGGTGGGATCGGAGGAGACCGTGCCCATCGAGTACGCCTCGGTCCTGGTGGGCAAAACGTGGTTCTTCTCCGCCGTGAACGCCTGGTTCTCCGGCCGGGTGAGGAACTCGACGAACAGGTAGGACGCGTCGAGGTTCTTCGAGCCCGCGTAGACGACCAGGTTGTGGCCGCCGGTGGGGGAGCCCGCCTTGCCCGTGCTGCCTGCGGGGACCGGGGCGATGCCCAGGTTGGCCTTGTCCGCGAACGCCGGACCCTTGAGGTCGTCGCCGATCGACCAGGGGCCGTTGATCATCATGGCCAGCTTGCCCTCCTTGAACATGGCCTGCATGTTCGAGTAGGCATCCTTGGTCACGTCGGTGACCGCCGCGCCGGAGTCGATCAGGTCCTTGCCGATGCCGATGGCCTTCTGCGCCTTGTCGTCGTTGACGGTGATCTTCTTCGCCTGCACGTCGACCAGCCCACCGCCCTCGCCGTAGATGAGCGGCAGCGCGTAGAAGCCCTGCGGCTTCATGAACACGCCCGCGTTCCCGGTCTTGGCCTTGACCGCGAGCCCCGCGGCCTTGACCTCGTCCCACGTGGCCGGCGGCTTGGTGATGCCGGCCTTCGCGAGCAGTTCCTTGTTGTAGAGCAGCGCGAGGGTGTCCGTCACGAGCGGGACGCCGTAGGTCTTCTGCTTGTACTGGGTGCTTGCGAACGAGCTGGGCAGGAAGCCCTCCCGGCGGTTCAGCGCGGGCGTGCCTTCGAGCGGCTGGAGGTACCCCAGCTCGGCGAAGGCCGGGTTCCAGCCGACGTCGGAGCGCAGCACGTCCGGTGCGCCGGTGCCGCCCTGGGCCGCGGTCTTGAACTTGTCGCGGGCGTCGTCGAACGGGACGTTCTCGTACTTGATCTTGATCTTGGGGTACGCCGCCTCGAACTTGGCTATCAGTTCCTTGTAGGCGGGCGCCTCGCTGGTGGAGTCGGAGGTGTCCCACCAGGTCACCGTGCCGGACACCGCCGCGGGGTCCTTGGCCGCCGCGGGCTGTCCGCCCTTGGCGCCGCCGTCGTCACCGCCACATGCGGTGAGCGTGAGCGTGAGCGCCGCGGCTGCGGCCGCCGCGGAAATGCTCCGTCGCATCTGCACTCCTCGGGAATGGGTCCGGCCACCGGGGCATCGGACCGTCCGTTGGCCGGGGCGGCCACCGGACTGCGGGAAGGAACGTAGCAACGGGAGGTCCTCCAGTGGAAGAGCTTGCAAGATATTTCCGCAACGGTTTGCGGATTGCCATCGGGTGAACGCGCCGAGTGCGGGGAAGGTCGTGTGGGCGGCTCGATGTCTGGGGTGATGCTTGGCGGAGGCGGGGTGTCGCGGGGTGGAGACGGCTCCCGGCGCTTCCGTTTTGTCCCCGGTCGAGCCCGATCTCGGGGGAAGGGCCTTGGGGTTGCCGCATATTGACGTGGCGTCAGGGCGGGCCTAGGTTCACATCGGCTTGCAAGAACTTTCAGCAAGAGCGCGTGCGCGACTTGCGGGGGTGTCGCCGGTCGGCGGGTCTTCGGCCGGTGCGGGGCGTCGTTTTTCTCCGGGCGTTGTTCCCGAGGGCGGCGGTTCGTCGTGTGTCGAAAGGTGATCCGGTGGATGTCGGGAAGACCGGCAATGGTGTGAATGCCGGATATGAGGCCAATGCCGATATGGGAGTCGGTGCGGGTGCCGGAGTGGAAGGTGAGGGCGCGACCGCGGTCGGCGATGTGTTCGCGACGCGGTACGGCGCGGTGCGCGGGCATCGACGCGTTCCGGACATGGTCGCGATCCTCGGCATTCCGTACGCCGCCCCACCCTTCGGCGTCGACCGGTTCCGCGAACCCCGCGCGCCGGCGACGTGGACCGGGATCCGCGACGGCGCGCGCTTCGGGCCGATCGCCCCGCAATCGGCACGCCTTCCGGGCACACCCGGGTGGTCGCCGGGGGACGAGGACGTGCTCACCGTCAATGTCTGGACCCCTGCCCTCGCCGGCGAACGGCTGCCCGTCCTGGTCTGGATCCACGGCGGCGCCCATACCTTCGGTTCCTCCGCGCAGCCCGACTTCGACGGTGTGGTTCTGGCCCGGGCCGGACTGGTCGTGGTCACCGCCAACCACCGGCTGGGCTTCGAGGGTTTCGGGCACGTACCGGGCGGCGCGAGCGCCGGCCTGCCCGACAACCGGGGCCTGCTCGACCAGGTCGCCGCGCTGCGCTGGGTCCGGGACAACATCGCGGGCTTCGGCGGTGACCCCGACAACGTCACGGTGGCGGGCCAGTCCTCCGGTGCCACCGCCGCGGCCTGCCTGATGGTGATGGATCGCGCACGGGGCCTGTTCCGCCGCGTCATCGCACACAGTCCCGCGGCTCCGATCCACTCGCGTGAGCTCGCCGCCGCGACGACGGCCGAAGTCGCGGCGGCGGCCGGCTGTCGGGTCACCGCCGAGGCGCTGACGGCGGCTACGCCCGGCGCGCTGGTGGCCGCTTGCGATCGGGTCGTCGACGACTACCGGCGCAATCCACACTCCGGCCGCCGGCACTACGACCCGGTCATCCACGCACCGGTGGTCGACGGCGACGTGCTGCCCGCCGACCCCCTCACCGGCCTGGCCGACGGCCGGGCGCGGGGAGTGGACCTGCTGGTCTGCCACACCGCGGAGGAGTATTGGCTCCTCGACGCCGTGGGCAGCAGTGCGAAGGTCACCACCGAACGGCAACTGGCTGTCTTCGCAGCCGACTTCGGCCTGTCCGAGGACCTGGTGACGGCGTACCGCGCGGCGATGCCGCAGGCGCCGGTCCTGGACGTCTATCTCACGATTCTCGGCGAGGTGATGTTCGGCGAGTACAGCCGGCGCCTGGCCGAACGGCACGCCCGCGCGGGTGGCCGGGCCTTCCTGTCCCGCTTCACCCGCCGTCCGAGCGCCCCGGGTGCGGTGCCGCGCGCCTGGCACTGCGCGGACGTGCCCTTCGCGTTCGGCAACCTCGATCTCGACGAGGTGCGATTCCTCATCGGCGGCCCACCCGACGACGCGGACCGCGGACTCTCGCAACGCATGGTGCGTGCCTGGGCCGCCTTCGCCGCCGGCGGCGACCCCGGCTGGCCGCATCTGGACGACACGAGCCGGCACACCCACATCTGGGATACGCGGGACCGGCCCCACGCACCCGTCCACGCACCCTGGACCGACGTGGACTTCGGCCCGTTGCACCCGTGATCACGCGCTCGACCCCAACGGCCCGCCGTCCCGGGCGCGGGCGCCCGGGCCGCGTATGTCCGCCCGTCCGTCCGTCCGCCGTTCGTTCGGCGGACGTCGGGCGGGGAGGAGCGCGCGTCGGATGTGATGGGTGGCGGCGCGAGGGTTCGGCGCGCCGGGCGTTCGGTCGGCGGGGACGGCCCGTACCGGTGGGGTAGTTGATCGGAGTCGACCGATCGGCGTCGGAAGCGGCGATGGTTTCGGTATTGGTGGGATGCGCCACATTCGACGACGGTGAGCCCCGGGTTCTCCGGACTTGACGGGCGTCGATGATCAAGTGTCCGTATTGCCCTATCGACAGTTTCATGCGTTTAACTTAGGCTCACCTAAGTCCCGGCGTGCCGCTCTGTCGACGTGCCCACCTTTCATGTCTTTTGCACGCCTGACAGGCGACTGCCCCGCACGATGGGAGTGGTATGTCGCAGGGTCTTCCTGATGACGCACCGTTGGTCCTCGACCTCGCCGGCTTCCGCTTCGGATCGTTCGACCAGGCCGCGCCGGTCGTACTCCGCGGGCACCGCGTGCGCGTCGACGGGCGGGGCGCGGTCGGGGAGTTCGCCTCGCGTCGGTCGTGTGTCCCCGATGGATCGAAGGGATGACGCGCGTCGATTCGGGCCTGGCCGCCGTCGAGCACGTCGTGCCCACCGGCGCGGAGGTCCGACGCCGGCGGGTGGTGGGTCTGGTCGCGCTCGTGGTGGTCCTCGTGGTCGCTGCGCTGGTGTCGCTGGTTGTCGGCGCGCGGGCGTTGAGTCCGGCCGAGGTGTGGCACGGGTTGTTCGCGGCGCCGGACGCGGACCAGCGGCAGAACGAGGTCAGGCTCATCGTGCAGACCGTGCGGGTGCCCCGGACGGTGCTCGCGATCGTGGCGGGCCTCGCGCTGGGGGTGGGCGGGGCGCTGATCCAGGGCTACACCCGCAATCCGATCGCCGACACGGGCTTGCTGGGGGTGAACGCCGGCGCCTCCTTCGCGGTGGTCTCCGTCGTCTCCGTGTTCGGGTTCGCCGACCCGACGCAGTATGTCTGGTTCGCCTTCCTCGGTGCGGGGGTTGCCGGTGTCGTCGTGTTCGGATTGGCGAGTATCGGCCGGGGCGCCGGCAACCCGTTGACGTTGGCACTGGCCGGGCAGGGCATCACGGTATTCCTCGCGGCGATGACCACCGCGGTCGCGTTGTCGGACAAGGCGTCGCTGAACGCGCTGCGGTTCTGGAACTCGGGCTCGGTGGCCGGTGTCGGATTCGACGTCATCCGGCCGGTGACCGTTTTCGTCGGGGTCGGGTTGGTGTTGGCCCTGGCCACGCTTCCCACCATCAACCTGCTCAACCTCGGTGACGACGTGGCGCGGGGGCTGGGCGTGAACATCACGCGAAGCCGGATCATCGGCATCGTCGCCATCACCCTGCTGGCGGGCGCGGCGACCGCGGCGTGCGGTCCGATCGCGTTCCTGGGTCTCATGGTGGCCCACGTGGCCCGGTATCTGACCGGGCCGGACTACCGCTGGTCGGTGCCGTACGCGGGTCTGCTCGGTGCCGTCGTGCTCCTGGTCTGCGATGTCGTGGGGCGGGTCGTGGCGCGACCGGGCGAGTTGGACGCGGGTGTCGTCGTCGCCCTCCTGGGCGCCCCGTTCTTCGCGGCCTTGGTGTGGCGCGGAAAGTTCAAGAGGACATGAGCGCGACAGACGTCGAACGATCGTCGATACCGGGTGTACGGCTGGGGCACGTGTCGTTCGTGTGGCGACCCCGAATGGTGCTCGTCACACTGCTGTTGGCGGCGGCGACCTTCCTGGTGTTCTGCCTGTCCATCGGCATCGGGGACTTCCCCATCGGGCTGCCGCAGGTGGTCGCCACCATCTTCGGCCGGGGTGAGCAGGTCGACGAGTTCGTGATCATGGACCTGCGGATGCCGCGTGCCATGGCCGGTCTCGTGGTGGGGATCGCGCTGGGGGTGTCCGGGGCGATCACCCAGTCGATCGCCCGCAATCCGTTGGCCAGCCCGGACGTTCTGGGCGTCACCGGGGGCGCCAGTGCGGTCGCGGTGTTCCTGGTGACGGTTTCGGGCGGGGCATCCGCGGCGATCGCGGGCACCGTGGGGCTGTCCGCGGCGGCGCTCGCGGGTGGTCTCGGCGCGGGTCTGCTGGTGTACGTCCTGTCGTGGCGGCGCGGGATCGACGGCCTCCGTCTCATCCTGATCGGCATCTCGGTGAGCGCCGTGACTCAGGCCGTCACGACCTGGCTGCTGGTCTCGGCCGACATCAGGGATGTGGCCCGGGCCCAGGCGTGGTTGGTCGGCTCGCTGGAGGATCGGTCGTGGGACGAGGTCCGGATCGCGCTGTGGTGCACGCTCGTCCTGATGATCGTCGTGGCGGTCGTCGCGTTCCAGTTCAAGCCGCTGCACTTCGGCGACGACGTCGCCGCGGGCCTGGGCGTGCGGTATGGGGCGGTGCGCGCGGTCCTGCTGTTGTGCGCGGTACTGCTGGCCGGTGTGGCGGTGAGCGCGGCGGGTCCCGTCCCGTTCGTCGCGCTGGTGGCGCCACAGGTGGCGATGCGGCTGGTGCGATGTCCGACACCGCCGATGGTCGCCTCCGCGCTGGTGGGGGCGTTGTTGCTGATCGGCTCGGACCTGGTCGCGCGTACGGCGTTGCCGATCACCCTCCCGGTCGGTGTGGTCACGGCCGCGATCGGCGGACCGTTCCTCGTGTATCTGCTGGTACGGGCGAATCTCAGGTAGCCGACGGGGCCGGTGCGGGCAGCCGCGAACCATGACGAGCCGAGACGGCGGACACAGCGCATTTCGTGGATGCAAGGTCGAGCAAATCCGAGACAAGGGGACGTAGTGGCCGCTCAGTTCATGACCGAGACCGAAGACGAGTCCGAGGTCGGGCACGTGTCACGGCTGGCGGCCGAGGGCGTCACGGTGGGGTACGGCGGCCGGGTCGTCATCGACGGCCTCGACGTGGTGATACCGCCACGGCTGGTCACCACGATCATCGGGCCCAACGGCTGTGGGAAGTCGACCCTGTTGCGGACCCTGTCGCGGCTGCTCAAGCCGACCAAGGGCATGGTGCTGCTGGACGGCGACGACATCGGCAGGCTCAAGACCAAGGAAGTGGCCAAGAAGCTCGGGCTGTTGCCGCAGGCCCCGGTCGCGCCGGAGGGGCTCACGGTGGCCGACCTGGTCGCCACGGGCCGCCATCCGCACCAGAGTTGGCTGCGCCAGTGGTCGTCGGACGACGCCGCCGTGGTGGAGCGCGCGCTGGCCATGACCGGGGTGGCCGACCTGGCGGACCGCCCGGTCGACGCGCTGTCCGGCGGTCAGCGTCAGCGGGTCTGGATCTCGATGACCCTGGTCCAGGGCACCGACCTGCTGTTGTTGGACGAGCCGACCACCTACCTGGACCTGGCGCACGCCATCGACGTACTCGACCTGGTGGACGACCTGCACGAGGCGGGGCGCACCGTGGTCATGGTCCTGCACGATCTCAACCTGGCCACGCGCTACAGCGACAACCTCATCGTGATGAAGGCGGGGTCGATCCTGGCGCAGGGGCACCCGCGGGACGTGATCACCGCCGACTTGCTGCACGAGGCGTTCGGACTGCGTGCGCGAGTGATCGACGACCCGGTGGGCGACCGACCGTTGATCGTGCCGATCGGCCGTACGCACGTCGTACTCGGCCAGGGGTCCGACGAAGATCAAAAATAGGAAGACCAACGACAATTTAGGCTAGCCTTGCCTAAGTTGTACCTGTATGGTTTGCCTGCCCTTTAACAAGAGGGGCGGCGAACGGCACGAAAGCAAGGGATTTCGGATGCTCCACCATCGAACGACGCGTATGGGGTCCCGGCGACGGTTGGCGGCGATATTGTCCGCCGCGGCGCTCGGAGTCGGCCTTCTCGCGGGTTGCGGGTCCGACTCGGACGACAAGGACAAGAAGGCGGACACGTCGAGCGGCAACGCCCCGGTCGCCGCCGCCGACGGCGTCTTCCCGGTCACGGTGGAGCACGCGTTCGGATCCACGAAGGTGGCGAAGGCCCCCAAGCGGGTCGTCTCCGTGGGCTACACCGACGACCAGGCCATCCTGGCGCTCGGCATCAAGCCGGTCGGCATGGTCGACCAGTACCCCAACCCGCCGGGCAAGACCCCCGACGTCAACACCCAGTGGGCCTGGACCAAGGACAAGTGGGGCGACACCCGCCCCGAGGTCGTGATGAACAACGGGGACTCCGCCCCCAATTACGAGAAGATCGCCGCGCTGCGGCCGGACCTGATCATCGCGGTCTACTCCGAGATCGACCAGGCCGCCTACGACAAGCTCGCCAAGATCGCCCCGACGGTGGGCCGCACCAAGGCCGAGAAAGAGCCGTTCAGCGCGCCGTGGCAGGACAACGCGATCCACATCGCCAAGGCGCTGGGCAAGTCCGACGAGGGCACCAAGATGGTGCAGGGCATCCAGGACAAGCTGGACGCGGCCCGCAAGGCGCACCCGGAGTTCGCCAACCAGACCGCCGTCGCGGTGTCCTGGTACAAGGACTCGGTCGCGCCGTTCACCACCACCGACGTGCGCGGACGATTGCTGACGGGCATCGGCTTCAAGGGTGCGACGGAGATCGACAAGATCGCGGACGGCAAGTTCTTCACGGTGCTCTCCCCCGAGCGCATGGATCTGCTCAACGTCGACCGCATCTTCGTCATCAACGACCAGGTGGACCAGGACGCGCTGAAGAAGTTCCAGCTCTTCACCAACCTGCCCGCGGCCAAGAGCGGGAAGGTGTCGTACCTGCTGGACGGCGAGGGCCCGGCGGTCGGCGCGGCCATGTCCCAGGGCACGTTGCTGTCCCTGCCGTACGCCATCGACGAACTCGTCAAGGCGGCCGGCTAGTCATGTCGATCGGCATAATCCGTCCCCGGTCCACCTCGGGCCGGGGATGAGTACCACCGACACGCGTCCGGCGCAGGCGACCCTGCGCACGGCGACCGGACGCCGGGCCACCCGATGGGTCGCGGCGCACTGCCGCGAAGTGCCGTGGCTGACCGCCGGAACCGTGCTCACCACGGTGGCCGGGGCGGCGCTCCAAGTGCTTCCCGTGCTCCTGCTCGGCCGGGTGGTCGACGGCGTGATCGAGGGCGAGTCACGCTCGATCCTGGTCACCATCGGGCTGTTGCTGGGAGCCGCCGCGATCCTTGGCGCGGCGGCCGGCGCCGCGTCGACGTACCTGATCGGACGACTGGGCGCGGACCTGCTCGCGCGGCTGCGCGAAGGCGCGGTCCGGGCGGTGCTGGGCATGCCGAGCGCACGCGTCGAGCAGGTCGGCCGAGGCGACGTGCTCTCCCGGGTCGGCGACGACGTGGCCGTGCTGTCCAAGGGCATCCGAGCGGCCGTCCCCACGGTGTTCTCGGCCGGAGTGCTGGTCGTCATCGCCACGGCCGGTATGTTCGGACTGGACTGGCGACTGGGACTGGCGGGCGCCGGCGCGTTGCCCGCGTACGCGCTGGCCCTGCGCTGGTATCTGCCCCGGTCCGCCCCGCTCTACCGGAAGCAGCGGGTGGCGCAGGCCGACCGTGCGCAGGCGTTGATCAGCGGGTTGGACGGGATCGACACGGTACGGGCGTACCGCCTCGAGGACACCTTCCGGGAGAAGGTCACCCGCGAGTCGTGGCGGGTGCGCGAACTCGGCATCGAGGTGTTCCGGTTCTTCGGCCGGTTCGTCGGCCGGGAGAACCGCGCCGAGTTCATCGGGCTGGTCCTGATCATCGTGGTCGGGTACGCCCTGTTGGAGGCCGATGCCGCCACCCTGGGCGAGGTGTCGGCGGCCCCACTGATGTTCCACCGGTTGTTCACTCCGCTGGGCTCCATCATGTTCACCTTCGACGAGGCGCAGAAGTCGGGCGCGAGCCTGACCCGGCTGGTCGGGGTGCTGGAGGAGGCGGGCGAGGATCGACTGGTGGGCGACGCGGGTGTCGCGACCGTGGGCGTCGGGTCCGCGCAGGGCGCGCCCTCGGGCGTCGCGGCTGCCGGCATCGGATCCGCGGAAGTCGCGTCCACGGGCCGCGCGTTCGTGGACGGCGCGCCGTACTCGGTGACGGTGCGAGGGCTGACGTTTCGCTATCCCGACACCGAGGAGCCCGTTCTGCGGGACGTCGACCTGACGATCCCGGGCGGTGGTTCGCTCGCGCTGGTGGGGGCGACGGGTGCGGGCAAGTCGACGCTGGCCGCGCTGATCGCGGGCATCGGCACGCCGCAGGCCGGGTCGGTGTGCGTGGGGTCGACCGACCTCGCCGATCTGGACGAGGCCGGGGCGCGGGCCCTGGTGAGCATCCTGACCCAGGAGACGCACGTCTTCTCCGGCTCCCTCGCCGACGATCTGCGGCTGGCCGCACCGGCGGCGACGGACGCCGAACTGACGCACGCGTTGCGTACGGTCGGCGCCGACGGCTGGCTCGACGCGCTGCCCGACGGGCTGAACACCGCGGTCGGCGAGGGCGGCGAACGCCTGGACGTCACCAAGGTCGCCCAGATCGCGCTGGCCCGGCTGGTACTGGGCCGGTCGCCGGTGGTGGTGCTCGACGAGTCGACCGCGGAGGCGGGCAGCGCGGGCGCGGCCGAACTGGAGCGGGCCGTGCGAGCCGCGTGCGCGGGCCGAACCACGTTGTTCGTGGCGCACCGGCTGACCCAGGCGATGGCGGCGGACCGGATCGCCGTGCTGGACGCGGGACGCGTCGTGGAGGAGGGAACGCACGAGGAGTTGGTGGCGCTGGGCGGGCGGTACGCCCGGCTGTGGCGGGCCTGGCGAGAAGGTGGTTGACGGGCGGCTCCGTCCATCCCGCGAACTCCGCCGACCCCGCGAACCCTGTGAACCCCGAGAGCTCCGCGAGTCCCGCGAACTCCGCCGACCGGAAAGCGAATGCCCGTCACCTCGATGAACACTCCCGACACGCAGCGGCCCCGCTCGGGGTCCGCCATCCTGCGCACCGCGATCCGTCGCAACGCCGGCGCCATGACCTGGGGCACCGTCCTCATGGGCATGTACCAGGCGGGAGAGACCGCCTTCCCCATCGCGATCGGCCTGATCGTCGAGCACACGTTGCGCGACCGAAGCCTGGGCTCACTCGCCCTGGCGATCGCCGCGCTGGCCGTGATCATCACGACCGTGTCGTTGTCGTGGCGGTTCGGGATGCGCATCCTGCAGAAGGCCAACACGACCGAGGCGCACCACTGGCGGGTGGAGGTCGCGGCTTGCGGTCTCCAGCCGGTGGCCAGGGACGTCGACCTCAAGTCCGGCGAGGTGCTCACCATCGCCACCGAGGACGCCGACCAGACCGCCGACATCATCGAAGTGGTGCCGCTGCTGATCAGCTCCCTGGTCGCGGTACTGGTCGCGGCGATCGCGCTGGGCCTGGCCGACATCCGGCTCGGCCTGCTGGTGATCGTGGGGACCGTCGCGATCCTGTCCATTCTGAGTGTGATGTCCAAGCGCATCGGCGCCAGTACGCGCGAACAGCAGGCCCGGGTGGCCCGGGCGGGCGCGAAGGTCGCCGACCTGATCACCGGCCTGCGCCCGCTGCACGGCTTCGGCGGCAACCACGCGGCGTTCCTGTCCTACCGCAAAGTCAGCGCGGAGGCGCGGCGGCAGGCGATCACCGTGGCCAGGGTGAACGGCGCGTACGCGGGTACCGCCCAGGCCCTCAACGCGATCCTCGCCGTAGCGGTGACCGTCACGGCGGGTCTGTTGGCGTTCGACGGGGCGATCACGATCGGCCAACTCGTCATGGCCGTGGGGCTGGCGCAGTTCATCATGGAACCGCTCAAGCTCTTCTCGGACATGCCGAAGTACGTGATGATCGCGCGCGCGTCGGCCGAGCGGATGGCGCTGGTGCTGGCCGCGCCGCCGGCGACCATCCCGGGCTCGGAGCGCCCGGCGTCGGGCGGAGACCTCGAAATCGACTGCGTGCGATACGGGTCGCTGCACAAGGTGAAGTTCCGGGTAGGCCCCGGCGAGTTCGTGGCGCTCGCCGCCTACCAGCCGCGCGCGGCGGCCGAACTCGCGTCGATTCTGGCCGTACAGGTCCCGCCCGACGCCTACGAGGGAGTCGTACGGGTCGGCGGGCGGGAGATCGCGGACCTGTCGATCGAGGCGGTCCGAGAACACATGCTGGTGAACCCGTACGACGGGGAGATCTTCGCGGGCACGCTCCGTACGAACATCGACCCGTCGGGCGGCAGTCGGATGATCCCCGAGGCCGTCGAGGCGTCGATGCTGACCGACGTCGTCGCCCTGCACCGCGAAGGACTCGAGTACGGCGTCCGCGACCGCGGCGCGAACCTGTCCGGAGGGCAGCGGCAACGGCTGTCCCTGGCCCGCGCCCTCGCCGCCGACACCGACGTCCTCGTCCTGCACAATCCGACGACGGCCGTCGACGCGGTCACCGAACAGCTCATCGCGCGCAACATCGCGAAGCTGCGCCGAGGCCGCACGACCATCGTGATCACCGGCAGTCCGGCCCTCCTGGACGTCGCGGACCGTGTGCTGGTCCTGGACGACGGCGTCATCACGGCCGAGGACACCCATCGGAACCTGCTCGCCACGGACGCGGACTACTGCTCGGCCGTGGCTCGATGACGTGGGGGCGACGACTCGTCGCGTGGCGGACGATCGATGGTGCGGGCGCCGATCGATCTGTGGGTGTCGATCGATCGTGTGGGTGTCGATCGGCGGGTGTCCTGCGGGAGGATGACCCACATGCAATTCCTCTTGATCGCCCACGACGGAACCGACGAGCACGCCGCGACCCGTCGGCTCGCGGCCAGGCCACGGCACATCGAACTGGGTGACACGATGGTCGCCGCGGGGCGAATGTTGTTCGGTACGGCGATCCTCGACGCCGATGGACGGACGATCGGATCGATGTTGGTCCTGGACTTCCCCACGCGCGCGGAGCTCGACGCCTGGTTGGCGGTCGAGCCGTACATGACCGGCGATGTCTGGCGGGACGTCGACATTCGCCCGTGTGCGGTGGGGCCGTCCTTCGGCGGCGCGGCGGGGTCTCGGCCGGGGCCGCGCTGAGCGCACCCGAAGCGCGTGGAACGACTCGACTGGCTGCCCGCCGTGCTCGCGTCGCTGGACCGGCCGTTCCTCATCGAGCGACCGGATGAACTCCGCGACCTCGTCGTGGCACTGGCCGACCGGCTCACGGACTCGGCTCGGCGGACTCCACCGCAGGCGTGAGGGACGCCGGCGGCCGATACCGTGTCGGGCCGGCCCGGCCCGCCTGCGTAGAGTCTTCGGGTGACTCGACACGACATACCTGATCCGCACCTGTCCATGCTGACCGTGCCGCAGGCCGTGTATCTGCGCGAGCTGACGGCCGACTTCTTCTTCACCCGGCATGGGGTGCGCCCGGCCGTCGAGGGCGATGTCGTCGAGCACGCGGGCCGTCTCAGCCCGCTGAAGAACCTGGCGCAGCGGTGTCGCGCGGTGGGCGAGGAGCAGTGGCCCGCGCTGGTGGAGCAACACTTCGGCAACCTGGAGACCGCGTCCCGGGGTGAGGAGAGCACGCAGGAGTTGCTGCGAGCGGCTTATCCGCGGCTGCTGCCCGACGACTTCTTTCCCGCGGACGCCGCGTCGGGCTTTCGCTACGTGCAGCCGGTGGCCGAGGGGCTCATCCTGGCCTTCGCACTGGACGCGCCCGCTTCCGTGCGGATCCTGACCGACCGGGACGTGGCGGGCGCCGGGCACCGGGAGTTGTGGACGGCGGGCGTGGCGAACCTGCGGCGCGACCCCGTGGAACACGTGGAGGTGCGCGGGCCGCAGGGTGCGCTGCTGCACTCCGTCAGCGGTGGCTCCCACTTCGTCGCGAGCAGGGCGCTGGTACTGCCCGACCTGGTCCGATCCGTCACCGGACGAGAACTGCCGGCCGCCGGGGCGCTCGTCGCCGTGCCCACGAGGCACCTGTTGGCGTTCCACGCGATTGTCGACGGGACCGTGGTGGACGCGGTCAACGATCTCGGTGCGTATGCCCTCGGCGCCTACGAGGACGGACCGGGCTCACTGTCCCCGAGGTTGTACTGGTGGCACCAGGGGCAGTTGGTCTCGCTCACGGTCTTCGACCACGACCGGCGCACCTTCTCCGTGGTGCCGCCGCAGGAACTGATGGAGCTGATGAGAAACCTGCGCGACCGGGACGGCGGCGGAGGCTCGGCGCCCGAGGTCGCCGGCGGCAGGACCGACGTCGAGCAACCCGAGCCCGCCACCGTCGAGCAACTCGCGCTTACCGTGGCCGAGTTCACCGCACGGCTGGAGCAGGACGCGAGCGGCTTCGCAGACGGCTTCGGGGCGGCCGTGGACCTTGCCCACGCCCGCTGTGCGGACGACGCCGCGTCGGCGAAGCTGGAGACGTGGGAAGCCTGGGTCACCGCCATGCAGGTCGGCAGCGCGTTGTTCGCCACCGCCCTCGCCCGGGAGGGGACCGTGCCGTGCCGGATCGGCGACCGCGTGCTCGCCCTCCCCGGCACCGCCACCGCCACCGGCATCGCGCCGTACGCTCATGCCCGTGCCTGGCTCGATGCCTTCTGGCTCGCGGTCGTCTGCCGCGAACAGGAGCGGATCACCACCCTGTGCCGGGTGCCGGTGGAAAATCTGCGCAGTGCCGATCCGGTCGACGACTACGTCCTCCACTGGATCGACACCCTGCAGAGCTACTGGCTCGGGCGGCCCATGGACGACATCGTGCAGAAGTTGGTCGCCACCATGAACACGTCCGGGCGAGATGTGGCCACCCGTACTCCCCGGGACTTCCTGGATCTGATCGACTATCAGCCAGTGGCTCTCTTCCATCGCCTCGTCACGAAGGATCACGCGGCCTTCGCGGAGGCCCTCACCGAAGCGCTCGCCCACCACGACACCTACTGGAACGGCTCGCGCGCGCCGCGTGGTCGGGTGGCGCTGGGTCCGCTGGCGATGGCGTGCCTCGCGTACGAGATGGGCTTTCCGGTGGACGTCGACAAGACGTTGCCGTACCTGCCCAAGTACCTGCTGAACCGCGAGTGGCTCGGCGAGTTCACCACCTGAACCCGGCGTCGATCGACCGCCGGGTTGGGCGGGGGAGGGAAGCGGGAAGGCTCTCGACGATGGTCCGTCGCGTCGAGGGGGAATGTCCGTGGTGCGCAAGGGTGGTTCGGGTACGAGTGCCCAAAAGGGTCATCCGTTCGGTCGTCGGCCCTCCGGCGGGTGGGCCGATGTGGTGTGGGACTGGTCGAAGTCCGGTACCCGACACGCGGCCTTGAACCGGGTGTTACGCCGGCTTCCCGGTGTCGGGTCGGCGACCGCGTACCGGTTCGGCCTGGTGGAGCGGGCGCACTACGCGTACGGGGTGCGCCGGGCCACCGAGTCTGCCGCGCGTCTGGGGCATCGGGGCGTGACGGTCGTGGAGTTCGGGGTGGCCGGCGGCAACGGGCTGTTGGCGCTCGCCGAGCACGCCCGCTACTACGCCGCCGCCACGGGCGTCGCGGTGCGGGTGGTCGGCTTCGACGGCGGGGCGGGTATGCCGCCGGCCAAGGATCCCCGGGATCTGCCCTATCTGTTCGGCCCCGGCTTCTACCCGATGGACCACGAGCGCTTGCACCCCCGCCTGGGCGAGACCGAGTTGGTGATCGGCGACCTCGCGCGGACGCTGCCGGACTACCTGGACACCCACGAGCACGAACTCCGGGCCCACCCCGTCGGGTTCGTCTCCCTGGATCTGGACCACTACACCTCCACGGCGACCGCGCTGGATCTCTTCCGCAGGCCCGGTCACGGCCACCTGTTGCCCCGGGTCACCTGTTACCTCGACGATCTCCCGGGCACCATCGACCGGATCGGCGAGGCCGCCGCGATCGCCGAGTTCAACGCCGATCACCCGGACCGGGTGATCGGCCGGGTCCTGGGCCTGCGCGCGTTCATGCCCCTCGACCCCCCGTGGGCCGACCAGATCTATGTCCACCACCGTTTGGACCACCCCGACTACGCGACCCTGGAAGTCGGCGCCACCGGCGACCGCCTGCCCCTCACCCGCTGACGGCCGGAAGTGCCCGCGTGGCTCAGCGGGGCGAGTCGCGCCACTCGCGCCAGGTGAGGCCGCGCGGGGCCAGTTCGCCGGCGTGGAACGCGGTCCAGGTGGTGGTGTTGGGGCCGGTGCCGGGGGTGTCGGGGGCACTGGTGTAGAGCGGATGCCGGGTGCGTACCAGGTCGGCCAGCCACGGCTCCAGCGCGTCGAAGCCGTCCAGCGTCCATGCGCGCGCGTGGTAGACGAGGTTGCCCGGTGTCTCGCTCTCCGCGATGCCCATCGCCGGCACGTACGGGCAGATCCGGCTCCAGCAGTTGGTGACCGGCATCGCTCCCGTCCGGGTGTCGGCGTCCGTACCGGAGTACTCGCGGGCGTCGTCCTCGTGCACCAGGAAGTCGAACAACTCCCATGACGTGTACGTCGAGTTCGCGAGGCCGAAGTCGTCGTCGATGCCGTACCGGTCGGCGAGGCGGTAGACGGGAGGCACGTCCAGGGTCCAGACCAGGTTGCGGTGCACTCGACGCGGGGCGACGGAGCCGGCCAGCGGAACCTCGGCGGGGCCGAACAGCGCGAACAGGGCGCCGGCACGGATGCGATACGACAACTGCACGCGGTCGTTGGCGATCGGTGGAAGCGGGCGGGTCCGTCCGTCCAGCGGGTTCGTCCACTCCGTCAGGACGCTGCCGTCCTTCGGATCGGTGTAGAAGACGATCTCGCGCGAGACCATGTGCAGGTCGTCGGTGCCCGGCGTGTGGACGAGCCGGCGAATGTTGTAGCCCTCGACGCCGAACAGCACCCGGCCGTGCGGGAATACCTTGCCGTGAACGTCACCGGGCACGTGGTTGTGCACGGTTCCGCTGATGCGATAGAGCATGTCGCGGCCATCGGGACGGCCGAGCAGTCGCACGAAGAGTCGGGCGTTCGCGTCGTCGAGCGACGCGATCAGGGCCTCGGGCGATGTCTTGCCGGGTTCCATACGCGGTGTCCGTCCGTCCACTCGTCTCGATCGGGTCCGACCCCATCCTTTCGTGGAATCCGACCCCCGGTGCGCCGTCGGTCGGATCTCGCCGTCGAGGGTGTGGGCAGGAATCCGGATCTATTCCTTGACTAGAATATTCGTCATCGTGAATACTACGGGACATGGACGCACTCCTCACCGCACTGGCCGATCCGGCCCGTTGGCGGCTCGTGAGCCTGCTGGCCGAGCGACCCCGCTCGGTCGGCGTCCTCGCCCAGCTCGCCGACGCGCGCCAGCCGCAGACCACCAAGCACCTGCAGACCCTCGAGCGCGCCGGCGTCGTCACCTCACAACGCACCGGCCAGCGCCGCGTGTACGCCCTCCGTCCGGGTCCGCTGCGGGACCTGGCAGCCGCACTCGTGCGGCTCGCCGACACCGCGGACCGGGTCGCCGGTCCCGATTCGACCTACGAGCGCTATGGGCTCGGCCTCCACGCCGAGCGGCTCGCCGCGGACGGGACGGGGTGGGCCGACGGCCGCTCGTTCGGGTTCCGCCGATCGCTGCCCGCACGCCCGGAGTCGGTCTGGCGCCACCTGACCGAGACCGCCCCGCTCTCCCGCTGGTGGACGCCGGACGACCTGCGGGTCTCCGAACTCGTCTTCGAGGCGCGACCGGGTGGGCGGGTCGTCCTGGAGTACCGCGACGCCGAGGACGCCGACGGCACCGAACCGGTCGCAGGGCGGGCGGAGGGCGTCGTCGAGGAGGTACGCCCCGGTGAGCGCCTCGCCTATCGGCTCTCCCCACTGCTACCCGACGGCGGCCTCGCCTTCACCGCCCATGTCGAACTCGTCCTTCGGCCCACCGATACCGGCACCGAACTCGACACCCACTGGCGGATCACCGACAGCACGATCGACTCCGCGGACTTCGTCGCCGGCATCGAGATCGGCTTCGGCCAGAGTCTCGACACGTTGGCGGCGATCCTGGCCGCCGACGCACGGAACACCGCCGACACCGACAGCGGGCCCGACGACACCGACAACACCGAGTACGACGCCCACACCAGGAGTACGAAGTGACCGAGCAGACCGCCAACCGTCGGGTCGTCACCAACATCGCCCTCTCCCTCGACGGCCACTACGCCGGGCCGGACAACCCGCTCGACATGAGCTGGGTGATGCCGTACGCGCACACCGACGTCGCCCGCGACCACCTGACCGCCCTCTGTGAGCCGGCGACGACGGCCCTGCTCGGGCGGGTCAACGCCGAGGGCTTCCTCGGCTTCTGGCCCACCGTCATCGACATGGAGGGCGCCGACCCGCGCGACGTGGGCTTCGCCGAGTGGCTCGTCGAGGCCGACAAGGTGGTCCTCTCCTCCACCCTCGACCGGGCGCCCTGGGAGCGGACGACGATCGTCGACAAGCCGACCGCCGAGGCGATCACCGATCTGCGGGCGACCGAGGGCGGCGACATCCTCGTACTCGCGAGCGCGAGCGTCATCAAGGCCCTGCTGGCCGCCGACGAGGTCGACCGCCTCGCGCTCACGATCTTCCCCCTGTTCCTCGGCGGCGGACCGCGCCTGTTCGACGACGGCCTGCCCACGGGGAAGTGGGAACTCGTCAGCCAGACGGCGGGCGAACACGGCACGATGTCCGTCGTCTACGACCGCATCCGCTGACCCGGCCGCTCGAGAGCACCACCGCGACCGTGTCGGTGAGTCGAGCCCCCGCACGGCCGCAGGCCCCGGAACCCGTGTTCGGGTTCCGGGGCCTGCGTGTGTGCAGGTGCCGTCGGCATGGCCGCCGCTCGGCCGGTGGTTCAGGCCGTGGCGGGGCGTCGGCCGTCGCTTACAGGCCGCGGGCCAGGCGATCGGTCAGCAGGCGGGTGAAGCGGGCCGGGTCGGGCAGGTCGCCGCCCTCGGCGAGCAGCGCGCCGCCGTACACCAGCTCGACGACGTCCGCCAGCGCCGGGTCGTCGGCGTTCGCCTCGTGCGCCGAGCGCAGCGCGGTGATCAGCGGGTGCGTCGGGTTGAGCTCCAGAATGCGCTTGACCGGGGGCATCTGCTGACCCATCGCCCGGTACATCTTCTCCAGGGTCGGGGTCATGTCGTTGGCGTCGCCGACGATGCACGCCGCCGACGTGGTCAACCGCGACGACAGCCGGACCTGCTTGACCTGCTCGGACAGGGTGGTGGTCAGCCACGGCAGCAGGGCGGCGAAGTCCTGCTCGCGCTTGGCCTTCTCCGACCCCGCCTCCTCGTCGCCGTCGGCCGGTTCGTCGAGGTCCACCTGTCCCTTGGCGATGGACTGCAGGCTGTGCCCGTCGAAGGCCGGGACCTGGTCGACCCAGACCTCGTCGACCGGGTCGGTGAGGATCAGGACCTCGTACCCCTTGGCGGCGAACGCCTCCATGTGCGGCGAGTTCTCCACCATCGCGCGGGTCTCGCCGGTCAGGTAGTAGATCGCGTCCTGACCGTCCTTCATGCGCTCCACGTACTCGCGCAGCGTGGTGGTCTTCTCCGCGTCGTGCGTGGAGGCGGCGGACACCAGCTCCAGCAGGGCCTCGGTGTTGTCGGGGTCCTCGAAGAGGCCCTCCTTCAACGCGCGGCCGAACTGGGCCCAGAACGTCGCGTAGCGCTCGGCGTCCTTGGCCTGCATGTCCTTGATCGCGCCGAGGACCTTCTTGACCAGGCGCCGGCGCACGCCGCGAATCTGTCGGTCCTGCTGCAGGATCTCGCGGGAGATGTTCAGCGACAGGTCGTGCGCGTCCACGACACCCTTGACGAAGCGCAGGTAGTTCGGCATCAGCGCTTCGCAGTCGTCCATGATGAACACGCGCTTGACGTACAGCTGCACGCCGCTCTTGGTCTCGCGGGAGAACAGGTCGAACGGGGCCTGCGACGGGATGAACAGCAGCGCCTCGTACTCGAAGTTGCCCTCGGCGCGCATGTGGATGGTCTCGGCCGGGTCGAGCCGGTCGTGGCTGATCTGCTGGTAGAACTCGCTGTATTCGGCCTCGGTCACCTCGCTGCGCGGCCGGGCCCACAGCGCCTTCATCGAGTTGAGCGTGTCGACCCCGTGCGTGGTGACGCCGTCGGCGTCGGTGCGCTCGGTGGCCATCCGGATCGGCCAGCGGATGAAGTCCGAGTACTGCTTGACGATCTGGCGGATCTTCCAATCGGCCAGGTAGTCGGCCAGCCCGTCCTCGCTGTCGGCGGTCTTGAGGTGGAGGGTGACCGAGGTACCCACGGGCAGGTCGTCGACGGCCGCGATGGTGTAGGTGCCCTCGCCGTCGGACTCCCACTCGGTGCCGGAGTCGGTGCCGGCCCGCCGGGTGCGCAGGGTGACCTTGTCGGCGACCATGAACGCTGAGTAGAAGCCGACGCCGAACTGCCCGATCAGGCTCTGCGCCGCGACGGTGTCCTTGGCTTCCTTGGCCTCCTTGATCTTCTCCAGCAGACCGGCGGTGCCGGACTTGGCGATCGTGCCGATCAGGTCCACGATGTCGTCCCGGCTCATGCCGATCCCGGTGTCGCGGACGGTCAGCGTGCGGGCGTCCTTGTCCACGACCAAGGCGATGTGCAGGTCGGACGTGTCGACCTCGAGGTCGGAGTCGATCAGGGACTCCAACCGCAGCTTGTCCAGTGCGTCGGAGGCGTTCGAGATCAGCTCGCGCAGGAAGATGTCCTTGTTCGAGTAGATCGAGTGGATCACCAACTGGAGCAACTGACGGGTCTCGGCCTGGAATTCCAGCGTTTCGACGCTGCTACCCACCCTGGGGTCTCCTTTCGGGATGAAACATGTCGGGGTGAAACCCGACCGGATGAAAACACGACGATGAACCGATATGGCGCGGACCGGGAACGCGCGGGGCGTTCACCGCTGCCGTGCCCGGCGGCGGTGATCACACGCCCGGCGCACCTCGGCGGTACTGCGAACCACGGCGCCGACCCGCTCGGCCAGCGTCGGATGGCCGGACTGTAGATGGCCGCGAGCCTCGGCCAACGGACCCAGGAGGTCCGCGGGATCGTCCCGGCCCAGCGCCCGCCGCAGCGCGGCCAGGTCGGGCTCGGCGCCGGCCGGCAGGTCGGTCAAGGCGCCGATCTGCCCGGCCAATTGCCGCAGGCCGGCGGCGTGGGTCCGGGCCCAGCCGGCCACCGCCCGGTCACCGGCCCGCCGGTCCCGCTCGGCGGCCACCCGCTGGTCGCCGGTGGCCGCCGAACCGTCGGGCGCGGGTCGAAGCCGTAGATAGCGCCGCTCGGCCGCCTGCCGGCCGGCCACGCCCAGGGCCGGTGCCAGATCCGCCCAGCTCGTGCCCAACCGCCGGGCGGCCTCGATCAGATCGGGCTCCCAGCCGGCGATCTCCAAGCGCAGTTCGCGCAGCAGGGTGAGCGCGACCAGCACCTGATTCGCGCTCAACGGCGGGTCGGACGTATCGGGTGAACGCATCGGCTCCCGGACCGCGCGCATCGCGTCCCGGATCCGCCCGAGGGCCACACCGGTGTCCAGGGCGGTCGGGGCGGCGGGGGCACGGCCGGATGCCGTGCCGAGCGTCGGCCCCGAGTCGCGCTCGTCGTTTCCCATGTCCGTGTGCCCCGTCCCCTCGCGCCCCGTTCCCTGTGTGCCCCATGGGAGTCGTCTCCTCGGCCGGAGTCGTCTCCTCGGCGACGCCATATCGTGTCGTCGTAGCGACGACACGATATGGCGGAGTGTGCGAGCGCGTCCAGACGCTCACGGTTGGTGAGCACCTCGGCGTGCGCCTCGGGCGCGTGCGATCGCGGATGCAATGGGAACTCCGCGTGACGTCGGTGCCCTCGCCGTATGAGGATGTCCACATGTCAGACAACAGCCCCTCGTTGCCCCGTCAGGTCGCCGACGCGTACGTCGACGAACTCATCGCGCTCGACCCGGTCACCGGAACCTACCTCGGTGTCCCGGCCAGCTCCGCCAAGCTGCCCGATCTCTCTCCCGCCGGGCAGGAGGCGCGCGCCGATCTCGCGCGGGCCACCCTCGCCGGGCTCGCCGAAGCCGAGCAACTGCCCGGCGCGGACAGCGACATCGAGCGGCGCTGTGCGCGCTTGCTCCGCGAGCGGCTGACCGCGCAACTCGCGGTGCACGAGGCCGGCGAGGGCCTGCGCGCCGTCGGCAACCTCGGTACGCCGCTGCACGAGGTCCGCGAGGTGTTCCCCGTGACGCCCGCCGAGACCGAGCAGGACTGGGCCGCGATCGCCGAGCGACTGCGCGCGGTGCCGGGCGCGCTGGAGGGCTACCGCGCGTCGCTCGCCCTGGGCCTGGAGCGCAAGCTGTACGCGAGCCCTCGCCCGACCGCGACGTGCGTCGAGCAACTCGGCGAGTGGGCCGACACCGACGGCAACGGACGCGGCTGGTTCGAGGACTTCGCCGCCGCCGGACCGGAGGCGCTGCGTACCGAACTCGACGAGTCCGCGCGCGCCGCCACCGCCGCCGTCACGGCACTGCGCGACTGGATGCGGGACGTGTACGCCCCCACCATCGCCGACGCGCCCGACATCGTCGGGCGCGAACGGTACGCCCTGTGGTCGCGCTTCTTCAACGGCACGGACCTCGACCTGGACGAGGCATACGCCTACGGCTGGTCGGAGTACCACCGTCTCCTGGGCGAGATGCGCGAGGAGGCCGAGAAGGTCCTCCCCGGCGCCGCGACGCCCTGGGTCGCGCTCGCCCACCTCGACGAGCACGGCACGCACATCGAAGGCGTCGACGAGGTCCGGGCATGGCTGCAGGGCCTGATGGACCAGGCGATCGACCGCCTCGACGGCACGCACTTCGAACTGGCCCCGCAGGTGCGCAGGGTCGAGTCGTGCATCGCCCCGCCCGGGAGCGCCGCCGCGCCGTACTACACGCCGCCGTCCGAGGACTTCACCCGTCCGGGCCGCACCTGGCTGCCGACCATGGGCCGGACCAGGTTCCCGGTCTACGACCTCGTGTCGACCTGGTACCACGAGGGCGTGCCCGGCCACCACCTCCAGCTCGCGCAGTGGACGCTCGTCGCGGGCGACCTGTCCCGCTACCAGGCCACCATCGGCGGGGTGAGTGCCAACGCCGAGGGCTGGGCACTGTACGCCGAGCGCCTGATGGACGAACTCGGCTTCCTCACCGACGCCGAGCAGCGCCTGGGCTACCTCGACGCCCAGATGATGCGCGCGACCCGGGTCATCGTCGACATCGGGATGCATTTGGAGCTGGAGATCCCCGCGGACTCCCCGTTCCACCCCGGCGAGCGTTGGACTCCGGAACTTGCGCAGGAGTTCTTCGGTATGCACAGCAGTCGGCCCGCCGACTTCGTGGAGAGCGAGCTCACTCGCTATCTGACCATTCCCGGGCAGGCCATCGGCTACAAGCTCGGCGAACGCGTCTGGCTCCTGGGTCGCGAGAACGCGCGCAAGGCCCAGGGCGCGGCCTTCGATCTGAAGGCCTGGCACATGGCGGCGTTGTCGCAGGGGTCGCTGGGGCTCGACGATCTGGCGGACGAGCTGTCCTCGGTGCCGGCTCCGTAGTCCCGCGGGTCGGGCCGGCGCGGGCCACGTTGTCGGCCCGCATCGGGGAAGGCGTGGTGGTGGGTCCCCAGCCGGACACGCAGGACCCGCCACCGGCCGTCGGCGGGCCGAGGCGGGCCACCGTGTCGGAGGCGACGGCGGATGCGGCGTCGGACGGTGTGTCCGGCGGCGCGTCCGCCCGTCGTGTTCGAGGACGTCACTCGGCATCGACCCGCGACGGCGGGTTCGGGGGTATTCGGGGCGCGTTGGTGAGGCGGAGTTCGCGGACGAGTGCGCGGACCGCGGCGGACGCGGCGAGTTCGGGCGTGGTGAGGTAACCCACCGAGCGGGTCGGGCGCTTCGGGCCGAGGTCGGCGATCTCCACGGAGGGCGGCGCGTCGGCGAGGGAGAGCGCGGGCATGATCGCCATGCCGAAACCGCTTCCCACCATGGCGAGGACGGCTCCGTCGTCTTCCGCCTCCACCGTGGCGCGGGGGATCCAATCCTGGATCGCCCACCACTCCCGCGTGTACGAGGAACAGTTCTCGGACCAGTCGACCAACGGCAGTGAGCGCGGATCGGGATGCCCGGCGGGATGCACCAACGCGTAGGGCTCCTCCAGCAGGACGCCGCCGACCAGGCCCGGCGGCGTCGGCGTCGCCGTCTCCAGGGTCGCGATGCCCACGTCCGCGCGCCCCTCGGCAACCTCCCCGGCGGTGCCGGGACCGATCTCGCGCACGATCCGCACCCGTGGTTCGATGCCCGGGTGGCGGGCGGTGAGCCGGGCCAGCACCGGCGGCAGCAGGTGCAGGGCGGCGCTGCGGAACGCGGCGATGTGCAGCGACCCGCGGACGTCCCCCTCGTCCATGCCGGTGCCCCGACCGGCGCCGCGTGCGTCGGCGACCAGCACGTCCAGCATCCGCAACACGCGCCGCGCGTGGGCCGCGGCCGTCGTACCCGCCGGCGTGGGTCGGGCCCCGGTCCGGCCGCGTTCGAACAGGACCGCACCGACCTTGCGTTCGATGCCGCGCACCGCGTGCGAGACACCCGATTGAGTGGTGCCCAGCGCCGCGGCCGCGGCCGAGAACCCTCCCTCGTCGGCCACGGCGACGAGGATCCGCAGCTCTTGCGGAGAAAGGTCGGCTCGGGCCGTCATCAGGGCTCCCACCTGCTGCCATGAGCGTGGCTCATGGAAACGAATCGGTCATGAGCGCAACCCTCTGCCCGGCTCGCCCATTCCCGCATACGGTCCGTGCCATGAACTCGCTCCCGCCGAACAGCACGGCGGTCACCGTCCAGCAGATCGCCCGTCCCAGCGGCTTCCCCACGCGCGACCGGTTCCGGTTCGTCGAGACGCCGGTGCCCGAGCCGGTTCGGGGCACGGCGCTGGTCGAGAACCTGTACTGGTCGGTCGACCCGTACCACCGCGAGATGATGGACGGCGAGTTCACTCTGAACGCCCCGCTGGAGGGGCGCACGGTCGGCCGGGTCGTCGCCTCCCGAGATCCCGGGCTGGTCGAGGGCGCGCTGGTCTTCCACCGCCGGGGTTGGCGCACGCACGCGGTGGTCGGTCCGGACGAGGTGCAACTTCTTCCCGAACTGCCGGGCATTCCGCCGTCCGCGCACCTGGGCCTGCTGGGCGGTACGGGACTGACCGCGTACGTCGCCCTCACCCGCATCGCTCGGCTCCGCGCGGGCGACGACCTGTTCGTCTCCGGCGCGGCGGGCGGGGTCGGCACCGCCGTCGGCCGTTTCGCGCGCCTGTTGGGCGTCGGGCGACTGGTCGGCAGTACGGGATCGGCGGCCAAGGCGGCATACCTGACCGAGCAGGTCGGTTACGACGAGGTCTTCGACTACCGGGAAGGCGCGGTCGCGGACCTGCTCGCGCGGGCCGCGCCGGACGGCGTCGACGTATTCGTCGACAACGTCGGCGGCGACCACCTCGCGGCCGCGGTGGGTGCCCTGCGCGAGCGCGGCCGCATCGTCCGGGTCGGCACGATCAGCCAGTACAACCGGCCGGACACCCCGCCCGTGTGCTTCGATCACGCGGACTTCGTGGAGAAGAGCCTGCGCATGGAGGGCTTCCTGGTCCGCGACCACGGCGACGTGCGCGACGAGTTGTACACGTTCGCGGTCCCCCACCTGCTCGATGGGCGGCTCGCGTCGGACGAGACGGTCGTCGTGGGATTCGAACGGATCGTGGAGGCGTTCCTGTCCATGCTGCGCGGCGGCAACACGGGGAAGATGATCGTCAAGGCGGCGGACGCATAGGGTAGTTCGGGCACCGGGTGACGGACACCAGGCGGTGCGGGCTGCGGCGGATCCTGGTCGGATGGTGTACTCGGCGAGGGGATGCCGAGGGGAGTGGGCGAATTCGGCGACGAGGCGATCACCCTCCCCGAGGGCCGAGTGGGCCATCATGCGCAGATGGACGAGGTGTTCGACAGGTTGTTTCGGGCCGGTCGGGAGGCCGTTCTCGACGGGGCGGTCCAGGCGCAGGAACCGCCGAGGGTGAACGGACCGCGATGGGGAACCTCGATCGTCCTGAGACCGGAGGCCGCCGGCACGGATCGGGTGCACGCCCTCGCGTTCGAGGCACTGGCCGCCACGGGAAGCGGGCACTGGCCGACCGGCGCCCGCGGCTCGGCCCACATCACCGTCCGCGCGGTGGAGCCGCACCGCACGCCGATCCCCGCGGACGATCCGGCGGCGGCACGTTACCTCTCTGCGCTGCGCCGAGCCGCGGCGCGGTGTCCGAGCATCCGCTTCCGGGTGCGGGGCCTGACCTTGACGGCGAACAGCGTGATGTTGTGTCTGGGGCCGGAGGACGGCTGCGCCGACGAGTTCGCCGGGGCTCTCGCGCGGACGTTGGGCGCGGACGGGTGGCTCGAGGCGGACCACCCGCGCGACGTCTGGTATCTGACGTTGGTGCACTTCGCCGGCCCGATCGACCGCCCCGAGGCTCTCGTGGACTGGGTTGCCGCTCGGCGGAGGTTGGACCTGGGCGGGCTCGACGTGGATCGGGCCGAGCTTGTCGCGTGGCGCTTCGACGGGGTTCGGGTTGTGCCGGACGTCCTCGGGGCCGTCGGCATGCGGACCCCGGGTGCGGGTGCGGCCCCGGCACCGGATGGCTCGGGGCGAGGGCCGCATCGGGATGGTCGGTGAGCTGGATTTCACCGTCGACGGCAGGGCCTTTTCCTGACCCGATCGTCGAACCATCCACCCCTGCTTGCTCGTTCGCAGATCCGCCACTCCGGCTACGTCGACCACCGCAGGCGTGCGACGAAGGTCGACGCCGTCTCCACGGGCCGCGCGTGCGGACTGTGTGCGTGCACTTCCGGGGTCAGCCGTCGGTCGCGGCCCCGGCGGCGGCGAGGTGGTGGGCAAGCAGGGCGGGGTGGGTCGTCGCCCGCGTCCCGAGCGTCGAGGCCGAAGGCGAAGCGAGCGGCCGCGTTGTGGACGTCGCGTGCCTGCGGCAGCCCCGAAAGCGGACTTGTGATGTCGGCGGTGACGACCTTCAGACCGTCGGTGCCGGCACCTCGGGAGGCCGGCCACGTGGTGAGGGCGTCGTTGCCGTCGCAACCGTCAGCACCCGTTTCCCGTCGTTGCGGCCGGAGCGAAGGCCGGAGCCAGGGCCGGAGCCAGGGCCGGAGCGAGGGCCGGAGCAGGGCTCACGGAGCCGGCGGCTCACGGAGTCAACGGCTCACGGCGGTTTCCCGCTCGATCCGTATGCGTGACAACTTTTCGGGATTGCGGACGGCGTAGAGCGCGGTGATGAGGCCGTCGTCGACGCGTAGCGCGATGACGGTGTCGACGGCGCCGTCCAGGCGGAGGATCAGGGCCGGGTGGCCGTTGACCTGCGCCGGCTGGAGGAACGCCGCGGTGTCGATCCGGCCCAGGACCCGCGCCACCGCAGCGGCCCCCACGACGGGCGCCAGTGCGGCCTGGACGACTCCGCCGCCGTCGGTCAGCAGGACGACGTCCGGCGCGATCATGTCGAGCAGGCGCTGCAGATCTCCCGTTTCGATCGCGCGCCGGAACGCCGCCAGCGCGCCGCGGGATTCGGCCGGGGAGACGACTCCACGCGGGCGGCGCGCCGCGACGTGGGTGCGTGCCCGGTGCGCGATCTGGCGGACGGCGGCCGGGCTCTTGTCCACGGCTTCCGCGATCTCGTCGTACTCCAGGTCGAACACGTCGCGCAGGACGAACACCGCCCGCTCGGTCGGGGTGAGCGTCTCCATCACCAGCAGCATCGCCATCGAGACGCTGTCGGCCAGTTCGACGTCCTCGGCCACGTCCGGCGCGGTCAGCAGCGGTTCGGGCAGCCAGGGGCCGACGTAGGACTCCTTGCGCCGGCGAAGTGTGCGCAGCCGTCCCAGCGCCTGGCGGGTGGTCATCCGGACCAGGTAGGCGCGCGGATCCCGCACCGCGTCGAGGTCGACGCCCACCCAACGCAACCAGGTCTCCTGTAGCACGTCCTCGGCGTCGGCGGCCGAGCCGAGCAACTCGTAGGCGACGGTGAACAGCAGGTTGCGGTGGGCGACGAACGCCTCGGTGGCCGGGCCCATGCCGCCGTCGCCCACGGACGGTTCGACCATGTCCCCGGTTTGCTCGCCGCGCTTGCCCACAGCCCACTCCCGTCCGCT
The DNA here is from genome assembly GCF_044765325.1 of Embleya sp. NPDC127516. NCBI lineage: Bacteria > Bacillati > Actinomycetota > Actinomycetes > Kitasatosporales > Streptomycetaceae > Embleya > Embleya sp. NPDC127516. The sequence continues at coordinate 175,333 of NZ_JBIWJT010000009.1, read as the reverse complement.
CGCCCTCGATCGTGTCACGCACAAGACACCGGCCCCGGTTGCCTTGTGACGTGGACAGGCGGTGGCCTTCGTCACAAGACCGCGTTGTCACAGGGGTCGGGCGGCCGGCATCTCGTGTTCGTCGGAACGCCGTGCGAACGATCCGCGCGGCACGAAGCCCCACAAGTGAGGACCCGTCATGGAAACCCGGATGAACCTGTTCGACAACGAGCTCGGCACCAGGATCGGCAAGCGGATCTACGCCGTCAGTCTGCTGATCCAGGAGTCGTCGCTGCCCAAGGCCACCCAGGAACTGGTGCAACTGCGGGCCAGTCAGATCAACGGCTGCGGATTCTGCGTCGACATCCACGGTAAGGACGCCGTGTCCGCCGGCGAAACCTTCGCCCGGCTCAACCTGGTCGCCGCATGGCGCCACTCGACCGCCTTCGACGAGGCCGAGCGGGCCGCGCTGGCGCTCGTCGAGGAGGGTACCCGGATCGCCGACGCCCATGAGGGTGTGTCCGACGAGACCTGGGCCCGAGTACGCGAGCACTACGACGACGACCAGACCATCGCGCTCGTCTCCCTGATCGCGATGATCAACGCGACCAACCGCCTCGGCGTGATCCTGAACAACCAGGGCGGTTCCTACGAACCCGGCAACCTCGCCGACATCGCGGGCTGACCACCGGACGAATCGCGCCCGGCGCGGGACCGGGTGATCCGCGCCGGGCCGGGTTCGGTTCGTGGACACCCCGAAAGCGACGCCGAGTTCGGCGACGCGGACTTCATCCGCCTCGCCTCCCCAGCCTGATGGATGTCCCCGTCGTGGCCGCGCGTCGGGCCGGCCAGGATGGGATCGTGTACGGCGAAGACGACGACGGTGATGCGAGGAGGGGCGAGTCGATGACCGAGGAGTCGAATTCGGCCACGCCGATTTCCGTGGGGGCCACGACCGGTTCGCGCGAGTCCGAGAGTGCGGGCGTCGATGCGTTGGCGCGGGCGAACATGGCTGCGTTCGCGGCCGAGCTCGTCGAGCGTGGTTGCGCGGCCGAGGGGCTGGTCGACCTGGACGCGGCCGAGGAGGACGACGACGGGCGGGCCGAGTATCGGCTGTTCGTGGTTCGGCCGTACGAGGGATACGAGCAGTGGATCGCCATACCCGGTGTGGAACTCGCGGTGGTTCGTGGCGCCGAGCCGGACGGACCCTGGTCGATCGAGTGCGAGGGCGATTCCTACGTGTGGGCCGACCTGGTGCAGGAACTGGCCGATGGAGCCGAAGGGTTGCGCGCCTTCGGCCGGAACGTCGCACTGCTGCGCGCCGAACTCGCCCGGCGCGGCCTGGCGTTGCGGGACGAGGAGGTGAACGTCGACGTGGATGCCTGCGGTGGATGCTACGAGGCGTTCACGCTGCGTACGCCGGCCGGGGTGGTCCGGCTCGGCGTCCCGGACCGGGAGGTGGGTCCGGGATCGCGCATGGAGCTGATGGTGGACGGACACGGGTACCTCTACGAGCAGGCGATCGAGGCGATCCTCGCCGCGGCGACACCGGCACCGTCGGCGTAGCGCCGGCGGGACCGAGCCCTCGGGCGGCACGGGCGGGTATCCACCTCCGCACCGTGCGGCCGATCGGCCGCCGACGTCGGTCGGCGGCGCGTCGTCAGTGGTCCGGTGGTCGACTGCGCATCCGGGTCGTCGGCGCGTCCTCGATCCCTGCCGCCTCCGCGGCGGCGGCAACGAAGGGCCCGCGGGCGTAGGCGGCCAGTGCCATCGTGCGGATGCGCCTGGCCGACCTCGACGCCCTGAACGCGCCCTTCTCCATGCCCGGGGCCCTCGACCTCATCGAACACTGGCAGGGCCGGTACCCGTACAAGGCGATCCGGGTCAACCACGAGCCGTTGGCACAAGCAGTCGCGCATTCGGTCGGTAGACGGCGCCGGGGGGCGGGTATGCGCGATCATCGCCGGATGGACGCTCGTTTCCTCGGCATCGCCGAGCTGGTCGAACCCCCGTCCGTGGCGGTCGTGGTCGACGTCATGCGCGCTTTCACGGTGGCTGCCTGGGCTTTTGCCCAGGGGGCGGAAAGGATCGTGCTCGCCGAGTCACCGGCCGAAGCCCTGGCGCTCAAGGGTCGCCACCCGGATTGGGTGGCGCTCAAGGACGGCCCGCCGGCGCCCGGGTTCGACACCGTCAACTCGCCGGGCCTGCTGCGGTCCATCGACCTCGGCGGACGGACCGTTGTGCAGAAGACCACGGCAGGGACGGTCGGTGCCCTTGCGGTCAAGGAGGCGTCGCTGGTGCTGTGCGCGAGCTTCGTGGTGGCGGAGGCAACGGCTCGACTCCTGCGGACACACGAGTGTGAGAGTGTCACGTTCGTGGTCACCGGCGACGACGGGCAGGCCGACGAAGATCTGGCCTGCGCTCAATACATCGCTCGCAGGGCCACCGGGGCCGGCACGGACGCAGCCGAGTTCCTCCGCCGCGCCGGCGAGTCGCGCGCCGCCGCCGAGTTGACGGAGGGGGTGCGTGCGGGAGCCCATCCCGACGACGTCGCACTCTGTCTCGAACTCGACCGGTTCCCCTTCGCGATGGTGGCGACCTTGGAGGACTCGCTCATGGTCCTCCGTCCCCGTGCCGCGCCTTCGCCGACCGACGGCGCTTCGATGCGATCGCCGGCGGTCCGACTCCCCCTGCGAGAGCCGTAACCCGGTCCCGTGCGCGGCGGCGGCAGCGGATGCGTGCGGGCCGGCCGTACGCGGATCGGGCTCGGTTGTCCCGCCGTGAGCAGGGCATCGAGCCTCGCCGCCCGGTCAGGCGGTTGGCTCCGGCGGCGCAACGCCCGCTTCGGCGGCAGGAATTCGGCGGTGCACGTCGTCGTACATGTCGAGCATCGCCATGCGGAAGATCTCGGCCTGGTGCGTGCCGATGAACGCGGTGTGCCCGAACACTTCCAAGGCGACGAGGCCGTGCATGTGCCCCCACGAGCTGAGGATGAGAGCGGCCGCGGCCGGCGGCAGATCTCCCAGACCGTCCGGTGGCAGGCCCTCCAGGTGTTTCCGGAGCGCGGGCGAGAGCGCGGGCGTGTCGGCGGCGCCCAGTTGTTCCGTGGTCAGCCCGGCGAACAGTTCCTGCTGGAAGATAGCGCTCATCCGGCGGACCGCCTGCGTGGTGGGGCCGTCGGCGGGCGCCCGGTAGTGCTGCAACGGGGCCCCGTAGATCAGTTGGAACCGTTCGGGATTGGCGATGGCCCATCGGCGGTAGCCCTCGGCCGCCACCACCAGGCGCGGTACGGCCGTGTCGTGCGCGGCGTCGACCGTGTCTTGCACGGCGTCGGCCAGGTCGTCGTACGCCTTGGTGATCAGGGCGGTGACGAGGTCGTCCCGGCTCGGGAAGTAGTGGTAGAGCGCCTGCACGGTCATGCCGAGGCTCCGGGCGACCGCTCGTAGGGACAACGAGTGAGGTCCGTGTTCGGCGATGTGGCTCTCGGCGGCGCTCAGGATCTCCTGGACGGCGACGGCACGGCGCCGTTGGCGCAGGGTGGGGACGGCCGCTGGGGCTTCGGCTGGAGGCATGCGACGACCGTACGACGAACCTTCCCGCACCGCACCAAAAATCGCACTCCGTGAAGAAAATCTAACACTGCCAAAGATTCTTGTACCTCACTAATGTCGTCCATGGCGACAGGGAAGGCGACATCGCATCCCGTCCCGAGAACGCGAAACACGTGGACGCGGAGGAGCGGTTTCTCCCGCCTCGTCGGCGCCGGCCCGGACGCCCGCTTCCGCTGCTCGGAAGGACGCCCGGCCCCACCCCCATCAGGTCGTTCCGACCTTTGTCGTGTCGTTTTCGCAGTGAGAGTGCAGAGGAGAAGTGCGTGTTCGACCGCATAGCCGAGCTGGTGGTTCGCCGGCCCAAGGCGGTACTCGTGGTCGCGGCCCTGGCCGTGGTCCTCATGGGCGTCGTGGGCTTCGGCGCGTTCGGCAAGCTGCTGGGCGGGGGCGGCTTCGACGATCCGGCCTCCGAGTCCACCCGTGCCGGGCGGGTCATCGACGAGAAGTTCGGCGGGGAGCCGAACCTGGTCCTGCTGGTCCGCCCCGCCGACGGCGGCGTCGACGGTCCCGCCGCGAAACAGAGCGGTCGAGCCCTGGTGGCGGACCTCCAGAAGGAACAGAAGCTCGACAACGTGATCTCGTACTGGGACACGGACAACCCGAACCTGCGCTCCAAGGACGGCCGCGAGGCCATCGTGCTCGCCCACGTGAAGGGCGACGACACGGAGCAGGGAAAGAACGTCAAGAGCATCGTCGACACCTACACCGGTCGGTACGGGGACGGTCTCACCGTCCGGGCCGGAGGGGCCACCGCCGTAGCCGACGAACTGGCGACACAGAGCGGCAGGGACCTCGTCCTGGCCGAGGCGATCGCCGTGCCGCTGACGCTCGTGCTGCTCCTGGTCGTCTTCGGCAGCGTGGTCGCGGCGCTGTTGCCGCTGGTGATCGGCACCGTCGCGGTCCTGGGCACGTTCGCCGTCCTCGCCGTCCTCGGCAGCGTCACCGACGTGTCGATCTTCGCGATCAACCTGACCACGGCCCTGGGCCTCGGACTGGGCATCGACTACGCGCTGTTGATGATCAGCCGGTTCCGCGAGCAACTCGCGTCGGGGGCCGAGGTGGACGACGCGGTCCGGCACACCGTGCGCACCGCGGGTCGCACCGTCACGTTCTCCGCCGCCACGGTCGCCGCCGCGCTCGGATCGCTGCTGGTGTTCCCGCAGTTCTTCCTCCGCTCGTTCGCGTACGCCGGCGTCGGGGTCATCATCGTCGCCGCGGTCGCCACCTTGTTCGTGATGCCCGCCCTCCTCGCCCTCCTGGGGCACAAGGTCGACAGCGGACGGATGCCGTGGGCGAAACTCGGGCGCACCGACGCCCGGGTGCCGCTGTGGGGCCGGATCGCCGGCACCGTCATGCGACGTCCCGCGCTCACCGCGATTCCGGTGCTCGCGGTGCTGCTGCTGGCCGCGAGCCCGCTCCTGGGGATCAGCTTCGGTACGGCCGACGAACGGGTGTTGTCCGAGGACGCGAAGACTCGTCAGGTCTCGACCGCGCTGCGGGAGAACTACAACGGCAACGACGCCGCGGCCGTGCACATCGTCATCGACGGGCCGGTGGGCGAGGCCCCGTTGGCCGCGTACGCTGCCGAACTGTCCAAGCACAAGGACGTCGTCCGCGTCTCGGCCTCCACGGGAACCTACGTCGGCGGGCGCTCCACCGCGCCGGGGCCCGGCAATACTGCCCTGGGCCGCCCCGACGCCCAGCGCATCGACGTGGTGAGTGCACTGGCGCCGAAATCGGGCGCCGCCCAGGACCTGGTCGCCGAGGTGAGGTCGCTGCCGGCGCCGGCCGGGACACACCCCCTGGTCTCCGGATCCGACGCCGAACTGGTGGATTCCAAGGACTCCATCGCCGGCCGACTCCCGATCGCGGTGGCCCTGGTCGCCGTCACCACCTTCCTCCTCCTCTTCCTGTTCACCGGCAGTGTCGTGCAGCCGCTGCGGGCGCTGGTCCTGAACCTGATCAGCCTGGGAGCGGCCCTGGGCGCCATGACCTGGATCTTCCAGGACGGGCACATGGCCTCCCTGCTCGGCTTCACACCGCAGCCGATGGACACCTCGATGACCGTGCTGATGTTCTGCATCGCCTTCGGTCTCTCGATGGACTACGAGGTGTTCGTGCTCAGCCGGATCAAGGAACTCCACGATCTGGGCGAGGGGACCGAGTCCGCGGTGGTCAACGGCCTCGGGCGCACGGGACGTATCGTCAGCGCGGCGGCCGCCCTGTTGGCGGTGAGCTTCTTCGCTTTCGGTACGGCCGAGATCAGCTTCATGCAGATGTTCGGCCTGGGCACCGGGCTGGCCATCCTGATCGACGCCATCGCGGTACGCGGCGTACTCGTGCCCGTCGCGATGCGGCTGCTCGGCCGTTCGGCCTGGTACGCGCCACGCCCGCTGCGGAAGTTCCACGACCGATTCGGGCTCGGCGAAGCCGGCCCGGCGCCGGTGGCCGCGACCTCGCCGGGGGCGGGGGCCGGCGCGCCCATGGAGAAGGACTCGGCGGCCGTCTGACCACGCGAGACCGCTGCCGTACCGTGCCCGCCTCCGCCGTCCTCGGAGGCGGGCACGCTCGTGCGGCTCGCGCTCGCCCGGCCGGCTCCGACACCTGGGTGCTCACTCACCCGTGACGGGGAGGCACCGCACCAGGGTTCAGCAGGTCTTCCAGTTCGGCCGCGAAGAGCAGGGCGGGGTCGAACCGCATTCCGGTGAAGTGTCCGGCGAGTTCCAGGGACAGTACGCCGTGCAGCCGGGTCCAGAAGGCCAGGACCCGGCGGAGGACGGCGGATGACGCGGGATGGTCGCCCGCCCAGTGCCGATGATCGTCGAGGTGCGCGTCGAGCGGCGTCGCACGGGTGTCCGGGGGCACCGCGGTGCAGGCGTCGAGCAGAGTCACCAGGATCTCGTCCGCGATGGCGGTGACGTCCTCGGGCGCGTGGTAGCCGGGGACGGGCGTGCCGTAGATGAGGAAGTACCGCTGAGGGTCGGCCAGAGCCCATCCGCGCAGGGCGTGGGCCGGCGCGGCCAGGTCACCACCGGAATGGGCGGCCGCGCGGAGGGTGTCGGCGAGGCTTCGGTACGCGTCCGTGATGAGTTCCGTGATCAGCTCGTCGCGGCCGGCGTAGTACCGATAGAGCGCCGGTCCGCTCACGCCCATCTGCTTGGCGATCGCGTTGAGGGAGAGCGCGGATGCCCCCGCCGAGGCGATCTGCTCCCACGCGTGTTGCTTGATCTCCGCGCGCACCTGGGCGCGATAGCGCTCGCGCGGGGTCGCCGTGCCGCTGTCCGCCATGCCGCCGTACCTCTCCCTGAGCCAACCTGCTACATATTCAAGTTCTGGTTAGAAGATATCACCCAGGCGGTTGACGTCGATCGTGCACGAAAGTTATAACTCATAACGAACGGCAAATCATCTAAGCGAGCTTGGTGGTGCGGGTCCTTGGGATCCGTACGTCCGGCCACTCGCATCCGAGGAGAGCGTCATGTCGGCTCCATCGAACGTCGTGTCGGCCTCGCCGACGTCCCCCGAGAACGCGGCGCCGCGGAACGCGGCGGCCCGGCGCATTCCGCGGGCGGTGACCGTCTCCGCGTGGGCGGTTCCGGTCATGGTCCTGGGTCAGTTCGCGCTGATCGCCGGCGTGCCGGTCATGGTGGCCCTGGTCGGCGCCCTGACTCGGGTTCGCGACCGGGCGGTGCGGGCGGGAGCCGTAATCGTGACCGTCGCGTTCGCGATCCCGCTCACCGTGTGGCTGGTGCGGCCCGACGGCGCGCAGAGCCTGTCCAAGGACATCCATCCGGCGTTCGTCGGCCTGATCGTCGCCGCCTCCGCGGCACTGATCTTCACGCTCCACCGCGCCCGCCGACGTTGAGCGCTGCAACAGGCAGCGAAGCCCGTCCCGCCGGCGCACCGAACGCGCGGGCCGAGGTACGGGAAGGCATCGGCCGGTGGATCGAGAACCCGGTCTGGTCGCCGGACGGGACCCGTCTGTTCGGAACCGACGCGATCTGCGTGGACGCCGGTACCCGTGAGGTGGGCTGGTACGTGCCCGCCTCGATGGCCGCGCTCCGTCCGGACGGGTCGCGCGTCGCCGCCGTGTCCAGGGACGGCTTGTCCTTCCACGACGTGGCCGCCGGCCGGAGCGGAGCCGGCCCCTTTGCCGAGATCGAAGCCGGCCGCTTCGATCTCGGCACCGCCTGTTCCCTGCGCTGGGCAGCCGGGCGTCCGAACCGACTCGCGGTGCCGACGCGCGGCTCGGACACGGCCGCGCCCGCCGTGCACGTCGTCGACACGGATGGGCACCGGCAACAACGGCGAGATCCGCACACGGGCCTGGCAGATGTCGGCGTGCCGATCAGCTGCCGGACAGGCGGAGGTCCCCCGACCAGGTCTCGCACCGGACACGACCGGAGCCGAAAGTGATCTCCAGTGCGAGCCGCCCGGTGTACGGGTCTCGCTGTTCGTCGATTGCCGATATGGTCTCGCCGAGGTGCTCCGCGAACGGGGTCTCGCCACCGATCGGTGCCACCTCGACGCGGCCGACCTCCCGCATGTCGTATGCCGCGAAGGGGGGCGACGTCTCCACGATCAGGCACCAGTCCGAGCCGGTCGTGATGTGGGTGGCGACGCCTTCGCTGTCGAGCAGCCACACGTCCAGCGGGCCGGACGGAGCCTCCGCGCCGTACAGGTGCCAGGAAGCGAGCACTTGCTCGAGACGCCGCCCCACCAGGTACTCGGGACGCACACCGACCCCGTGCAACGGACACTCGCTCGACCTCGTCGACTTCACCCGGCGACCGTACCGTCAGGAAAACCCGCCGTTGCCCTCATGCCCTCATGGGGGACCGGCCTCAGCCGCGGAAGGACTCCTTGCGCTCCGGGTCGGCCTCGGTCAGGGCCTTGGTGACCGCTTCGATGCCGGCGCGCAGGCCGTAGACGGGGGTGTCGGGCTGCTGGCGCCAGGAGTCGTCGAGGCCGCCCGCGTCCACGGAGTCGAAGCCGAGCTCGTCGATCAGGGCTCGTACGACGTTCTTGGCCGACTCGTCGTCGCCCGCTACCGGCAGGGCCATGCGGTCGGGCCGTCCGGCCGGGAGGGGCCTTTCCAGGAGGTCCTGGGCGTAGGTGCCGTTGAAGGCTTTGATCACCGGGTGTCCGAGCTGCTTCTCGACCCAGCGGCTCTCGGTCAGACCCTCGTCCTCGATGGCGGCGATCCGGCCGTCGCGCTGCCGCGGGTAGTAGTTGTTGGTGTCGATCACGGTGAAGCCCTCGGCGGCTTCGTCGAGGAGGCCGGCCGGTAGGTCGGGCACGTTCTTCAGCGGGACGGTGACCACGACGATTTCGGCGTCTCGGGCCGCCTCGGCCACGGTGACGGGGGTGGCGCCGGTCTCCTCGGCGAGGGCCGTCAGCGTCTCGGGGCCGCGGGAGTTGGCCACGGACACCTCGTGTCCGAGGGAGGCGAGCCGACGCGTCAGGTTGCCGCCGATGTTGCCGGCGCCGATGATGCCGATCTTCATGAACGCTCCAGTGCGTGCGGTATCGAGTGTCGCGCATGCCGGAACCCCGCGAGACGACATCGCATTCCCCGGCGGACCGGATGCGCGACACGAACGCGGCGCCGGGATCGTCGGCGTGGGCGCGCTGTTCACCGCGCCCGCAGGACACTGCGCAACGTCGCCGGACAGACCCGAATTCACCGAGTGCGCGATCGTGCGCCACTGTGGCCCGGCCAGGACGCCGATCCGTGTGATCAGCTCTTGGGCGGGCCGCGGTCGCGTCCGTCGGGCGGGCCTGGGCGGCCGGTGTCACGCTGCGCGCGATGTGTCGGCGGACGGCGTCGGCCCACCCCGATGCGCTCGCCGAATCCGCGCGGACTCGCGGTCGTGGCTGCGTCCGTCCACCCGGCGCTTGCGGACGCGCCAGGGCTCCGCTGATTCGTCAGGGCCGGCTCACTCGTCCTGGCCGGGCGCGACGACATCCCTGTCGGGCGCGATGACGTGGCCGCGTGGGAGACGGCCCGTCGGCGCGATCGGCTGCGTAGCCGAGGCGGGAGACCCGTGCCCGCCGCCCGGGGGACGGCAGCCCCGCGGCTCACGAGGCCCATGAATGCGTCGGCGACGGCCGTCCTCACCTTTGAGGAGGATCATGGTGGTGGGGGCCGAACCTACAGGAGGTAGGTCATGGGACAGGCACGTGAGGCCATGGACCGGCTCACCGAGGCGATGACGAAGTCCAAGGACGTCAAGTCCATCGCGGACTGTTTCGCGGAAGACGCCGTGGCCACGACGCCGGAAGGCAATTTCCGCGGCCGTGACGCGATCGCGGAGTACATGGTCGAGTTCGCCGTCGCCGTACCGGATGGTGAGTTCGAATATGAACACGAGTACGAAGTGGGTGATACCGCAATCGACGAAGGGTGGTTCCACGGGACCAACACCGGCCCGCTGAAGCTCCCCGACGGCGAGATGCTTCCGGCGACCGGCAAACCGGTCCGCATCCACGGCTGCGACGCCGGGACGGTCGAGGACGGACGGATCGTCGACTATCGGCTGTACTTCGACCAGTTGGCGTTCCTCGATCAACTGGGGTTGGCGCCCGCGACCGCGGGTTGATCCGGCAGCGCGCGCCGGCGGCCCGGGCCGCGCTCGGGCGTTCGACGCGCGAGGGGGCGGCACGGGCGCAGGGCACGCCCGGTCGCGGTTCGGGCGCGCCGGAGGCACGGCTGCTTGCGCCCACGCACCGCTGTGCCTCGACCGTCCGCGGCTACGTGCGGACACTCGGTGTGACCGCGTGCTCGGTACCGTGCCCGTGCCCGTGCCCGTGTCCTGCCCGTGCCCGCGCACATCCGCGTCCGCGTGCGCGCCCGTAGCTCCGACGGGTCCGCCCGGCTTACTCGACGGATCCCGCAGCCCCGGTCCTCATGCCTCGCCCTCCTCCACGGCCCCCGGGTCGCCGTCACCCGGACCGGGTGGACGTACAGCGGTGCCGAGGATGTGAGTGGCGGCGGGCGTCGGGATCCGGGTGTTCGGGAACGCGAAGCGGTCCATTTCGGTGACGGTGAAGCCGGCCCGGCGAATCGCGGCCTCGGTGTCGCGTGCGGTATGACAGCCACCGCACAGCAGCGGCCACACGGTCGCGTCCACAACGCGTTGCACCCGCCGCATCCGCGCACCGCCCGCTTGGACGTGTTCGAAGAACCGCAGTTGCCCGCCCGGCCGCAGCACCCGGAACCCCTCCCGAAGCGCCGCATGCGGGTCCGGCACCGAACACAGCGTCAGACAGAACACGACCGCGTCGAACGACTCGTCCTGGAACGGCAATTCGTCGGCCAAGCCGCCCCCGACGTCGACCGGGACCGCGCCGGCTCGGGCGGCCTCGACCGCAAGCGCCCGCAGCCGCGGCTCCGGCTCGACCGCCGCGACCCGTGCCACCGACGGCGGGTAGTGCTCGAAGTTCGCACCATGCCCCGCGCCGATCTCCAGCACCTCACCGGTCAGGCCGGCCAACAACCGCCTGCGGTGCTCACCGACCCCCGCCTTCTCCAGACCCGGACCGGCCACCTTCGCGTAGAACCGCGCGAACACCGGTCTGCGCACCGACCTCGCCGACGCCTTGGTCTCGTACACGATCGACCACCACCTTCCCGGCCGCCGCCGTCCGGCCGCTATCCTTGATGTGGGAGGGAGTACATAGTGAACTCTATTCACGATAACGCCGGAAAGGCCACGGCGGATGTGTCCCTGGACCGGCTGTTCGAACTCGCCGAAGTCCTGGGCAGTTTGATGACCCACGGCATCGACGCCCACGGCCTCACCGCCGCCCGAGCGCGCCTCCTGTGGGTCCTGCTCCACCACGGCCCGATGACCCAACGCGCCCTCGCCGACGCCCTCGGCGTGACTCCGCGCAACGTCACCGGCCTCCTCGACGCCCTCGAAACCGACGGCCACGTCGAACGCGTGCCCCACCCCACCGACCGCCGCGCCACGATGGTCCGGCTCACCGACCACGGCACCGCCGTCGTCACCCACCTGCGCGAAGGCCGCGACGTCATGGCCGCCGCCCTGTTCGCGGACATCCCCGAGGCTCACCTGGCAGGGTTCACGGCGACCATCGCCACGGTCACCGCCCGCCTACGCGGCACCACACCCGCGCCGGGATGCGACGGCGTGCCCGCCCCTCAACCTCCGCAGTGAACAGCGGATTCACCGCTACATGACGCACGGTCGGTGTCCCGCGCAACCGCAGCGCCGCGACGGTGTCCGGCGGGTGCGGCGTAGGCATTCGCGGGATCACCGCCATGACGGAGGTGTCGGCGTCCGCGAAGCCGGGCTGGTACGCCGGCTCGCCGGGTGTGAGCGCGGCCGGCGCCGCCATGTGGCCGCCCGCCGAACTCCCGGACGGGACAGCCTGGCGGCGATGCTGACCACCCTGCCGGCGAACGTGACCGGCCCGGGCCGGTCACGGATGCTCGCGTACGTCGAACTCCGCTCCGAGGCGGCCCGCAAGCCGTGGCCGGCCGTACTCCTGGACGAGATCGCCGCCGCCGACTTCGAGTCCTTCGCGCAAGCCTCGCGATCGACCGGGCTGCCGGTGACGCGGGAGCGCGCGACCGTGCTCACCCTGGCCTGCACGGCGCCATCCCGCACCTGCCGGCCGGTGGGCGGGAGATCCTGGCCGCAGCCGGGCTGGACGACCCGGACCGATTCGTCGCAGACCTGGTGGTCGCGGTCTTCGGGACGAGGCGACGGCCGTCACGCGCACACGATGACCGCCTTTGTACGCCCCGGCATCCCCGAAACGCAGAGATGCGGTGACCGGCAGGTCGTCGAGCGCCGGGCCCCGGCCGGTCCTGTTGCCCATGGCGGACTGCTCGTCGAACCGGCCGCGCCGCGCGCGCGGTATCGGAGCCAGGTGCTTGACCCTCACGTGGCGTCATGCCGCATTGTCGGTGGCGTGGAAGAGCACCTGACCGTGGGACGTGTGGCCGAGCTGGCCGGCGTGAGCGTCCGCACGCTGCATCACTATGACGAGATCGACCTCGTGCGGCCGTCCGCGCGTACCGCGGCCGGGTATCGGGCCTACTCGGCGGGCGACGTGGAGCGGTTGCGGGAGGTGCTCGCCTATCGGCGGCTGGGCTTCGGACTGCGCGAGATCGCGGATCTGGTCGACGACCCGACCACCGACGCGGTTGCCCATCTGCACCGGCTGCGCGGCCTGTTGTCGGAGCAGCGCGACCGCGCCGCCGCCATGGTGACGGCCATAGACAGGGAACTGGAGGCACGGGCAATGGGGATCAGGACGACGCCGGAGGAACAACTGAAAGTGTTCGGCGCGCAGTTGTACGAAGCCATCGGGTCCGCCTACCCGGCGACGCGGCGCACCGAGCCGCGAATCGCCGAGAGGGTGTGGGATGCGCTCGGGGACGCACGGACGGTGCTGAACGTCGGTGCCGGCACCGGCTCCTACGAACCTCCCGACCGCGACGTCACGGCGGTGGAACCGTCGGCGGTCATGCGGGCCCAGCGTCCCGCGGGCGCGGCGCCGTGCGTGACCGCCAGTGCAGAGAACCTCCCGTTCGAGGACCAGTCCTTCGACGCCGCGATGGCGTTCAGCACCGTTCATCACTGGCACGACCCGATCGCCGGGCTGCGCGAGATGCGCCGCGTGGCCCGCCGCGTGGTGGTGTTCACGCACGACGCCAGTGACACCGGCTGGCTGCACCGGTTCTGGCTCACCCGCGACTACCTGCCCGAGGTCGCCGGCCTGGTCGCCGACCGGCCATCGGTGGTCGAGTTGGCCAAAGTGATCGGGGCCCGCCTGGAGCCGGTGCTCATCCCGTGGGACTGTGCCGACGGCTTCTTCGAGGCGTACTGGCGCCGCCCCGAGGCGTACCTGGAGGAACACGTGCGCCGCGCGATATCGGTATGGACCAGAGTCGGGCCGGAGGCCGAGCAGCGGGCGGTGGACAGACTCCGCGACGACCTTTCCTCGGGCCGGTGGGGCGAACGCAACGGCGAACTCGTCGCCCTCGACGCGGCGGAGCTCGGCCTGCGCCTCCTCGTAGCCTGAACCATCCTGCGTGAGAACGCCCATCGTGCGAGAGAACGCCGCAGGGAGCCGGCCCGCCGGAAACGGTGGACGTTGTCGCGGCGTCAAGGCAAACCCGACCCGTGCTCGGGACCTGCCCTGATGAGGCGCACCCGTGCGTGCCCTGATGCCGCCGGCGGGTCGAACCGACCGGTCCGTGCTCGACCTGTACGGCGCGGCCTCCGGCGTCGCGTGCATCTCGGCACAAGGCGTAGCGGGCCGCACACGATCGAGGGCAGGTCCGTATGGGACCGCCCTCGATCGGGTATCAGCGGCGGGTTTCCACCTTCAGGTCGCCGCGGATCAGCGTGCGTGCCACGTCACCGGCGAACATCTCGTGCGGGAAGCCGAGTTCGATCGCGCCGGCCTCGTCGAGGCGGGCCGGTTGGGCCGTGGTGAAGTCGACCTCCAAGGCGCCCGGATTGCCCTCCAGTTGCGCGGGCGTTCGGGCGCCGATGGTTGGTGGCGTCACGCCCGGGTTCCGCAGGGTCCAGGCCAGTCCGACCTGGGCAGGTGTGCGGCCCAGTTCCGTGGCGACCTCCTTCACGACGTCCACGATGGCGAGATTGCGTTCGGTGAGCGCCCCGTTGGCGATGGTGAGGCTCTTGCGGGTGCCGTCGCCGGATGCGGTGTTCGCCCCGGTCAGGTCGTCGCGGCTGTACTTGCCGGTGAGTCGTTCCCGGTGGTTGCGAGCCGGTGGAGGGAGTGCGCCTGCGAGGCTTCGGGCTCCTGGGTGGCGCGAACTCGCCCATGGGTACGGTGCCGCGCGGTGCAGGGCCGGAGTGGATCGGGGGTGGTGGTTCAGCCGCCCAGTGTGATCGCGGCTGCGATCGCCGGGCCGAAGGCGCCGCCGAGCTGGTAGCAGAGGTTGAACAGGCCTATCGCGGTGGGGCGTTGGGTGGTCGGCGCGGCTGCGGTCGCGTACACCGCGAGCGTGGCCTGGCCCGCGCCCGCGGTGAAGACGGCCAGTGTCGCGGCCAACAGGAGCAGCGGCGCCCACGGGGTCAGAGCGGCGGTGAGCGGAGCGAGCGCGCCGACGGTGAGCAGGATGGTCAGGACCCGGGGGCGACTCATCCGAGCCGACACCGCAGCCAGCAGCATGGCGAGTGCCGAACCGGTGAGGAGAGCGGCCAACTGGCTCGTGCCGATGGTGGAGGCCGACCAGTCGGTGCGGTCGCGCAGCAACTGCGGAACGGTGAAGAGCAGCGTGAAGTACGAGGTCGCGAAGGCGCAGGCGAGCGCGGCGGAGAGGACGAAGGCGCGGGTGCGCAGCAGTGCCGCCGGTACGAAGCCCGTGGGGTTGGACCTGGTGTGCAGGGCCAGCAGCGCGCCCGTTGCCAGTGAGGCGGCGACCGCGGGGATCGGGTAGCGCGGAATGAGTACCAGGGCCGTCGCGGTCAGGACCAGCAGGGCGGCGCCCCGACCGTCGAACAGGGTGCTGCGCCGCGGTGTGGACAGGTCGGCGCGGCGCATGACCGCCGGCAGGGCGAGGAGGGCGAGCGTGCCGACGGCCATGGACAGTCGCCACGAGGCGATGTCCGCGATGGTCGAGCCGAGCAGCGGGCCGACCGCCCCCAGCGTTCCGAAGCCTGCCGTGATCACGCCCATCCGGCGGACCGAGCCCGCCAGGCTCATCGCCGCGGTGACCAGGCCCGCGCCGCCTGCGGCCTGGGCCGCCCGGCCCGCCATGGCCACCGGCAGCCAGGGTGCCGCGGCGAGGACCGCGGTGCCGGTCACGATCAGGGCGGCGCTCAGCTTGAGCGTGGTGCCCAGGCCGCGGCGGCGCAGCAGGTTGGCCATCAGCGGGGTGCCGACCGCCATGGCCCAGGCGAAGACGGTGACGAGCCAGGTCGCGGTGGCCGTACGGACGCCGAGCGAGTCGGCCGTGTCGGGAAGGATCAGGACCGGGCTGTTGGCGCTTGCGGCGATCGGGGTGGCCAGCAACGCAAGCCACATGACCGGTACTCGACGCGAAGCGGGCGCGGCGGTCGACGACGTGACGGACGGCCGGATCGGGGTGGAGGCGAGGGGCTTCGTCGGTGCGGTGTGGCGGGGGCCGGGACGGGTTTGGGCGTGCGGGGACACGGCAGCCTCCGGAAAGCGGAGTGGTCGGCAGGGGTGGTCGGCGGTTGTCGGCGGGGGAGCGGCGGTGAAGTCGGGAGAGCGATTCGGGCGGCGCACCGCTCGGATCCGACAATCTCAATAGCTACATACAAGCATTCGACTCTCCCAGGGTCAAGTATCTCGAATCTAAGAGAGTTATTACTGGTAGAGTTCCTATCGAGAGAGTCCGTACCGAGAGAGTCTGTGTCGAGAGGCGTGACGACGATGAGCGATGCCGTGGACGCGATCATCGGTCAGTGGGCCGAGGAGCGCCCCGACGTGGTGGATGAGCTCTGGACGGTGCAGCTCTTCGGGCGCATCCAGCGGCTGGCCCTGGTGGTCGAGAAGTCGGTCAAGGCAAGCGCCGTCAAACACGGCTTGGATGTCGGCGAGTTCGACGTCCTCACCACGCTGCAGCGCTCCGGACCGCCGTACGCCCTCACTGCCGGGACCTTCCTCAAGGCGTCCATGGTGTCCTCCGGCACGATCACCAACCGCATCGACAAGATGGAGGCCAAGGGCCTGGTGGAACGCGTGCGCGACGGGGAGGACCGGCGCACCGTCAAGATCCACCTCACCGAGCGCGGGCACGAGGTCACCCGGGCTCTGTTCGCCGACCATCTGGCGAGCTACGCGCGGCTGCTCGCGGACGTGGACCGTGACGTGGTCGAGAACTCCGCCGACAGCCTCCGTCGGGTGCTCGAAGCCCTCGGCGACACCAGCATCAAGTGACGGCCGCCCGGGCGGTTGCTCCCGGCGCCCCCGGACGGCCCACGGCCACCTAATCGACCGTCCCGCGTGCGCCTTTCCGTGCCGCGCCCCGCATGTCCTTCGAGCGCCGACCCATCCGGTGTCCCCGCCCCCGCCCCTGTCCCCGTCCCTGTCTCCGGCGACAGCGGGCCGGACGCGCGGCAGCGCCGCACGATCCTGATCGCCGTGTGCGTCGCGCTGATGGCGGTGATCGCCTCGGTCTCCGGGCTCAACGTGGCCCAGCCCGACTTGGCCGTCGAGTTCGACGCGTCCCAGGGCACCATCCTGTGGATCATCGACATCTACACCCTGAGCCTGGCCGCGCTCCTGCTGCCGCTCGGTGCCGTCGGCGACCGCCTGGGCCGCAAACCCACGCTGGTGGCCGGCCTGATCCTCTTCGGCCTCGCCGGCGCCGCGGCCGGGCGGGGGTCGCCGTCGGTCTCGCCGGGCGCCGCCGTGCGCGGTATCGCACCGGCCGGCGGCACGTCGAGTCGCAGATCGCGGCCGATCATCCGCACGATGCGCCGAGCCCCTCGGCGGCGACCCGACCACGGTGAACGCGCTTGCCGGTCAGACCTGTTCCGCCTCGCCCCGGGCACGAAGCGTCCGCGCGTCGAACACTCTTCGCGCTGTCGTCCCCCGGGGTGCGAAGGAGTCTCGTCTTGTGCGTGATACTAATACCGGTATAAGAATTGGATTCCGCACGTGAGACATGGAGACGCAGGACATGGTGGAGATCAAGACCGATACGGACCTGGACGCGATGCGGGAAGCCGGGCGGGTGGTGGCCCACGCCCTCGCCGCCGCCCGGGAAGCCGCCGGCGTCGGGGTGTCCCTGCGGGAACTGGACGAAGCGGCCCGCGCCGTCCTGAGCGAAGCCGGGGCACGCTCACCCTTCCTCGGCTACCTGCCCTCCTTCGCCCCCACCCCATTCCCCGCGGTGATCTGCACGTCGGTCAACGACGCCATCGTGCACGGCATCCCCACCGACTACCGCCTGCGGGACGGTGACCTGGTCGGCGTCGACTGCGGAGCGGAACTCGACGGCTGGACCGGCGACGCCGCCATCAGCTTCACCGTCGGCACCCCACGACCCGCCGACGTGGACCTGATCAACGCCACCCAGCGCGCTCTCGACGCCGGCATCGCCGCGGCCAAAGTCGGCAACCGCATCGGCGACATCTCCCACGCCATCGGCAACGTCGCCCGATCGGCACGCTGCGGCATGCCCACCGACTTCGGCGGTCACGGCATCGGCCGCCGCATGCACGAAGACCCCGACGTCCCCAATCGAGGACGCGCCCGCCGCGGCTTCCCCCTCCGCCACGGCCTGACCCTCGCCATCGAACCCATGCTCATGGCCGGCGGACACAACGACTATCGCGTCGGCCCCGACGGCTGGACCCTGTACACCGTTGACGGCAGCCGTGCGGCCCACATCGAGCACACGGTCGCCATCACGGAAGAGGGCCCCCGCATTCTGACCCTGCCCTGATCATCCGGACGGCGCGCCGTCCCGCCAGCAGACCCGCGTGTTCGATACGAATCGGTGGTGGGCGTACAGGCCCTGCCGGCCGCCGACGCGTCCGCCGCCCGTCGGGTCCCGTCGGCCCCGAGCGCGGTCCCGCGCGCGGCTGGAGGTCAGGCGAGTACCGCCGCTGGCAGCGCGGCGGTATCGGCGATCAGTGGTTCGTCCGCGGGTGCGGCGGAATCGTGCTTGGTGGACAGGACCGCCATGACGATGGGTCCCCGGCCGGGCGGCCAGGTGACGGCCACGTCATTGGTGGTGCCGTACCCGCCGGTGCCGGTCTTGTCCCCGACGATCCAGTCCTTGGGCAGTCCTGCCCGCAGGCGGTTGCCGCCGGTGGTGTTGGCGAGCAGCCAGCCGGTCAGCCGCTCGCGGTCCCGCGCGTCGAGGGCGTTTCCCAGGGCGAGCCGGGCGTACGTCCGGCCGATCGCGCGGGGGCTCGACGTATCGGTCGCCCGGCCCGGCTCCGCCGAGTTCAGGGCGGGCTCCCATCGGTCGAGCCGGGTCACCTCGTCCCCGATCGAACGGCAGAAGCGGGTGACCGCGCTCGGTCCGCCGAGTTCGCGCAACAGGAGATTCGCCGCGGTGTTGTCGCTGTGGTCGATGGCGGCCGCGCACAGGTTCGCGACGGTCATGCCGTCGGCGAGGTTCTCGGGCAAACCCGTGATCGGCGCGTAGCCCGACTCCGTGACGTCCTTCCGTGTGTACCGGATGCGCCGGGCGAGGTACTCGCCGTCCCGGTCGAGGTCCCTCAGGACCGCGGCCACGGCGATCGTCTTGAACGTCGAACACATCGGGAACAACTCGCGCGCGCGGTGGTGCACGGTCCTGCCCGTGACCGTGTCCCACGCGAAGACCCCCAGCCGTGCGGAATGCGCCTCCTCGAGAGCACGCAACCGCCCGACGATCCGCTCGTTGTCGTCCGTGCCCTGTGCGAAGGCCCTTCCGCCGACGGGGAGAACGAGGCCGAGAGTTGCTGCGGCGACCCCGCCGAGTACCCCACGCCGACTCGGACGCAGTTCCATGGCCACTTCTTCCCTCGGTTCGTGCGGCGCCGTCTGGCATGCGGACGCGCCCCTGCGGGCCGTCCAGACCCATCCATGCCTATGGCGGATGCGAGTTCACCCGAAACGGTTCCCACCCGCCGACCTGCCACCCGCGCCATGCGTCGACCCATGTGTCGGGGGACCACGGTGTGCAACGCGGTGTGCAACGCCGTGCGGATCCTCGGGACGAGCGCCAAGCCGCGTGCTTTCGCACCCCCGACACCAAGGACGGTTCCCAGGGCCGGAACCGCCGTGCGAGCGGCACGACACGAGCGACGGCCGACCGCCCGGCGTGGCCAGGACCGCTCGTCCGCGTCCGAATCCGCGCCGTCGTGAAGCCCTCCGGCGCAGGCGGACGCCGGGATTCGGAGCAGCCCGCGGAGCATCGCCGCGGTGCGTTCCGAGTTCCGGCCCCTGAGGCCCACCTCCACCGCCCCACGTGGACCGCGCCGCTCAGGCCCGCGCCACCGACTGGGGGAAGGTGAACACCTGGTCCGGGTCGTAGTGTCGGGACACCGCCTTCAGCCGCGACAGGTTTTCGCCGTAGTAGGCCGTACCCCAGTCGGGCAGGTTCGCGTCGATGTAGTTGACGTACGCGCCCGACGCGCCCAGCGCTTCGAGGCCGTCCCGGACGGCGTCCACCGCGGTTGTCGCCTCCTCCTTGCCGGCCGGTGTGGTGCTCGCGTAGATCTGTGCGGTGGCGAGGGCCGAGCGGTGTGGAAAGGCCGTTGCGTCGGGGGCGATCCGCGAGACGGCGCCGCCCATCGCGTCCAGCAGCAGGTCCATCCCGGTACGCCCGGCCATCAACCGCACCACCCCCTGCGCGTCCAGCGGAGCGGTCAGCACCCGGGAGACGGCGACGAAGGCCGCTCGCGGCAGCCGCCCGCCCTCGAAGGTCGGATGGCACTGCGCGATGGTGTCGTTCGCGCAGCCGGCCATGTACTTCATCGTGTCCAGATAGCTCTTGCCCTGCACGGTGCGCGAGCTCGGTTGGGTCGACGCGGCGGCGATCAGCCGGTCCAGGAGCGGATTCAGCCCGCCCTCCGCTCCGACGTAGCACCCGCCCACCCGACAGGTCGGTGGTGTACCGCCGGACACCACACAGTTCGACCACAGCTCCGGCGGCGCGTGCGAGACCCACTCCTGCCAGGCCCCGATCACCGACGCGGCCGAACCGGCCGGGAAGCGCAGCGAGAAGACGGTGAGCTCGGGCGCCGGCTCGGTGCTGAAGGTGAACCGGGTGACCACGCCGAAGTTGCCGCCGCCTCCGCCGCGCAGCGCCCAGTACAGGTCCGGCTCGGAGCACTCGGAGACGGTGAGCACCCGCGAGTCGGCGGTGACCACCTCCGCCGAGACCAGCCGATCGCAGGTGAGTCCGTACTTGCGGGTCAACACCCCGATCCCGCCGCCCAGGGCCAGTCCGCTGACCCCCACCGTCGGACACGAGCCGGCCGGCATCAGCCGCCCGGCCTCCGCCAGCGCCGCGTACACCTCGATCAGCCGGGCTCCCGACCCGACTCGCACGGTGCCGTCCGCCTGCACCTGGACCTGCGCCATCGGCCGCAGGTCCATCACCAGCCCGCCGTCGGGCACGCTGTACCCGAGGTAACTGTGCCCTCCGCTGCGCGCGGCGATCGGCACCCCGTGCCCACGGGCCGCATCCAGGCAACTCTGAACATCCGCCGCAGAGGTGCACTGGGCCACCGCCGCCGGAAGTTGATCGTCGTACAGTTCGTTGTATCCGAGGCGGGCCACGCCGTACGCCTGGTCCTCCGGCAACAGCAGCCGCCCATCGAGCCGCGCCTTCAACGCGGCCCAGTCCGGGGGTTCGGCCACGGACCCGGGCACCCGCTGCCCTGCGATGCCCCGCAACGGCCGGGCGTCGTACGCCGGCAACACCGGCATCCCGCTCCGCGCCTTCGCTGCGGCCGCAGGCCCCGTCACCGCCAGCGCACCCCCGACACCCAGAGCGGTCAGAAACCCCCGTCGATCGATCGTCATACGCTCACATCTCCCGGCGACCCGTGCGCACCGCGCGTCGGCTACGCGGCGCTGCATCGCTGCCATCCTGACCCGGGGACCGGTCGACGGCGGGTCGGACTACGCTCCGGCGCGCCGGATTACACCCATCGGTGGACGCGAGTCGGGCCTCGGCGACTGCGGCCGGCCACCCTGGGAGGGGTGCGGGTGGGCGCCGGGTATCGCACTCAGTCCCCGGACCAACCCCAGAACGCGATCCAGGCGGGCTCCCCGTCGTGGTGGAGGACCACACAGCTACCGCTCCACCGCTCGAGTTCGTTGTCCGGCATGCCGACCCGCTCGTAGTCCACGCGCGTCGGCCGCTCCGTCCCGAACACGGCCAGTGTTTCGGCGGGTGTCAACGGGCGGAAGGCACAGGACCGGTTGGCTGCTGCGGCGTCGACGATCACGGCGTCGACGTCGAGGATCGAATGCGTGCTACAGGTACCCAGGAATTCGCCGTACGTCTCGTCGCCGCCCAAAGCGTCGAACTCCGCGAGCGTTTCGGGTACCGGCAACCCCCACTCGGCCGGGCTGTGGAACTCACCGGCTTCGAAGACCTGTTCCCGAAGTTCTCGAAGGGCCGCCGACAAGTCGGTCCGATACGGCACGACGTGACTCCAACCCGAAGCTCCCACGAATCCCCCTCGATACCGGCGGCACGGTCACACGCGCCGACGGAACCGTACGGATGGGGTCCGACACTTGCGGGGGCCGCACCCCGGGGACGGGGACGGGGACGGGGACGGGCACGGGCGCGTTCGGGCACGGCGGGACGCCGGTCACGGGTCCGCGGCGGAGAGGACACCCGTGCCCGAACCCACGCGCCTACGCCATCCGGGCCAGGAGACCACCGTCAGGGATCGTCGGAGCGTCGCGGGAAGAACTACGACTCGCCGCGGATCCTGGTCGAGGCGATCGAGGCCGCGGCGATGGTCCTGGCGGCGGTCTGGGTGGACGAGCCGGAGTTCAGGCTGGGAAGGGACGGCTGGTTGAGCGCGTGAACGACGAACTCGTAGGTGTTCACCGTCGAGGGTGAACAGGGTCCCTGGTAGCCGTAGAGGCTCGCGCTTCCCCGGTAGTAGATCTGCCTGGCTCCCGCGGGGACCGAGGGGCGGTAGGCGTGGTCGACGTTCTGGGGGAGGGAGGTCGTGTTCGCCGGGATGTCGTAGATGACCCAGTGGATGAGGTTGGCGTTGTCGAGATCGCGCATGACGATCGCGTAGCTCTTGGCGGCGGCCGGGGCACCGGACCAGGTCAGGGGCGGGGACTCGTTCTTCTTGGCGGGGTCGTTGCCGCCCCCGCTGGTGCACTCGTGGATCTTGGGGATGAAGCCGCCGTCGACGAAGGCGGCGCTGGACAGGGCGAACGCGCTCCGATCCGCCGACGACGCCGGTGCGGTCGACGAAGCGGTGGCGGGTGAAACGCTGACGACCCAGGTGATGAGCAGTGCGCACAGCACAATTCGTGTGCTTCTCACTGGAGGCTCCCGAGGATGTTTGTGGTCCCTGTGGTCCGTCCATGGGGTAGGCGGGGATACGGGGCGAGTCGCAGTGGCGAGGTCGCAGTGGCGAGGTCGGAGTGACACCAGCGGGAGTGGGGCCACGCGTCACACGCGTGCGGTCGAATCAGCGTATGCACGCCGGATTCCGGCGGCCAATGCCACTTTCTCTGCGAACGATGCACTTTTCTCTCACGAACGACGGGTGTGCTGACCGGTGTTCGGTGACGGCGGCATCGAACGCGGTCGACCCGACGACGGGCAGGGCCGGATGGCCGACACGCCCCCGATGTGTCGGCGGGCCGCCGGTCAGCGGCTCCGGGGCTGTTCGGGCGCGGTGGACGTGCGGGTTTCGGCGCCGGCGTTGCTCCCGAGGGATGCGACACGGGTCTTCAGGGCTGCCACGGCCGGCTCGGGGTGTTCGGCGTAGAAGCGGAAGGCGCGGGCCTGGGCGGGTTTGCCGAGAGGGCGTCGGTACGGGACGGGCGCGGTGAGTTCGACGGTGATCGTGGTCTGGCTCGCCACCGCCAGGTCCGCGAGACCGTTGTCGTCGACGGTGGCCAACCTGCCTTCGGAGAACCTCCGTTCGAGGCGGACGGAGGCGATGTGGTCGGCGGGGATGTGGATGTCGAGGAGGGCTCCGTAGCGCAGACGCAGGGAACCGTCCGGGCCGATCACGTGGGGGCGGACCACGCACGAGGCGTGCAGGGCGACGATGAAGTAGCAGCCCCAGATATCCACGACCAGGGTGACGGCGTGCACGACCGGCCACGGAATCAGGAACGCGAGGGCCAGGGTCTCGACGACGGAGACGAAGAAGAAGCAGTACACGAAAGCCGTTTGACCGGGGGCGTACGCGACGGGCAGGTCGCCGTCGCGGACCCCGTGCGGGCCGCGACGGGTCGCCCAGCGCAGGAAGCTGGTGGAGAGGAACAACTCGTGGGCGGTGAGCCTGCGTACGGGCGCCGGAACGGTGTCGGCGATCGCGGCGAGGAAGGCGGGGCGGCGTGCGAGCCCGGCACGCCGGTGGCGGCGGTGGTCGAGGGCGAGCAGGACGGATGCCGCCACGACGATGGTGAGCGTCGCCGCCGCCGTGGCGGCCCGGGCGGTCGAAGGGACCCGTACGCCGCCGACCAGACACAGGATCACCGTGAACTCCCCGGGGAGGAGCGCGACGAAGGACCAACGCACGATCTTCCTCGGCCCCTTCATCCGGCACGCTCCCGGAGCAGCACGATGGCGCGGCGAATGGCCGCCGCCTGGGCGGGGGAGTGATCCTCGAAGAAAGCGTCCAGGAAACCGCTTTCGTCTTTCGCCACGCCCCGGTCCGGGATGCCCATCGCACGCAGCGCCGCGTCCGGGATGCTCTCGGCGACGGCCCGGGCGGTCTGCTCCACCCGCGGGTCGTCCTCGGCGGCGTCGGCCAGTTCGTCCAGTCGGGCGTAGACGTCGTACGCGCGCCGCATCGCCTCCGGGTCGGCGCCGAGGGTGTGTACGAGGGCGTCGAGCCAGCCTCGGTCGCCGTCCGGTGATCCGGTCTCCAAGAGGGCGAGTAGTTGCCGCTCCTTGGCGGCCATCGCCGGCTCCGGACCGGGGAGCAGCGCGGAGGTGCGGGCCATGTCCTCGAAGACGGCCGCGAGTTCGGGGGATACGGGGGCCTCGGCGGGCAATCGTCCGGTCCGCTCGGCCTGTTCGAGCAGTTGGCGCAGGCGGGCGCGGCGCTGCCGGATGGCGTCCTCCTGGCGGGCCAGGTCGACGTCCAGCTCGGTGAGGATTTCCACGAGATCCCGGCCCGCGTCGTTCGCCAACACGTCCTTGACCTCGTCCAGGCTCAGGCCGAGCTCGGTCAGTCGGCGCAGCCGGGCCAGTTCGGCGGCATCGCGTAGGGAGTACTCGCGATACCCGTTGGGCTGCCGGGGTGGCTCGGGCAGCAGGCCGATGCGGTGGTAGTGGCGCACGGCGCGCGTGGTGACGCCGGCGATGGCGGCCAGTTCTCCGATTCGCATGCCACCAGTAGAAACGTTGACGCTACGACAAGGTCAAGTTGTCGGCCCGCGAGTCGGTCGTGCCTGGCATCGCACCTCGCGCGCGGTGTGTGGACACCCCGCCATGTTCGCCATCGGCCCGGCGACCTCACGTCCGCACCGCCCGCCGCCGCCGTGTACGCGGACGCGACGGCGTCACCCCCGGTGTCGGGCCGGCAGCGGACCGATACCGCAGGCGAACGCGCGAAGTACGGCCTGTTGCACTGCCCGCGGGCCGCCCTTGCCGGGGCGAGCCGGCCCCGCCCGCCCCGCTCGGCGGGACCGGCCGGCGCGTCCGAGGGCCCGCCCGCCCCGGCGATTTCCGGCCCGCCGCCCAGGACGCGGCGGGCCCTCGACCGACGGCGCGCCGTCCGTTCGACCGTCTGCGGCTCGATACAGGCGGCACGCGAAACTCGTCGGCGTCCCCGGCGCCGCGAACGGGTCGTGGCCGTCGACCAGCGGGGTGGGAGAGCCGTGCATGCTCAGGCGCGCGGCCTGCTCCGCGTCGACCACCTCGCGGCGCACGACGTCGACGTCGTCCCGTCCGGTCAGAGCCTCGACCACCCTCGCCTCGATGACCGGAGCGTTCGGGCAACTCTGCACCGTCAGCACGTCGACCCGCATCGGGGGACCTCCACGTTGTTTGCTCTGTCATCGAGGCTGGTGCCGCGCCCGGCAACGTTTGCCGTTGTCCGGGCGCGGCACCGGGGGTTCCGGGGCGTCGGAAGGCCGGGGCGCAGCATGGAGACCTGCGCATCGGCGCTGCCGGCGCCACCGAGACCGGCACGAACGGGGCCGCTGCCCGCCAGTTCGACGACGAGTGCTTACCAGTCGGTTGCGGTGTCCATCGACTGCTGCCAGTACGTGACCTTGAGCGAGTCGTCGACATAGGTGCCTTTGGCGGGCAGCGACGGGTGGGCGCCCGTGCCGACGTTCTCGTTCCCGGAGGGGCCGTGGAAGTAGACGGTGAGGGACTTCTCGGTGTGGCCGGTGCCACCGCTGCCGTCGGCGGCGGACAGGTTGACGGAGGCGTAACCGGACTCGCCCGGCTCGAGCGTGACGACCGCCTGCGGCTTCGATGCCTCGATGACGGGAGGTACGGACTGGGCCTCGCCGAAGCGCACCGCCGGGTAGCCGTAGAGGAAGCAGCGCTTGCCACCCGTGTTGGTGACGGTGAGCAGCATGTGGTTCACGGGGCGGTTCAGTGGGGCCGCGACGGTCCTGGTGTTGGAGCCTTCGCAGGTGACCGGGTCGCCGGAGTCCGTGCGGCCGGCCGGGCCCTGGGTGTTGGCCGGGCCGGGTTTGCCGGTTGCGGAAGAGGGCCGGGAGGAGGGGGTACCGGCGGGGGCGGACGCGGACGGTGCCGCGGCCGGCGGCGCGGTGGAGGGGGCGCCGGGCGCCGGGGTCGAGGCCGATGCCTTCGCGTCGGCGTCCTTGTCGTCGTTGCACGCGGTCAGCAGGAGCGCGGCGAGCGCGAGCGTGGCGGCGCCGACGAGACGAGAGCGGGAAGTGCGGTTGCCGGACATGAGGTTGAGCCCCTTCGATGTTCGGGTGGGGGGTGCTGCTTGAATGAGCACGAGCTTGTGGGGCGAGCCGTCCCAACCGCCAGGCACGGCGGGCAGTTGGGGACGCCGGAACGGCAAATCCCGCTCTGAGCAGGGGAAACGCAGTGCCCCTGGAACGCGGGAATGGGACACGAGGCATGGAGGAACGGGTGCCGGGGGCAACGGGGGCCGAGGAAACGGAGGCGTTCGCGCGACTGCTGCGCGAGCTCAAGGACCGCTCGGGACTGAGTTACGGCGCGCTGGCCAAGCGGCTGCACACGGGCACGTCGACCCTGCACCGCTACTGCAACAGCACCGCCGTGCCGAGCGATTACGCACCGGTGGAACGCCTCGCCCGGGTGTGCCGGGCAACGCCGCAGGAACTGGTGGAGCTGCACCGGCACTGGATCCTGGCGGACGCGGCGCGGGGGCGCCGGGCGGATCCGGCGGTGGTTCCGAACCCGGCCGCGGATTCGGCTCAGGCCCCGGCGTCGGGTTCGGTGCCGGCTCCTGCCCCACTCCCGGCGTCGGGTTCGGCTCGGGGCGCCCGTCCGGATGGAGAGGCTCAGGCGGTCGGCTCGTCGGAGACGGTGGATGCGGGTGCGGCGGAGGATTCGGCCGAGCGAGCCGACACGACGTCTAACGAGCCGGATTCGGGCTTGGACTCGGACTCGGCGACGCTGCCGGGCTCCGCGGCGGCCCTCGCGGCGGCCTCCGGAACGGACCCGACGCGCGCGGCGACGTCGCGCGGACAGGGACCGGGCCAGGGCGAGGAGGGCGGTGAGTCGGCGGACGTCGACGCGCCTCGCGAGCCCGCGCCGTCACGGCGTCGCCGTACCGTGGCGACCTCCTTCGTCGCGGTCGCTGCCCTGCTGGGAGTCGTGATGGCCGTCGTACATCCGTTCTCCGACGACGAAGGCAACGATGCGGGCGACCGCCGGGCAGCCGGTCCCGCCGCCGCGATCACCGGCGCGGCGGATGCCACGGAGCGACCCACCGGGCGGGCCTCCTCCTCCCCGTCTCCCCACGGGACCGCGCCGGCCTCGGCCGTCACGACCGACTTCGGCAACGTCGGGCCCGGCGCCTCGAAGAGTGGTGGTACGCAGGGCGCGCGGGAGCCCTCCGGCGACAGCGGTGCCGGCGCCGTCCCGCTCCATGTGGGCATCCGCCCCTACGTCTACAACAATCCGTGCAGCCAGCACTTTCTCGTCGACAGTGCCCCCGAACAGGTCGGCCCGCCCGCGAACGAGCGGGACGCTCCGCGCTGGGCCTCCGCGTACGGCGCGGTCTCCTCGAACGAGCAGAAGATCGCCCTCACCATCCAGGGCCGCGGCCAGGACACCGTGGTCCTGGAGGCGCTGCACCTACGTGTCGTCGGCAAGAGCGCGCCGCTCGCCTGGAACGACTACTCGATGGGGGTCGGCTGCGGCGGCGGCGTCGAGACCAAGTCGTTCGACATCGACCTCGACAAGGGCAGCCCCGTCATCACCGCGAAGAACGGCCAGGGCGACTTCCCGTACAAGGTCAGCGCGTCCGACCCGGAGGTCTTCTACGTCACCGTGCACACCAAGGCGCACGACGTCCGCTGGGATCTCACCCTGGACTGGTCCAGCGGCGACCGCCGCGGCACGGAGCACATCGACAACAAGGGCACGCCGTTCCGCACCAGCGCCGACGCCGGCCGCCCCGGTTACGACTACCCGCTGGGCGGCGGGGAGTGGGTCGAACGGCAGGAATGACGGCGGATGGCACCACCGCCCGCATCGACACGATCGAAGGCCGGGCGGCCGGTGGGCGACGACGGGCGGGCGGCCTGGGGGAAGGCTGCGGCGTTCGGGGAAGGCTGCGGCGTTCGGGGAAGGAACCCGCGAGCCGGGACGGCCGGCCGGCGCGCTCCCTGTCCCTGCGTTCCGCGCGGCAACACCAAGCGCGCCCGGGTCACGACTGGTCCGTGAGGAACGCGTGCAGTGCGGTGGTCAGCGCCGCCGGGTTGTCCTCCTGGACGATGTGCCCCGCGTTCGGTACGACCACGAGTCTCCCGTCCGGGATGCGCTCGACCAGGCGTTCGGCGGTGGCCTGCGGGAGGACCTTGCTGCGTGCGCCGCGTACCACCAGGACCGGTACCGCGGTCAGCCGAGCGTCCAGCCGATCGATGGCCGCGAGGATGGCGGGGAAATCGGGGGGACGCGGATCGCCCTTCGGTATCCAGACGCCGTCGGGCGCACGACGAAACAGTGTGTTCATGCGGTAGGCGACGCCGGCGCGGTCGGCGCGCGGATTGACACACATCGCGGCCTGGACCACCGTCTCGAGTTCTCGCACGGGACCGAGCCCGGCCATGAACGCCCGTACCCGCCGGGTGCTTTCGAAGTCCACGCCGGGTGCGACGTCGACAAGAGCCAACCGCTCCACCAGGCCGGGCCGCGAGTCGACGACGTGGGCGGCGACCACACCGCCGAGCGACATGCCGACCAGCCGGACCCGATCGAAGCCGAGATGATCGGCCGCGGCGACGACATCGGCCGCCATGGTGTCGACGCGGTAGTCCTCGGACCAGTCGCTGTCGCCGTGTCCACGCAGATCCAGCGCGACCAGTCGGGCGGCGCCCCGCAAGCCGAGGCAGACGAAGTCCCAGGTACGCGCGGTCAATCCGCCACCGTGCAACAGGAATACCGGAGGTCCCGTTCCGCCCCAGTCGAGTCCGTGCAGCCGGCAGCCCGCGCGGGAGAAGCGGATCTCGCGGGGCGGCACCGCAGTGTGGACCCTGACGCCCAGGGCCGCCGCCACCTCGACCATCGCCGCGGTCGTGGCTCGTCCGTGCACGACGCCTCCCCTCATACCTTGGCCACTCAAGGTAAATCACTTACCTTGACCAGTCAAGGTAAGCGGAGCGGCCGGCCACCCGGGTACGACGCAACCCCGACGGCCCCGAGCGCATGTCCCCGAAGGCCGCGAACAACCTGCGCGCCGCCGCAGGCGATCCAGCCACCGCGCAGTTCCGCGTCGCAGCCGCACGGATCGGGGTCCCGTCTTCCACCGGGACAAATCAAGTACTGCTCCATCGAGGGCCGAGCGGGAGCGGGGGTTTCCGGAAATCGGCGCGCCGCACGCATGATCTCCACGCGCGCGAAATCGATCGGAATGGAATCCGATCGGCTCTCGCATCGCGAGTACCGTCCGAAAAGCGATCCGCCGACCGAAATCCGATCGTTTCGCGCCGATCGGTAATACGACACGGCGGGCAGCATGGTGGAAGGCGGTCATGGCCCGCTCGAGTATCGGATGTACACGGTTCCGGGCGACGACGGAGGACGGGACGGGGTATACGGAGATACGTGCGACGAGTAGTGCGATCGTGGGGAACCCCTCTCGCCATCCGCTCGCACGCCGTCACCGTCCGGTTTCCGGGTGGGTTCGCTCCGCCGAGGAGTGACTCGGTGGAGCGAACCCGCCCGCCCGCCTGTCGTCGTTGTTCGGCTGCGTCCCGTGTCCGCGATATCGGTTATGCCGCGGGGCCGGGTGCGTGTGGCCGGTTCGAGGGTTGTCGCGTCAGCCGCGGACGGCGGCGAGCGTCACCTTGACGTCATGGCCGCTGTGCCAGCCGGTGTCGATCAGGGGGCTGTGCCGGCTTTCGTCGCCCCAGCCGTAGTACTTGCGCCAGGTGGTGTACCAGATGCCGCCCTTGCCCCATCCGGTGACCACGTGGGCTTGGGCGATCTTGCCGTCGTGCTTGTTGTCCCACAGGTATATCTGCGCCTTGGTCTGCTTCTGGGAGCCGCTGCCCCGGTCGCACTCCCGGTACCTGAGGCCGGTGGAGTTGCCCGACGTCCGAATGTCTCGCCAGTCCGTGCAGCTTTCCGCCGCCACTTCGGCCGACGGCGGTGCGACAGGTGCGGCCCCGGCCGGTGTCGCCACTGCCGCGGATGCCGCGAATGCCGCGAGCATGCCGGCCACGAGTGCGAAGCGCTTGCCCATGTCCATGGTTCGAACTCCCTTCGACGGTTGTGCTCTTGGCGACGCGGAGTCGACCGCGCCGTGTGGTACCAGGGAAACCGACCGCGGATTTCACGGCTTCCCACCGCGGGTTGGTCTTGGTCGTCAACCTGCGCGGCAGTCGGCTCACCGCTTGCACCCTGCGCATCAGGCAACGGGGCAACCACCGAGGCAGGGGCGGCGCGAGGTCACACCGCCGCCATGGCCTGCGGCTGTACCCGATTCGCCGACACGGACTCCGATACGGACGTGCCGGATGCGGAGATCCCGCGTGTTCGTATGGGTTTATCAATCGGCCGGTTGTGGGATCGAGGGTGAATCCGAAAGGAGCGAATCCCGCATTTCGACGGCTCCCATTCGACGGCTTTCTTTTGCCGGGTCGACCACCGGCCGAGGTCGCGTCACACGGCCGGCCGGTCGGTGGACCACGGCGAGGTCATTCCGTCCCCATATGGACGCTCGCGCCTCCGAAATGTGCGTCGATCCACCCTCGGACAACCCTGCACCGGATGCGGCATTCGGGTGTCGTCGTCGAATTTCCCGCGAGACGCATCGGACAAAGCACTCATTTATGATCTTCTCGACTGCTCAAGGAACCGCCGCGATGAATTCGAAGGCGAAGCATGTACGATAAAGATTCGGTAACGTGAAGGCCGGGGTCATGGTCGTCGGATGGCTGGGGTGGGCCTTCTTCGACGGACGATCGCCTCGGGTCGGCCATCCGGGCCGCCCGGGCCGCCCGGTCGTCCCCGCCGAATCGAGTGTCCGCATTCGGCCCGGTAGGCGGCCGAGGAAGGAGAACCGCCCCAGTGGCGTCCAGACATCGGTGCGGACAGCACCGTAAGCCCAAACCGCGCACCTCGGCCCGCGCGGTGGCGACCGTGGTCACCGTCGCCGCGACCATGACCGGCACGATCGCCTTGGCCGGTACCGCCCAGGCCGACCCCCAGCCTTCGCTGCAGCAGATCCAGGAGCAGGTCAACAAGCTGCACAGCGACGCGATCAAGGCCACCGACGTCTTCAACGGTGTCCAGGAGCAGGCCGACAAGCTGCGCGAAACGGCCAATCGAACGCAGGCCCGGGTCACCGACGAGCAGAATCAGCTCAACATCCTGCGTGACCAGATCGGGGTCGTCGCGGCCGATCGGTACCGGGGCGGCACCCTCCCGGCGACGCTCTCGCTGGCGCTGAGCGGAGACCCCGAGAACTACCTGCAGAAGGCGCAGATGATCGCGCAGCTCGACAGCCAACAGGCCGCCAAGCTGCGCCAGATCGCCGCCCAGGCACGTGCTTTGAGTCAGGACCGCACCGAGGCTTCTTCGCAACTGGCGGAGTTGGAGAAGTTGCGAACCGAACTCAACCGGAACAAAACCGAGATCCAGGGGAAACTCGCCGAGGCCGAGCGCCTGCTCAACACCGTCACCAGGGAGCAGCGGGCCAAGATCCTCGCCTCCTCGGAGCATGAAGCCGACCCGGGAAGCCGTACACCCGAGCGCAGTTCGCGCGACAAGCCGAAGGACACACCCACGGCGGATGTGCCGGCTTCCGGACGGGCGGCCGTCGCGATCCAGTTCGCGCGTGCCCAGATCGGCAAGTGGTACGGCTGGGGCAAGACAGGCCCCACCAACTACGACTGTTCGGGCCTGACCCAAGCCTCCTGGGGTGCGGCGAACGTCAAGTTGTCACGCGTCACGACCACACAGATCAATGACGGCAAGAGGGTGACCAAGGCGGAACTGCAGCCCGGGGACCTGATCTTCTTCAACAGGGACAACTCGCATGTCGGCCTGTACATCGGTGGCGGTCGCATGATTCACGCACCGCGTCCCGGTACGCAGATCACCGAGGCCTCGATCGACACCATGTTCTTCTACGGGGCTGTTCGTCCCGGCTAGAGACGATCGTCAGCTCGCCGGCGAACGTACCGCCCGCGCATCGGCACGGAGACGAGAATCCGCCCGTTCGCTGATCCGCGCGTCCGGTCCCGGCCGCGCCGCCCACACCTCCCGGTGTCGGCGGCGCGACCCGGGAGGCGGAGCCGGTTGCTCAGAATGTCCACCGTGTGTGGGTGTAGACCCCCTCGTCCCGGCCGAAGCCGTACGCGGTCGCCGGGGCTACCGCGAACACCAGCACGCTCCCCTTGCGGATCCCATCCCCCATCCCGTGGAAGGTGCCCTCGGGCGACGTGATGTGCGCACCGTACTTGGCCTCGTAGGCCCCGATCACCTGCTCCAAAAGCGCCGGATCGTCGATGCGTTTCGCCGTGCCCTCGACCACGACGTCGAGTCCCTCGGTGAGCGAGTTCCCCCCGGTCAGCAGTGCGCAGTGCTCGTCGTGGGCCAGGTTCCTGGCCTTCTGCTCTCCCGGACCGGTGGAGAAGTACAGCGCGCCGTCGTGCCAGGCGGCGATCAACGGGGTGATGTGCACCCGTCCGTCGGGTCGCACGGTGGTCACCCAGAAGATCTCGGCCGCGTGCATTCGGCGTTGGGCCTCGGCCCATTCGGTGGCCGTGACATCCGCGGCGCCGGGGCGGGGGTTGAGTGCGGAACTGTAGCGGGCGTCGAGTTCGGTGGTGGGTTGTTCTGCGGGTCCGTTCCGAGACATGGCGGACTCCTTCCTGTCCTTGCTCATGTAGACCGAAAGTCCGCGCCGAAATCATCGCGGAACGCGTGCCGTCTTTCCGTACGTCCGATCAGGTGCCACTCACGACACCGGGGAGGGTGCGCGTCCGCGCCGACCTTCGGCTGTCGGGCCCGGCGGTGACGGGATCTTGGACGCGCATGCGGGTGACAACCGGGCGACACCGCGAGCGCGGCCCTCGTTCGGCTCGGGGCACGCCCTTCAATGATCCGAGGGCCCGCCGCCCCATCGGCGGCGGGGCCTGGCGGCAGGCTTCCAGCAGAGCCGTCCGGTAGGCCCTTCCGGCAGGCCCTGCCAACAGACAAGGACGTTTCCATGCGTGGTGTCGTGATGCATGCCCCCGGCGATGTGCGGGTCGAGGAGCGCGCGGACCCGGCGATCCTCGCCCCGACCGATGCGGTGATCCGGCTGGCGGCGACGTGTGTGTGCGGGTCGGACCTGTGGCCCTACCGGGGGATCGAGTCGTTCGACGCGCCCGCGCCGATGGGCCACGAGTACGCCGGCGTCGTCGAGCAGGTCGGCAGCGCGGTCACCACCATCGAACCCGGGCAGTTCGTGGTCGGGTCGTTCTTCGCCTCGGACAACACCTGCGAGATCTGCCTCGCGGGCTACCAGTCCTCCTGCGTTCACCGCGAACCGGTCGGCGCCCTCGGCTCGCAGGCGGAGCGGCTGCGCGTCCCCTTGGCCGACGGCACCCTGGTCGCCACGCCCGGCATTCCGGAGCGTGACCTGGTCCCGAGTCTGCTCGCCGCGTCGGACGTGCTGGGCACCGGGTGGTTCGGCGCGGTCGCCGCGCAGGCCGGGCCGGGCAAGACCGTCGCGGTGGTCGGCGACGGCGCGGTCGGGCTACTCGCGGTACTGGCCGCGAAGCAGCTCGGCGCGGAGCGGGTCATCGCGATGAGCCGACACGAGCCGCGACAGAAGCTCGCGCTCGAGTACGGGGCGACCGACATCGTCACCGAGCGCGGCGACGACGGTGTGGCGCGGATCAAGGAGATGACCGACGGCCTGGGCGCGCACTCGGTGATCGAGGCGGTCGGCTCCCAGGAGTCGATGATGCAGGCCATCCGCTCCACGCGCCCCGGCGGCCATGTCGGCTACGTCGGCGTCTCCCACGACGTGCGACTGGACGGACAGGAGCTGTTCTTCTCCCATGTGCATCTGCACGGCGGCCCCGCCCCGGTCCGCCGGTACCTCCCGGAGCTGATCGACCTGATCTGGCACCGACGGATCGACCCCGGCAAGGTATTCGACCTCGAACTCCCTCTCGACCGAGCCGCCGAGGCGTACCGGGCCATGGACGAGCGCCGCGCCATCAAGGCCCTTCTCACCGTCTGATCACCCGGCGGTTCCGAACGCGGCCCTCGGCGCGGCCTGCGCCGGGGCAGAGGTTATCGGCCCCGGCCCCACGCACGCCGGAGGTCGAGGTCGACCCGACGGGCACCGAGTCCGCGGTCAGTGCCGCCCGCGCGTCGACTCGGACGCGCCGCCGAACAACCGGGCCACTGCCCGGAACGGCAGCGTGACGACGGTCGCGATCGCATGCCCGATCTTGGCGAAGACGTCACCGATGGCTCTCAACATTTCCGACCTCCCATCGCCTTGAACAACGCCGCACGCCTCTCGCGATGCGGTGCTCCATGGCTGCCCCCGGAGAGCAACGGAAAACATTGCGGACGGGATGTGGCAGCGGGATATATCGGACGGCAAAGGTATAGACCTATTGTCCCGCGGTATGGCGGACGGCTAGCTTGAGTTCGCCGCGCGGCACGAACCGTCAGTCCTTGCACGTCGTTTCCCCGGGCCGGACCGCCCGGGAGAATGGGGTTGGGCTCATGCGCAAGCTTTTGATCGGTTCCGCGTTCGTCCTCGCTCTCGTGGCCGGCTCCGTCGCACCCGCGGCCGCCCGGGGCGGGCCTCCGGACTTCACCTACATCGTCGGCTACTACACGTCCTCCGAGGACTGCCGCGCCGGAGCCGTCGCGCAATACCCCAACCACGGGGCGTACTTCTACTGCCAGCAGGTCAACGACCACCTCTGGGCGCTGTGGATGCACTAGCCCACGCTCACCCGCTCCCGGAAGCCCCGTCCCTCGACGAGGGCTTCCGGGTAGACGACAAAGCCGCGACCCGGCAACGACGTCAACGCTGCCACCGGGAGTCGGCCCTCGCGGTCGACGAAGTCGAGGCGTCCGCCGCGGATCCGGTGGCGCGGCTGCGTGCGGCCATCCTGGTGCCGAGCGCGTGGGCCTGCGCGTCTCGGGGTCGGGCGGTGCGGGCTCAGGTCAAAAGCTTTTGCTTGGCCCTTTGGAACTCGTCGTCGGAGATGGTGCCGTTGTTCTTGAGGTCGGCGAGCTTCGAGAGTTGGTCGATGGGGCTCGCGGTCGTACTCGCCCCGCTCGTGGGGCCGGCGGCGTCACGGACGTATGCCTTGAAGGCGGCCTCGTTCTCCTTGGCCTCCTCGACGTCGCGGCGGTTCATCGAGTGGCCGCGGACGACGAGGTAGATCAGGACTCCGACGTAGGGCAGCACGATCGTGAAGATGAGCCAGCCGGCCTTGCCCCACCCGCCCAGGTCGTGGCTGCGGAAGATGTCGCCGATCACCTTGAACAGGAGGAAGAACCACAGGACCCACAGGAAGAGCCACATCATGGTCCAGAACAGGTTCAACAGCGGATAATCGTCCATCGAAAACTCCCAGTTCAGGGCCGCGGTCGGCGCCGTTGGGGCGCGGGCTCGCCGGCTTGCCGGACTGCCGCCGGACATCGCCGTGACGGGCACGTCGGACATCGGGCACGGCAATCATTCAAGGCATACCACTGGTTTCGGGCGGGAGCATTTCGGGAGCCGTGCGCGCCTCACCTCGCCTCGGTCGCCGCGTCCGCGCAGCGCCGCGCATCGCGACCGAGCCGAGCGACACGTCCGCTTCGACGGACCGTAGGCCGGGTTGCCGTTCCCCGGAAACAGCGGAACCGTTGTGCTCACGATGTGGCTGCGTCGACCCGCCGCGTGAGGCGGTGATACCGGCTGCGCCGAGGAATACCCTCGACTTCGCCCCGCGGTTACCGTCATGGGGGCAACCAATGGTCCTTGACCTCGTCATCATCGGTACAGCCATCAGCTTGGGGCCGTTGCACAACTGCGCGTTCATTCTGCTGCTGTCCACGGACAGAGGGTTGTTGAAGGGGCTCGTCTTCATCCTCACCTGGCTCGCCGAACTCGTCCTCGTGGTCGCCGGTGTGGTGTGGCTGACCGGTGGCAACCCGCCCTCGCGCCACAGCGCGTCCTCGACGGCGGCCCTGGCGACGAAGTTGGCCGTGGGCGTCGTACTCGTCGCCTATGGCGAGCGCAAGCGGCGTCGGGGGCCCACCCGACCTCGAAAGACACCCAAGTGGCTGGCACGGCTGGATCACGTCTCCGCGTGGACGGCCGCAGGACTCGCCGTCCTGCTGCAGCCCTGGGCAATGGTCGCCGCCGGTGGTGCCACCGTGGTGCAGGCGGACATGTCCTCCGCCCTCACGTTCGTGGCCTTGATGAGCTACTTCCTGCTTGCCACGGGCAGTGTGCTGGCAATGGAGCTGTATGCGGCGTTCGCGCCGACCGAGGCGCGGGCCGAACTCGCGCGGCTGCGCACTTCGATCGAATCACACCAGGACCAGGCGATCGTCGTCCTGTCGCTGCTGACCGGCCTGTGGCTCGTCGCACAGAGCACCTACGAACTCGTCACGTAGAGGCCGAAGCCACGCAGGGGCGCGACGACGTCTCCAGGCGCCGGGTTGGGCTGGGGACGGGTGGCCGGTGAGGGGGTGACGTCGCCCAGAGCGTCGTCTCGTCGCGGCGTCGCGGCGTCGCGGCCTGTCGGCATCGGCGCCGCGGTTCACCTGCCGCGCGATCCCGGCCCGTCGGGTAGTCCCACCGGGACCGGGGCCGGTGGTTCGCCGGGAATCACCCCTGGCAGGTGATCCCAGGGGCACCCGAGTGGGCTAACTTCGCACTATCCCGGTCGGCGCACTCATTCCCGATCGGCGGTAGGGCGCCGCCCGGGGCCGGGTGAGGAGACACGGCATGCGTGCACCGGGGCCACGGCATGCGTACACCGGGCCGCCGGCCCGTTCGTCGGGGAGATCGGTCGGTCCGGCGAGCGACCCGGCAACTTCCTCAGACTTTACGCACCGCGCGCCGGCCGCAGCGGCCATCGCGCTCGACGAGCGACTCGACCGTGTCGAGGCGAAGCCCGTCGTTCCCGACGCACCCACCTGGAACCGCCGTGAGCAATGAAGCCAACGACATGGGCCCGATCGACTACCTGATCATCGAGTTCCCGGGCAGCCACATGACCGGAGAGGGCCTACCCCTCCTCGTCGACCTGGTGGACCGCGGCATCATCCGGATCCTCGACCTGGCCTTCGTGCGGAAGCAGCAGGACGGCACGGTCTCGGGCCTGGCGTTGGCCGATGTGACCGGCGACGGGCTGCTCGACCTCGCGGTCTTCGACGGCGCGTCCTCCGGCCTGTTGGGCGAGGACGACACCGCGGAGGCCGCCTCCTCGCTGAGCCCCGGGGACTCCGCCGCCCTGCTTCTCTACGAGAACCTGTGGGCCGCGCCCCTCGCCGCCGCACTGCGCCGCGGCGGTGCCCGCATGGTGGCCGGCGGTCGGATCCCGTTCGAGAACGTCGTCGACGCGCTGGACGCGCTGGAAGCCGCCACCTGACCCGCGGGCCCGTCCCGCCTTCCCGAGGAGGAAATCATGCCCGGACTCCTGCGCGGCGTCGCCCGTACGGCCGTCGTCGCCGGAACCGCCACCGCCGTGTCCAATCGCGTCTCGCGCCGCCAGGCCGGCCGTTGGGCGCAGCAGGGCGAGGAACAGGCCGCCCCGCCGCCCGCCGCCGCTCCACCCGCCGCGGCGCCGGCCGACCCCATCGCCCAACTCAAAGACCTCGCCGCGCTCAAGGAGCAGGGCGTCCTCACCGACGACGAGTTCGCAGCCCAGAAGGCCCGCATCCTGGGCACGTGAAGTCGGGGAGCACACCGCCCCCGCGCACGCGACCGGGCGCGCGTCCCGCAGCTGCCTCGACACCGGAGCCCACTGCCGCCCGCGCGCGCGACCGGGCGGTTACCCGTGCGCCCGCGAGTCCTCGTGGGAGCGTGTCACACGCCCCGATGCCGCCAACAGCGCGACCACGGCAAGCAGCACCAGCAGGATGACCAGCAGCAGCACGATCGTCAGCGCGGTGGGGTGGTTCCACAGTGCGAAGCAGAGGGCGACGAGCAGCACCAGGGCGAGGACGAGCCATCGGCGGTAGGCGTCGACCCAGGTGCCGACCGGTCCCGCCGTGAGCCCGTGCGTGTTCCCCCACCGTGCGACGGAGTCGGCCGTGCGGTCGGCACCCCCGCGCAGCGCGCGCGGCAGGCCGCCGGTGCCGGACAGGTACGCGCCGATCGCCACCACCAGGCCCAGGACCAACCCGGTGACGGTGCTGACCTTCAGGAAGTGCAGGAGCGTGTCGAAGACCGCTCCCGCCGCCGCCGGGGACAGCACCTCCGGCGGCAGGTGGTCCATGTAGTAGCGGCGCACGATCGCCAGCGCGACGAGCATGACCACACACGCGGTCGCGACCCCGAAGGCGGTCGCCACCAGGGCACGACGGCGCCTGCGGGCCAGCGCGATCCCGATGGCGCCGATCACGACGGTGATCACCGGCAGCCAGTTGCCGACGACATCGAGCGCGTGCGCCGCGTCCCTGACCTTGTTCATCTGGTCCGACCGGAAGAGCACCATCTGCTTGTCGACGTCGGGAATCTGTGACGCGGGCTTGACTCCCGCGTCGACGAGTTCCCGCCGGACGTTCTCCACCGCGTCGCCGACATCGAGCGTGACCGTGCCCCCGTTGACACCGACCGCGCCGCGTCCCTCGCCGGTCAGCACGTCCACGACCGCTGTGTGCGCCTTCCGGTTGGCCTGGGTCCAGAACGTTTCGAACCTGTCGCTCGTCACGAAGCGGTCCGCCGCCTTCCGGGCGACCTGGGTGACGGCATCGTCCAACTGCGGGGCGAGGGAGCGTACGGCGTCACCCACCCGCGGCGGCAGCCCTTGGGATTCGAGCCAGCCGGCCACATCGGAGGTGACCGCCTTGCCGTCCGCACGCACGTCGACCGCGCGGGTGATCCGGTTCGCGGCGGCGTCCTCGATCGCGGAGTCGGTCGCGAGCGGCTTGACCGTCTCGACGTAGCGGTCGGTGTCGAGCACGATGTCGTGCACCCACACCGTGATCAGCGAAACCGGCACCAGGACGCAGGTCAGCACGATGAGCACGGTCGAGGCGAAGGCGCGGATGAACCCGAGAACGCGCGAACCCGCCCCGCGGTGCGGTTGCGAAGCAGCCGACACGCCCCGCGAGCCTTTGGCTGCTCCGTGATGAGGCTCCGGTGAGCTGGACATCGCGCTCCTTCTCCAGGGCCGAACTCCACGTGATCGGCCGACTCCGCATCTTCGAGTGTCACCCACGGTTACCGACTCGGCACATCGGGTTCCGCCACTCGGCCGTGCCCGGTCGCGATGTCGGCGGGGGTTCGAGGGCGGATCGCCCCCGCCGGCGGGCCGCGCACAACTGGGGTTGAGTGGAAAGGAGGCCTGATTCCAGCTCCCCGGACGTGGGTGACCCCACCATGCGCAACCTCTCGGCGCTCGACTCCTCCGGATCGGCG
The DNA here is from genome assembly GCF_044765325.1 of Embleya sp. NPDC127516. Classification (NCBI taxonomy): domain Bacteria; kingdom Bacillati; phylum Actinomycetota; class Actinomycetes; order Kitasatosporales; family Streptomycetaceae; genus Embleya; species Embleya sp. NPDC127516. The sequence goes on along the minus strand of NZ_JBIWJT010000009.1, from coordinate 135,813 downwards.
CCGCCCCCGGAGCGGGCGCGTGCGACGGCGCCGATGCTGACCGACCGGTTCGTCGTCCCCGCGACACCGAAGGAGTTCGTCGAGCGCCCGGCGCTGCCGGCTCGGCTGTCCGCCGCAATCGAGGGACCACTGACCCTGGTCGGTGGGTCCGCCGGAGCGGGGAAGACCGCGCTCGTCGCGCACTGGATCACCTCGGGCGCGGCCCCTCGGGGCACCGCCTGGCTCACCGCGGAGGAACGCGACGGCCCCGGCGCGTTCTGGGCCTACCTGCTCGAGGCACTGCACCGGAACGGGGTGCGGATCCCGGTCGAGGTCGGCACGCCGGTGCGCGACGAAGCGCCGGACTCTTCCGTCCTGGTACGCCTTGCCGCGGCGCTGGCCGCCTGCCGGGACCCGGCCGTGCTGGTCATCGACGACTTCGACGCGGTCTCCGCCGAGGGAGTACCGGAGGACCTGCACTTCGTGCTCGCGCACGCCGCCGGCGGCCTGCGGCTCGTCCTGACCGCCAGAACCGAGCCGCCGCTGCCGCTGCACCGTTACCGGCTGGCCGGCGACATCACCGAGATCCGCGATGCCGACCTGCGCTTCACCGCACCGGAGACCGAGCGGATCCTGCGACGCCACGGACTGCACGTGTCACCGGCAGCGGTCGACCTGCTGACGGAACGCACCCGAGGCTGGGCCGCGGGGCTGCGCCTGTGCGCCCTGGCCATGGGGCGCAGCCCCGATCCCGAGGCGTTCGTGCGGCAATTCGCGGCCGACCGTACGACGATCGCCGACTATCTGCTCACCGAGGTCCTCGACGCGCAACCACCGGCCACGCAGGACCTGTTGCTGCGTACCTGCGTCAGCGACCGGATCCACCCGGACCTGGCGGACGAACTCACCGGTCGCCGGGACGGGGCCTGGACGCTGGGCCGACTCGCGCGCGACAACGCCTTCGTCGACCGCGAGGAGGGGTCGGAGTACTACCGGATGCACCCGTTGTTCGCCGAAGTCCTGCAAGCGCACCTGAGCCGCCGGTTTCCCGGCCGGGCACCGCTGTTGCGTGCCAGGGCCGCCCGGTGGCTCGCTCGGGCCGGCCGACTCGGCGACGCGATCGCCCAGGCGTCCGCCGCGGCCGACTGGCCGTTCGCGTCCGCGCTCCTGACCGACAATCTGGCCCTGGGCAAACTGTTCACGGGCCTGGAGACGTCCACCCTGACCCGCGCGTTCGCCACCATGCCGACGGACCTGCCCGGCGCGGCGCCGGCCCTGGTGGCGGCGGCGTGCCGGGTTGCCGAGGGCGACCACCGGGGTGCAACGGCCGCACTGCGGCGCGTGGACGCATGCCTGACCGGTGCCGCCGACCCGTGCCTGTTGCTCGGCCGAGCCCTGGTCGGCGTGCTCGTGGCCCGTCCGGCGGCGGACGCGGAGGCCGCCGAGCACGCCGCGGCCGACGTCGACCGTCTCATGCGGCAAATCCCACGACCGCTGCGCGAGCGGCACCCGGAATTCCTCGCCCTCACGCTCGTCAACCTCGGCGCGACCGAGCTGGGCGGCGGGCGGCTGGATCGTGCCGAAGCCACCCTCAGCGCCGCGCTGGAGGCCTGTTCTCGACCGGGCACCGAGGAACCGCGCTGCGACGCGCTCGGGTCACTGGCCCTGGTCGACCTGCTGCGGGGGCGCCTGCACGACGCCCGGGCACACGCCTCCGATTCGCTCGCATTGGCACGCGGATGCGCGCTGTCGCCGGACCGGGTGACCGGGCTCGACCATCTGGTCCTGGCCGGCGTCGCCACCGAACACGACGACCTGGACGCCGCCCGAGCCGGCCTCGACCTGGCGAACGCGGCGGCGGACACCTTCCACGAACCCGTGGCGAACGTGCAGGCGGCCGTCATCGGCGCCCGGTTGGCGAGCGCGAGAGGGGACGGCGAGCGAGCCCTCGCCGTACTGCGGGGCGCGGCCGGCTCGACGCCGGATGTCGTGGCGGCCACGGCGCGATGGGAGGCGGACGAACTCGCCGTCGCGCAGTCCTCGGCCCATCTGGCCCGGGGCGACCCGGAGGCGGCGTTGCGCGTGCTGGGCGGCATCGCCGAAGAGCGTCCCCGGTACGTCGTCGCCCGGGCGCGCGCCCTGCTTGCCGCCGGCGAACGCACGCGCGCGCTGAAGCTGCTGACCGACCTGCCCGACCACGCGACGAACGCCGACCGGGTCCAGGCCCGCCTGGTGCAGGGCGCAGCCGCCGCCGAGGCCGGCCGCCTCGCGGAGGCCGGCCGCCTACTGGGCGAGGCGCTCGAACTCGCCCGCGCCGAAGGACTGCGGCGGACGGTCGCCGAGGCGGGCCCTTGGGTACGCCGGCTGCTGTGCCGGGACCCGCGCCTGGCGATGGCGCACGGGTGGCTTCCCGCCCGAGTCCTCGGACGGACCGGCGCCGGCCCGCCGGCGACGCGGGCGCCGGGCCGCACCGGCGAACAGACGTCGGCCGTACCGGTGCCGCTGACCGACCGCGAGAGCGAGGTGCTGCGCGAGGCCGCACGGATGTCGTCCACGGAGGAGATCGCCGCGGCACTGTTCATCTCACCGAACACGGCGAAAACCCACCTGAAGAGCATCCACCGCAAGCTCTGCGTCACCCGCCGCAGCGAGGCCGTGCGTCGGGCGCGCAGCCTGGGGATTCTCGAGTGACGGCGGGGACGATTCCACGTTGAACAGGACAAGGGAACCTCGATGTTCAAAACACGCCGGTCCGACCACGAGCGCAGGGCACAACGGCGCGCCCACGCCGACTACACCGGTGGCGTCTACGGATCGATGCTCGCCTCGTCCGTCATCGTCGGCGCCGGGGCACTGGGCTCCTTTCCACGCGTGGAACTCATCCTGCTGCTCCTGGCCACCGGACTGGTCTTTTGGATCGCCCACGTGCACGCGGAACTCTTCGGCGAACGCATGTCCCAACGGCGGCTGAATCGCGACGTCGTCTTGCGTGTGTGCAGGGAGGAGTGGCCGATCTTCAAAGCCGCCATCCCGCCGGCGATCGCGGTGGCGGTCAGCCCGATGTTCAGCCTGGGAGCACAGGGGACGGTCTGGCTGGCGCTCATCGTCGCCGTCGGCGGGCAGGTCGGATGGTCGCTGGCCGCCGCCTTCCGATCCGGTGCCTCCACGCGGCTCGTGGTCGTCTCCGCGGCGGTGAACCTGGTGCTCGGGGTCCTCATCATCGTCCTCAAGGTCGTCCTGACGCACTGAACCCGGCGCGGCCGGGGCGGGACGCGGTGGGCGGTGGACGTACTCGAAGCCGCGGTCGGAATCGGTGGTGGTGGACCGGTGTGGCGTCGGCCGGTAGGGGATTCCGCGCGTCGGCTGCCGCCATTCGACGTACCGCCGTGGCGAGCCGCGAGCCCGCCCTTTGGGACGCTGCGACGATGTGGCCATGACGGACACGGCCGGGACCGCGAAGCGTTCGGCGGCGGGACTCGTCCTGGGGACACTGGCCGCCGGGCAGTTCGTGATGGCGCTGGACAGCTCCGTCATGAACGTCTCGATCGCGACGGTCGCCGAGGACGTGGGCACGACCGTGACGGGAATCCAGGGCGCGATCACGGCCTACACCCTGGTGATGGCGATGTTCATGATCCCCGGTGGCAAGGTCGGCCAACTCATCGGCCGTAAGCGCGCGTTCATGATCGGCTGCGTCGTCTACGGCTGCGGCTCCCTGACCACGGCGCTCGCCCCGAACCTGCCCGTGCTCCTGTTCGGCTGGTCGTTCCTCGAGGGGATCGGGGCGGCGTTCATCCTGCCCGCGATCGTGGCACTCGTCGCCGGGAACTTCCCCGCGGAACGCCGGCCCGCCGCGTACGGACTCGTCGCCGCCGCGGGGGCGGTGGCGATCGCGCTCGGGCCACTGATCGGGGGTGTCGCCACGACGTACTTCTCCTGGCGGTGGGTCTTCGCCGGCGAGGTCCTGATCGTGCTCGTGATCCTGCTGCTCGCCCGACGTGTCGCCGACGCGCCGACCGGCGAACGTGCCCGCATCGATCTCGTCGGCGCCGTGCTCTCCGCCGCCGGACTCGGGACCTTCGTCTTCGGCGTACTGCGTTCCAGCGAATGGGGCTGGTTTCTGCCGAAGGCCGATGCGCCCGCCTGGCTCGGCATCTCGCTGGTCGTGTGGTTGATGCTGACGGGTCTGGCCGTCATCCGGCTCTTCCTGCACTGGGAGGCCCGCCTCGTGGAGCGGGGGAGGGATCCGCTCGTGGACCCGGCCATGCTGCGCAACCGGCAGCTCACCGGGGGCCTGACGATGTTCTTCTTCCAATACCTCGTGCAGATGGGCGTGTTCTTCGTCGTACCGCTGTACCTGTCGGTGGCACTCGGGCTGTCCGCGCTGGACACGGGCGTGCGCATTCTGCCGCTCTCGCTCACGCTGCTGGCGGCCGCGATCCTGATTCCGCGATTCCTCCCGAACGTCTCGCCGCGGCGCGTGGTACGGCTGGGGATCCTCGCGTTGCTCGCGGGCGCGGTGGCGCTGATGGCCGCACTCGACGCGGGCGCGGGCGCGGAGGTCGTGACCGTCCCGTTGTTGTTGATCGGGCTCGGCATGGGTGCGTTGGCCTCCCAGCTCGGATCGGTCACCGTCTCGGCGGTGCCGGACGAGCAGAGCGCGGAGGTCGGCGGCATCCAGAACGCGGTCACCAATCTCGGCGCCTCGATCGGCACGGCGCTCGCGGGGTCCGTCCTGATCGCCACGATGACCACTTCGTTTCTGACCACCATCGAGCAGAACCCGGCGGTCCCGCCCCAGGTCACGAGCCAGGCGACCGACGAGCTCGAGAGTGGGGCCCCCTTCCTCTCGGACGCCCAACTCGAGTCCGCCCTCGACAAGGCGGGCACAAGCCCGGAGGTGTCCCAGGCCGCGCTCGACGCGAACAACGACGCCAGGCTCGACGGCCTGCGCGCCGCGCTCGCCATCCTCGCCTTCGCCGCACTCCTCGCGATCTTCTTCACCCAACGGATCCCGACGACCCAACCTCGCTCGAAACCGGCGTAGACGACGCGGATCCCGACGACCCGACCCGGCTCGAAACCGGCGTGGACGACGCCCCTCCGCCGCGACCGCGCGGGCGCGGCACGACGCCGTGGGCGGCGCTCGCGCAGGTGTCCTGCCGTCGGTGGTGCTCCGGCCCGTCGCGGGTCGGAGGGTGCCGGACCGAGTCCGGCACTAACGTGGATAGCACGATGACCGGCGCGGAGGCTCGGGCGGATCCCGCGTCCCGAGTGCACACGGTCACGGAGGAGTCATGACGGATTCCGAGAAGCCCGGCCGGGGCCCGGGAACAGGCCGCGGCCCTGGGCGTCCTCTCGGGGCGGCCGAGACCCCCGAGAAGCAATGGCCGCCGGTGACGGGCTCCCAGCGCCGGCCGGCCCGGCTGGCCTTCGTGGCGGCGCTCGGCGCCGCGGCGATCCTCGTCAGTGGTGGTCGCAGCAGCCTGCTGGTGCTGATCGTGGGTGTGCTCGGACTCGTGGTGACGGTCGCGGCGCTGTGGGGCTTCCTGAGCAACCGAAGCCCACTGCGCTGGATCTGCGCCGGCGTCGCCGTCGCCGCGCCGATCACCGTGATCGTCTGCTACATCGCCCGCGGCCATGTGTGGGACATCGTGCTGACGCTGCTCCTGGCGGCACTGGCGGTTGCCGCCGCGAGGGCCGCCCTGATCCTGGCCCGGCCGCCTGCCGGCATGCCCGAGCGCGAGACGCCGCCCCCGATCCGACCCTTTCTGATCATGAATCCGCGCTCGGGCGGGGGAAAGGTGGCCCGGTTCGCACTGGACGACAAGGCGACCGCGCGGGGCGCGGAGGTGGCGCTGCTCGACGGCCCCGGCCAGATCGACGTCGCCGCACTGGCCCGGAAGGCGGTGGCGGACGGGGCCGATCTGCTCGGGGTCGCGGGCGGCGACGGCACCCAGGCGCTCGTCGCCGGCATCGCCGCCGAGAACGACCTTCCGTTCCTCGTGGTCTCGGCGGGCACACGCAACCACTTCGCGATGGACCTCGGGTTGGACCGGGAACGGCCGGACGCCGGCCTCGACGCCTTGAACGACGGCGTCGAGGTCTGCGTGGACCTGGGGCTGATCGGCGGCAGGACCTTTGTCAACACCGCCTCGTTCGGTGCCTACGCCGATGTCGTGCAGAGCCCGGCGTACCGGGGCGACAAGCGGGGCACGATGCTCGAACTGCTTCCCGAAACGCTCTCCGGCCGGCGCGGCCCGCACCTGGTCGTCCGCATCGACGGCGAGGTGGTCATCGAGGGCCCGAAGACGCTACTCGTCAGCAACAACCCGTACGAGTTCGGCGGTCCGACCGAGCTGGGCCGGCGGGCCCGCCTCGACAGCGGCCTGCTCGGCGTCATCGCGATCACGGTCGGCAACGCCGAGCAGGCCGTCGAACTGCTGCGTGGCCGCCGTGGCCGAGGACTGCGCACACTCGTCGCACACGAGGTGCTCGTCGAGTCGCACGCCACCCGGATCCCGGTCGGCATCGATGGTGAGGCCGTGCTCATGCCCACCCCGGTGCGACTGACGATCCGGCCGCTCGCCCTGCGGGTGCGCGTGCCGCGGGAACGGCCGGGCGTGCCACGGTCGAAGCCGCCGATCGACCTGGCCCTGCTGCGTCACCAGGCGCTGAACACGACGCGTCCCGCGGGTGGCGGTACCTCCTCGACCCGTCGCGGGCAGCGGGAGTGACGGCCGACCGACGGCCCACCGCGAGCTGACGGCGCACCACGGCGTGACGACCCACCGCTCTTCGGCGGCCGCTGGTGCCGCGCCCGGCAACGGGCGCGGCAACAGTCACCGCTCGGTGGGTGCCTCGCCGGACTTCGACTTCGGAGCGGCTGCTGTCTTGGCCTGCGTGGTCGACCACTTGAGTTCGATTTCGAGCTCGATCTCGCCGTCGCCCACTTCCACCTCGACCTCGCTGCGCAGCTCGTCGGGAACGTGCATGCTCAGCACGCCGGGGCCGAGCTCCAACTCGACGTGACCGCCGCGCCTCAGCGCGGTCGCAAGCGCGGAGAGCAATTCGGCCGCCTCGGTCCGTGACAGGGAGCCCTTCTGCTCGAACTTGAGGTCCTTCATGGGAAGCCTCCCACTCCGCTACGAACAGTCTCTGCAGTCGAGTCTGCGCCCCGCGTGGCACCTGGGCATCCGGTGGCGCCGGACGGGCTGCGGCGTTGGACGAGCGGTGTCGGCGGTACGAAGCTCCCGAGCGTCGTACGGTCGCATTCCCGGTGCGGCGCCCGACGGACCGCCCCGACTGGACGCCGGGAGTCGGGCGAGTTCCCATGGAGACGGGGCCGATCGCCTCCGTGGCCGGTCCACACCTGATCCGCCGCAGCCCCCGGGTCGCCCGGCGATGCGGTCATGACGCCCCGGGTGGGTGACCCGACCGCATCATCTGTGGAAGGCACCGTCGGTGACGTCCTCGAGGATCTTCGGATGAACGCCCGGCAGGATGAGCAGGCAACGGTCCGGCATGCGGCGGCCCGGCTCAAATGCGCCTTTCCCTCCGTGGATCCGGCCACCGTCGACGCGCTCGTCGAGGCGGCCCAGGACGCGCTGAGGGAGGCCCCGATCCGGACGTACGTCCCGATCCTGGTCGAACGGCGCGCCAGAACCATGCTCGCGGACGGCGTCACGCCCCCGGCACCGGCGACGTTGCCGCCCGACATCGAGTCCCGGGGACACGGAGCCACGGCCTGGCACATCGTGGAGCGGTGAGCCGAACACGGTGGTCACCCCGGCAGGCAGCGGCGCCGTGCCGCCGACAAGGCCGTGCGGCCGGGCACGTGTCAGACGGCCCGAAAGATTGCTCGGGATTTCCCGCGCAGCCGTGTCGAGAACGGGAGAGCGATTCCGACCCACCCGTGAGAGCAGCGCGCGAGCCCGGTCGAACCCGTGCGGAGGACATCGACCGGGCACCGCCGATCCGCGGCGGTGGGTCTCATCGCCGTTGTCGACAACATGGGAGGAAATCATGACTCAGCTATTGAGGGTGCAGAACTTCAGCGTCTCCGCCGACGGTATCGGCGCCGGTGAGGATCAGACCTTCGAGCGCCCGTTCGGCCACGTGGAGCCGGAGCGGTTGTTCGCCTGGGCCGGTGCCACGGCGAGCTGGCCCATGCGTACCGATCCCGGGGGCAGCCGGGGCCTCGACGATCACTTCACGCGCGACTACCCGCGCAACATCGGTGCCGAGATCATGGGTCGCAACAAGTTCGGGCCCCAGCGCGGGCCCTGGCTCGATCACCAATGGCGCGGCTGGTGGGGCGACGAGCCGCCGTTCCGTACCCCGGTGTTCGTCATGACCCACCACGGGCGGCCTTCGTTCACGCTCTCCGACACCACGTTCCACTTCGTCGACGGCGACCCGGCCACGGTTCTCGAACAGGCGCGGGAGGCGGCCGGGGGCAAGGACGTGAGGCTCGGCGGCGGGGTCACCGTCATCCGGGAGTTCCTCGACGCCGACCTGGTCGACACCATGCACGTGGCGGTGTCGCCGGTGAAGCTCGGGTCCGGACTTCGACTGTGGCAGTCACCCGACGAACTACTCGACCGCTTCCACCTGGAGGTCGTGCCCAGCCCGAGCGGCGTGACGCACCACTTGTTCTGGCGGAAGTGACACGAATTTCGCCCACGTGAGGCGCACGGGGCCTCGGATCCCGAGGTGGGTCCGGGGCCCGCGGGCGTCTCGGGTCTCCAATGTCGACCCGTGGTCCGGAGCATCCCCAGGTTTGGACTTGCTGGTCCAATTTTTCCGTCGCACAGTGGCCCTGCGCCCTGGTCGTCCAGGGCCCTCGTCCGGTCGACGGCGGTATGCGGTCCGGCCGTTCGGGTTCACGGTGGAGCACCGAACAACGGAGTGGACCATGTCTATGCGACTCGAGGGGCGGACCGCCCTGGTGACCGGAGCGACCAGCAACATCGGACGTGCGATCGCGGAGGCATTCGCCGCCGAGGGAGCGTACGTCGCCGTTTCGGGCCGCAGCGCCGAGCGTGGCGGGGAGGTCGTCGACGGGATCCGCGCCCGGGGCGGCCGGGCCGAGTTCGTGCAGGCCGACCTGGACGGAAGCGCCGCCGCGTCGCAGGCGCTGGCCCGGGAGGCGACGCGGGTTCTCGGCGGTCGCATCGACGTCCTGGTCAACAACGCCGGCATCTACCCCGGCGACACCACGGCGGCCACCGACGAGAGCACGTTCGACCGGGTCTACGCGGTCAACGTGAAGGCCCCGTTCTTCCTGACCGCGGCCGTGGCACCCGTCATGGCGGAGGCCGGCGACGGAGCGATCATCAACCTGGGCTCGTGGATCGCCCGCTTGGGCATTCCGGTCGGCGCCCTCTACAGCTCCACCAAGGGAGCCATGGAGACCCTGACCCGGGCCTGGGCGGCGGAGTTCGGGCCGCATGGTGTTCGGGTGAACGCGATCTCCCCGGGTGTGGTGCTGACGCCCGCACCCGAGGAGGCCCACCCCGGCGAGATCATGATGAAAGGCACCCCCGCCGGACGGATGGGCACCCCCGACGCCATCGCGAACGCCGCCGTGTACCTGGCCGGTGCCGAGTCCTCGTTCGTGCACGGCATCGTGCTCGACGTCGACGGCGGGCGCACCACCGCCGCCGTCATCGCCGGCTGAACCAGGGCGCGCCCCGGGAACGGCCGTGGGGCGGGTGGTTCCAGCGGAGCCGCCCGCCCCGGTCCGGGGCCGGACGCGCACGCACCGCGCCTGCCGGGCGGGTGCGCGGCGGCCGGGCAGGACGGCGCCCGACCCGGATGGGCCCGTGCGTCGGCCCGACGGCGGATCACGCCACCGCGCCGCCCGCGCGGCGCAGGTCCGCGATCCCTTGATCGAGAGCGGCGCGCAAATGCGTGGACCGACCCGTCGACAGGAGGATCGACACACCCCCTTGAATCGCCGCCAGCAGCGAGGCGGCCCGCACGTCGACATCCAGCTCGGCGGGAAGCATGCCGCCCGCCTGCAGCGCCCGGATGCCCGCGGCCAGGCTCTCCTGCCAGCGGCGCAGCAACTCGATCACGATCGCGCGCGCCCCGGGAGTCGAACGCCCGACCTGAAGGAACAGCGACCCGAGCGGGCACTGGTCCCCCTGCGCCTCGTAGCGCTTGATCACCACGTCCCGCCACTGCTCCCAGGCCTCCCACGAGTCGAGGCGGCCCAGATACGGCTGCTGGTCCTCCAGGACCTGCTCCGCCTCGAACCGAGCCACCGCGACGAGCAGTTCGTCCTTGCCGGCCGGGAAGTAATGGAAAAGCTGGCTCTTGCTGGTGCCGGTCCGCGCCATGATGTCGTCCAGCGTCGTCGAGGCGACGCCTCTTTCCCGCAGGACCGCCGCCGCACCCGCGACGATCCGACTTCGCGTCGCCTTGCCCTTCGCGGTCAGCTCCCCGGGCATGCCCCGCCTCCTTGCAATGGACTGAGTGGTCCACTTTAGTGGACGGCCGAGCGGCCGGGGCGCTGCGGGCGGTGGGGGAGTGGTGGCCGGCCGTGGTCGCGACCCTCGCCGCGGTCGAGCGGGCTCATACCGGCGCGGACAAGGCCGTGAGGTAGGCGGACAGGGCCGCCGCGGTGTCGGTGAGCGGGAAGCGTGCGCCGAGGTACCCCTCCGGGCGGACGACCAAGCCGGTCGGGCCGTCGGGGCGGTGGAGGCGGGCGAACTCCCCGGCGGCATCGACGTATTCGGGGACGGGCAGCATGCCGGGCACGGTCGAAGCGGTTCCGCGGGCGAGGACGGCGATGGTGCGCGGGCCGGACAGCCGAATTTCCCGTCCCGCGCCGAGCGTGCCGCTGCGCACAGCCTGTCCGCCGCAGCCGCACAAGCCGTCGCTCCGACCTCGGCGGGCTTCGCACCCGCCACGCGAATCGCGGAGCAGCACAAGACCGCCGCGCGCCGGCCCGAGCACGCCCCGGTCAACAACCCGGCACGCGCACACCACGCCTCGCCCCGACCACGACCCACGCCGCGAAGCCATCGCCCAAATTCTCTGATCCGCGTCGAGAGAGGAACCCATCCCACCGCGAACCCTCCTGAGCGGGCGGCATGCCGGCAGGCGAACTGAGCGAGATCCCGCCGGCCGAGCCGAGCCCGCGCCGCCATCTGGGCATGGTCCTCTCTCGACGCCGCGACGGCCCCGCCGTACGGCCGGCCGAGCAGTTGGCGTCCCGAATCGTGGACCAGGCACAAGAGTGGACGCCGACCGGCCCGGCTTTTGGGTCGCGCCGGGCCGGTACGTCCCCGAGAAGGAGGAGCGTGATCCCTCAGGTGGGCGGGCTGGGGGCGAAGGGGTGTAGTTCATTCTCGCCGGACTGCACGATGCCGTAGCTGCCCTCGGGGACCTCGTTCCAGGCACCGGGAAGGTCGCCGGGGGGCTCCGACACGATCAGGCGGGTCTCGTCGGAAACCTCGCGCAGGAACGCCACATCGGGGTGGAGCGCGCGCAGCGTGTCCACTCGGGTGCTGTAGAAGAGCGAGCGTGACTGCGTCTGGCTGGAGTAGCGGAATGCCCACAGTCGTCGGCCGTCGGTCACCGCGACCGTCATCTGCAGCGGGAACTCCACGCCGTGCCGTCGACCGGTGTGTTCCACCAGGCCGGCCATCCGCGCCACGGCGCCCGGCGGGTCCTGCTCCAAGCCGAAGGTCAGTGCCAGGAAGAACATGAGCTCGGAGTCCGTCGACCCCTCGATGTCGGGGAAGAGGTCCGGATCGACGGCCAGGGCCAGGTCTCGTTTGGTGCGGTGGAAGTCGGTGATGGAACCGTTGTGCATCCACATCCAACGCCCGCGACGGAACGGGTGGCAGTTGCTCTGCTGTACCGCCGTACCGGTCGAGGCCCGGATGTGCGCGAAGATCAGGGGAGAGCGGACGTGGTCGGCGATCTCCCGGAGATTGCGGTTGCTCCAGGCCGGGCCGGTGTCCCGCACGAGCGCCGGAGCGTCGACGCCGGGTGTGTACCAGCCGACGCCGAAGCCGTCGCCGTTGGTCGTCTCGACGCCCAGCCGGGAGTGCAGGCTCTGATCGATCAGCGAGTGAGTCGGTTTGTAGAGGATGGTCTCGAGCAGGATGGGGGTTCCCGCGTAGGCGAGCCAACGGCACATCGTCTACCGCCTCCGGTCTTGGGATTGCGCTGCGGAACCCGCGCCGCGGAACCGCGTCGTGGGTCTGCGCCGCCGGGCCCGGGCCGCCGCGCCCGACACGAGCGCGTTGTGCGGATCCGGCCTTGGCACATCGCCCCCGTCACACGGCTCCCGGGGCTTCGGCGACGTAGCGACGGACCGCTTCCGCGTCGACGTCGTGGATGTCCACGCCGCCCGGACTCCACGGTCTCCTCCTTTCGACTCTAGGCACGTCCGCCGGTGGTTGCACCCGGGCGGAAGCCGATGCGGCAAGGGCGGCGGCCGGATCGGGCCGCGGACACGGCCGGCCGCGGTCCCGCGGTGTGCGCGGCCGTCATCGGCGTCGCACTCGCCGGTGCACGCGCGCCCTTGGTTCGGTCGACGCGGTGACCGGCACGCACATCCGGTGGGAAGAGATGGTGCACGGGGCCCCATTCGGCGCCGGAAATTGGTGCACGGAGGTCGTAGTTCCGGCCACGCGCGTCCCTCTAGCGTGCTCATCACCGCCGGCCGGACCGAGACCAGGCTCCGGGCGGTCGAGATGTGTGCCGTGCAAGGGAAGGGACGATCATGCAGCCAGGATTCCGAGTGACCTCGATCCAGGACACGCCGCCGTCGACGGTCGCCGACGGGATCGTCGCCCGTGTGCTGAAGGAAGGCAGCACCGAGGACCCGTCGGTCGTCATGGAGTTGAACTTCGCGCCGGGCGCCGCCTTCGGGAAGGACGCCCATGCCCAGCCGGAGATCCTGATCGTCACCGAGGGCGTGTTCCTGGACGGACACGCCGAGTACGGCAAGGGCAGCGTCATCGTGGGCACCCCGGGCTCGGTGCACTTTCCGCAGTCCGAAGTGGGCTGCACGGTGCTCGCGATCCACCCCGCGGGCCTGTAGCGCCGAAGGGCCGGGTGATGTCGATGACCAGCGCACCGGAGTCCCGTTGGCCCGGGCAACCGCGACCTCGCCGGATGACCTTGGCCGTCTACCGGGTCGACGAGACGACCGGCGACCGTATCCCGGTTGCCGCACCGCAGACCGTCGTCGTCTCCGAGCGGGTGTGCGCGCAGACGAGCGCGTACCCGGCCTGCCGCTGTCGGCGCTGCCGCCCGCCCGGTTCCTGACGACGGCTCGGCCCGGGACAAGCGGGCCGACGGCTACCGCGTGTTCAACGGTGTGTACCGGCGGCTCCGGCGCGAATCCGACGGACTCGACGCCCCGACGCACCGGAAGTGCACCGCTGCCCACCCCTGGCCGCCGAAGCGGCCGATGGGGGCATCCGGTGCTTCAAATGGTGCACGAGTGCCCTATGGATGGCCGAAATTGGTGCATCAGGGTCGTGGCTCCGCGCTCCGGTCGTCCTCTAGCGTGCTGATCTCCGCAGCCGGAACCGGGAAACCGGGTTCCGGATCACCGGTGCACCACCGGCTCCTTTCGTGCGGCGATTGGTTTGAAATTCGTGATCGATGACGTGCATATCTGGGTCGGCGCTTCGAGTGCGGGCCTCGCCGCCGGCCTGACGTGGCTCGGCCACCTGCCGGGGCGACGCAGAGCCGCGCAACACGTCCGACAGGTGCACGACCGGGCCCGGCAGGCCGCGGCCCGGTCGGAGCAGACGGCCGGGCAGGCCGCTCACGAGGCCCGTTCCGCGGTGCTCCGCGAGGTCGAGGAGGTCAGGGCGGAAGCCGCCGCGAACTGGTCGCAACTCCAGCTTGTGATGGCCGAGCTGGAACACCTGGTCGCAGTACGTCTGCCCGCGGTGGCGCAGCGCCTCCAAGGTGTGTCGATCGCCGCGCCCACGGGGCTGCGCCGTCCGGAGGTGTTCGACGGTTCCGAGGTGGCGGAGCGCATGGCGGAGATCGAGGAGGCGCTGCGCGAGGCGGCGGCCGCGGTCCGGCGCCGCGTCGAGGATTCGGCCCGCGCCGGAGTGCGGGTCGCGGCCGAGGAGATCCAGGCGGCCCTGACGCGTGCCCAGCGGGACATCGACAACGCGCTCGACGACCAGGACGACCCGGAATTGTCGGCACGTCCGGACGGGGCGTACACACGCACGCTCGCCCGGGTGGACCACAGCGTCACACTGGCGGGGCACACCGTGCAGCGCCTGCGGATCCTGACCGAGTCGTGGCCGGGCGTGCAACGGGCGAACTGCACCGTCGCGGAGATCGTGGAGAGCGCGCGCGGACGCGTCCGGCAGAGCGAGGCGGTCGACTACACCTACCGGGCGCAGACCGGCGAGACGGTGGTGGAAGGTCTCGTGGTGGAGCCGGTCATCGTGGTCCTCACGGAGTTGCTGGACAACGCCACCTCCTACTCGGGGGCCCCGGCCGCCACACACGTCGTCAGGGTGGCGGCCGGCATGCGCATCACGGTCGAGGACCAAGGGCTGGGCATGAGTCCGCTCCAACTCCGGGAGGCCGAGCGCGCACTCGCGTCCGGCGAGACCGACGTCACGGGCCTGGGCGATCCCGGGCGCCTCGGATTCCTGGTCATCGGGCGTCTGGTACACGCCTACGGGCTGCGGGTCGGCCTGTCCCCGTCGGCTTCCGGCGGCGTCCGGGCCGACCTGCTGATCCCCACCGGGCATCTGGTCGCGGACGGACCCGAGGAAACGCGGTATCCACCCATGGCAGTGGAACAGGAGCCGTCGTCCGCCGCCGCGCCGTACCCGGCCGAACTGCCCGCGGGTCGGACGTACGCCGCCGAACCGGCCGCGGCCCAGGGCGAGTTGCCCGAGGATCACCAGTACACGGCCGAGTTGCCCGCGGCTGAGCCGTACGTCTCCGAACTGCCCGCGGCGCGGCTGCCCACGGCCGGGACGGGTGGCGGGACCGACATCCCCACCGCGGTGTCCCCGGCGACCTCTCCGTCCACCACGGCGGGGGAAACGCCCGCCGCACCGGAGCTGACCGCGTACGGGCTGCCCAAGCGGCAGCCGCGGCGCCCGGCGCGCAGGGACCCGGCGCCGCGACAGGAGGAGGTGGCCGACGCCGAGGCGTTCACCGAGGGGTTCGCTCGGCTCAGGGGTGTCCTGGCGGCCGAGTACGACCGAAGCGACAGCGTCAACGAAGGTTGGAGCACGTGATGTCCGAGTACCCGCACGCCACGGCCGACACGGCCGACCTGCGCCCGCACCTCAACGCGCTCCTCGGGGAGGGCGTCGTCTCCGCCGTGCTGTTCTCGACCGACGGGCTGGCGCTGGCGGCCACCGACGGCCTGGGCCGTGACGAGGCCGAGCGGTCCTGCGCGGCGTTCGCCGGCGTGGCCTCCCTGCAGGACACGTTCGCCGACTGTTGCCGAACCACGCCCGACGACCTCTTGATGCGCTATCAGATCATGGACTTCACGCGGTACACGGTCCTCCTGCTCGCGGCAGGCCGCAACAGCGGCCTGGGCGTCGCCGTCGAAGGCGACTCGATCAGCCAGAACGTGCAGTTGGCACTGTCGAAATCGCTCAAACTCATCAAGGCCCTGGGACCGTTCCTTGCCGCCCGGGACCGCCAGGCACCCGCCCGGGCATGACCTCCGGCGCGGGTGGTAGCGGCCACACGCGCCGCGGCGTCGTCCGCTCGCACACGGTCATCCGCGCGGAAGCGGCGGCACCGCAGGGCGAACGCCCCCGCATCGACGTGGCGACGCTGCTGTCGGTCGACCCCACGGCCCCGGTGACCGGACTCGGCGTCCAAGCGCGTCGCGTGGTCGCGCTGTTGGTGCCGGGGGTGTTGTCGGTGGCGGACGTCTCCGCGCATCTGGAGCTTCCGGGGGCCGTGGCGCGTGCCGTCGTCGCGGACCTGGTCGTCAGCGGCCACGTACGTGCCGCGGACCCCTTCACGCCGCTCGCACAACCGCACGACCGGGACTTCCTCGAAAGGGTTCTGCATGGCCTCCAGCGTCTCTGACCGCGGATATCTGCCCGCCAGGGCACGATCGGTGAAGGTCGTGGTCCTGGGGGCGTTCGGTGTCGGCAAGACCACCTACGTGGCGACGCTCTCGGAGATGCGTCCGCTGCACACCGAGGAGCGACTGACGCGTGCCGGCGAACTGGTGGACGACGTGGCGGTGGACACGAAGTCGACGACGACGGTGGCCATGGACTTCGGGCGGCGCACGCTCGGCGACGGCGACATCGTGGTCTACCTGTTCGGCGCACCCGGGCAGCCGCGCTTCGCCGCGATGATCCGTTCGCTGCTGACCGGTGCCCTGGGCGGGCTGGTGCTCGTCGACACCCGGTACATCGACCGGTCCTACGAGTCGATCGACCTCCTCGAGGAGGCCGAACTGCCCTACGTCGTGGCCGTCAACACCTTCCCCGGAGCCCCCGAATACCCCGAGGACGCGCTGCGCGACGCACTGACCCTCCCCGGCGACCGCCCCCTCGTCTTCATCGACGCCCGCACCATGCACTCGGCGAAGCGCGCCCTGGTCGCGCTGGTCACCGACATCCTCCGACCCGCAGGGAGCCGCGCCCGATGACCGACCGGGACCAGCAATCCGCCGCCGTGCCACGGTTGTTCGGCACCGCGTTTCGCGAACACCCGGAAGCGGCCCACAGATCGCTGCGCGCCGCCGGACCGGTGGCCTGGGCCGAAGTCGCGGACGGCGTACGGGTCCTCGTGGTCACCGACCACGCCGCCGCCCGCGAACTCCTCGGCGACCCGGCGTACACCAGGGACCCGGGCACGTGGGAGGCCCTGGCGCGCGACAGCGTCCCGCCCGGACTCGCGCTCATGTACGCCGGCGGTCTCCAGCACACCGACGCCGAGGAGCACCAGCGGTTGCGGCGGGTCGTGGACGACTGCCTGGCCTGCGTCGATCTGCACTCCATCCGGCGCGGCGTCCAGCGCTACGCACGGGAACTCGTCAAGTCCTTCGCCCGCCGCGGACACGCGGACCTGATGGCCGAGTTCGCCGAACGCGTCGCCGTACACACCCTGGTCGAGCTGCTCGGCGGCACGGCGGACATCGCCGAACAAGTCCGTGCGTACGCCTGGCCCGTGGTCGACGCGCTGCCGGAGGCGGCCGAGGCGTCCGGGGAACTGAACCGTGCGCTGGGCGAAGTGGTCGCGGCCAAGCGAGCCAGGCCCGGTGCCGACGTGACGTCGTGGATGTTGGCGCACCCGGCGGCGCTCGGCGACCGGGAGGCCGAACTGCTGCTGCGCTCGATGGTGCTGCTCGGCGCCACGTCCACGGCCGCCTGGATCGGCACCACGCTGCACGCGCTGCTCACCGAACCGGCGTATGCCGGCGAACTCGTCGGCGGCGCGGTGACGATCCGCGACGCGATGGACGCCACCCTGGCGACCCGGTGTCCGGTGGTGAACGCGTCGGTGCACTACGCGCGGCGGCCCACGACCCTGCACGGTGTCGCGATACCCGCCGGGGTGCCGATCCTGATCGGCCACGCCGCCACCGGACCGGCCCCGGCCCGGCCCGGCATGCCGCGGTCCCGGGACCGCAGCCACCTGGCGTGGTCGGCCGGCCCCCACCGATGCCCCGCGCAGGCCGTGGCCTCCACCATCGCCGAAGCGGCGATCGAAACGGTCGTCGACGCCCTGTGGGACCTGTCCACACCCACTCCGGCGATCTCCGGCAGGCCCGGCCCGTTCCGGCGGTGCCCGGCGCACCTGGGCGTCCTGTTCGCGCCCGACGGCGGACGCGGCGCCGACGGGCCGCCCGCGCGAGGCGACGGCGAACCCGTCGTGGACACTGATTCCGGTTCCGGTCTGAAAGGGGTGACCGCAGGACATGTTGTCCCTGCGTGACTTGAGTGCGATTCCCGAGTTCGGGCTGAATCCGGTGGTCGGCGCGGATCGGGAGGTGCACCGCGCCCTCATCCTGTCCGGCCGCGAGTGGATCGGCGCGGACATCGCGAACGCCCTGATCGTCGCCAACGCCGCGAACCTCCAGGTGGTGGACCGGCTCCTGGCGACGCTCGCCGCGGGTGGGGCGGCCGGGCTCGCGGTCGCGGAAGCCCCCGACGAAGCCTCCATCGCCGCGCTCCGGCGAGCCGCGGAGCACCGCGGCTTCCCGCTGCTCACCTCCACGCGCCCGCTCTCCGCGTGGCGATCCGGCCTCGCGCAGAGCGTGCTGGACCTCGGCGCGGACCGGGCCCGGCGGCACGCCGCCAGATTGGCGGAACTGATCGGGCAGCTCAAGACCTCCCACGACGCCGTCGGGGCGATCAGCCGGCTCCTGGCCGACGAGTTGGACGCGGAAGTCGTCGTACGCGGCGCGGACGGCATCCTCGCCGCGGTGCCACCGGCCGCCCCGCTCACGCTGGCCTCCGTCATCCAACGGCCGGACCGCCCCTTGCAGACGACGCCGGCCGGCCTGTTCGCCGGCACCGTGCACCTGTCGGCCGACCAGGTCCTGATCGTCGCGACCAAGGAACCCGCCGGGCGGGCGGACCGGGAGATCGTCCATCACGCGGCCACGGCGCTGACGTTCGCCTTGGCGCCCCGGCCCCGGCAGACCGACACGGCCCTGACCACCGCCGTCCGCGGCATCCGGCTCTCCGCCTTCCAACTCCTGATGACCGGCAACACCACCCATGCCCGACGGGTCATGGCCGGCGTCACCCCCGGGCTCCTGGACAGCGAGTCCGCCCGGGTCTTCGTGGTGGACTGCGCACGCGCGGACCGCGACACCGTCATGGCGGAGGTGGAACGCAGCCTCCACGACCGGGCACTGGCCATCCGCTGCCCCGCCTACCACGAGCACGTCATCGTCGTCGTCCCGGAACACCCCGGAACCGACGCGGAACGTGAACTTCGAGCCCTGCGCCAGGCGTTCGGCAGCGCGGACGTCGCGGTCGGAGGCAGCCCGGTGCATCCGCTGGAAGGGGTCGGCGACGCCTACGGGGAAGCGGCCGACGCCCTGTCCCGTGCGGTACACCACCCGGAGCGCACGGTCATCACCTCGTCCCGCACCCCCGGCCTGGTGGACGTCCTGCCGGACGCCGCCCGCGGGTGGGCCGCCGGGTTCCTCGAGCCGATCCTGAGCCTGCCGCGAGCCGGGCAACAGATCCTGGAAGCCACCGCGATGGCACTGGAGTTCCGGACGTCGGCGGCAGCCCGGATCATCGGCGTGCACCGCAACACGATCGCCCGGCGGGTCAACCACGTGTGCGCCGAGATCGGGATCAACCCGGACCGCACGCTCGACCGCATCACGCTGTCCCTGGCAATCCAGATCGTCAGCACACTCCCCTCCACGCCCCCTGGGCAGGGCTCGGACGTGTCACTGCACGGCGTACTCTCCCATCCCCAGGTCCGCGGGTGGGCGGAGCGGACGCTGCGGCCGCTGGCGGACGATCGACGCGACCTCATCCGTACCCTGCGAACCTGGGTGCTCACCGAGTTCAACGCCGACGCGACGGCGGCACGCCTGGGGATCGCCACCAAGACCGTCCGCGCGCACATCCACGCCGCGGAACCCCTCCTCGCCAGGGACCTGATCACCGGCCTGCCGCAGGACGTGGCGGAGGAGGGGGAACAGCGCCTGAGCGGCCTCAGGACGCTGACCGTCGCGCTGTACGCGACCACGCCACCGGGAGGCGCGCACCCCGCGCTGCCCGGCGACCCGCCCCGGCCCGCCCAGGGCGCCGGCGGCTTCGCCGCAAGCCGCTGACGGCCGCCCTCGTCTCGCCCCGCCGCCGACCCGGCCGGCGCGAAGCGCACGGCAATGGCCGGCCGACCGAACGCGGGGGTTGGAACCGGCGATCGAGGGCAGCGTCAGGGAAGCTTGAACGTCGCCTGACCATCGGCGAGTTGCGTGCTCCGGCAGGGTCCGCATCGGCCGGGGCGCGGAGCGGCGTCGAGGTGGGAACACGGGACGCCGGATGGTCCGTTGTGGCGGAGTCCGCTGCTCGGGTCGGGGAAGAGGGAGGGGACTTGAGCACGATACGTCCCATGATCGAGGATTCGGTGGCCGAATCCGGCCCGGGACTGCTCGGGCGCGGCACCGGTCGGGAGGCGCGAATCGGTGGATTCGTGCGATACGACCGCGTGTTCTGGTGGCTCGCGCCCACCGTGTGTGTCGTCGCGGCGTATTGCGGTGCGCGACAGGAGTGGGACCTGTTGGCGGCGATCGTGGTCGTCGCCGTGACGGCGATCGGCGTGTTGTACGCGTGTGGTCGGCTCCGACCGGCGGTTCGCTCCGAACGGCGGCGATGGGCGCCGCGTACGCGGGCGATCGCGCGAGGGCGGGCGGTGTCCTTTGCCGCCGTGGACGCCATGACCGGAGCCGGATTCGAGGAACACGTCGCGGAGTTGTGTCGTCGTGACGGGTGCCGCGACGTGGTGGTCAGCGGTGGAGCGGGCGACCTGGGGGCGGATGTCGTCGCCCGGCTCCCGGACGGGCGCAGCCTCGTCATCCAATGCAAGCGGCTCGGCAGGACACGGGCGGTGGGCAGTCCGGACATGCAACGCTTCGTGGGAACCGCGCGTCCGGTACACCATGCCGACGTCGCGGTGCTCGTCACGAACTCCAGGTTCACGGCTCCCGCCCGTCGGCTCGCCCGGGCCCAGGACATCGTGACCCTGGACCGGCGGGCCCTGGGTCGGTGGATGGCGGGCAGCGAACTCTCGACGGTCCTGCTCGGCGGAACGGGAGCCCCGACAGAGGCGATCATCGACTTCGACGCACCGCGCCTCGGATAACATTCGGTGTATTTGCCGATGGGCCGCGGTGACGCGGATCCGAGGCGAACTGTACGCGGATGTCCGGTGTGGGGCCGGGTCACCGGGGACCGAGACGAGGTTGCGATTTCATGACCGATACTGCGGACACCGGTGCGGTTCCCGCCCCGCGTGCGCGGGCGCGGCGCAAGACGGACGTGGTCGGCAACGCGGAACTGCGGCAACTTCTGGCCGGGTTGACCGCTGTCCGCGACGGCGACTTCGGCACCCGGTTGCCCGACGACGGCGATGGTCTCCTCGGCGAGATCGCCGGGGTGTTCAACGGCATGGTCGACCAGTTGGCGTTGTTCACCTCGGAAGTCACCCGGGTGGCCCGGGAGGTGGGGTCGGAGGGCACACTGGGCGGGCAGGCCGGCGTGCCCGGGGTGTCCGGGACATGGGCGGATCTGACCGATTCCGTCAACGCGATGGCGGGCAACCTGACCACGCAGGTCCGCGACATCGCCCAGGTCGCCACCGCCGTGGCGCGCGGGGACCTGTCGCAGAAGATCGATGTGGACGCGCGCGGCGAGATCCTGGAGTTGAAGAACACCGTCAACACGATGGTCGATCAGCTCTCGGCGTTCGCGGACGAGGTCACCCGGGTGGCCCGCGAGGTGGGCAGCGAAGGTCGGCTGGGCGGGCAGGCGCAGGTCCCCGGTGTCGGCGGGGTCTGGCGCGACCTGACGGACTCGGTGAACTTCATGGCCGGGAACCTCACGGACCAGGTGCGCAACGTCGCGCAGGTGACGACCGCGGTCGCGTTGGGCGACCTGTCACAGAAGATCACCGTCGACGCGCGCGGCGAGATCCTGGAGTTGAAGAACACCATCAACACGATGGTCGATCAGCTCTCGGCGTTCGCGGACGAGGTGACCCGAGTGGCCCGCGAGGTGGGTACCGACGGGCGGCTGGGCGGGCAGGCCGACGTCAAGGGCGTCTCCGGCACCTGGCGCGACCTGACGGACTCGGTGAACTTCATGGCCGGGAACCTCACCTCCCAGGTGCGTTCCATCGCCCAGGTCGCCACCGCGGTGGCGCAGGGCGACCTGTCGCAGAAGGTCCGGGTGGACGCGCGCGGGGAGATCCTGGAGTTGAAGAACACCATCAACACGATGGTCGATCAGCTCTCGGCGTTCGCCGACGAGGTGACCCGGGTGGCCCGCGAGGTGGGTACCGACGGGCGGCTGGGCGGGCAGGCCGACGTCAAGGGCGTCTCCGGAACGTGGAAGGACCTGACCGAATCCGTCAACGTCATGGCGGACAACCTCACCGCGCAGGTGCGTTCCATCGCCCAGGTGACCACCGCCGTCGCACAGGGCGACCTGTCGCAGAAGATCCGGGTGGACGCGCGCGGCGAGATCCTGGAGCTGAAGGAGACCATCAACACGATGGTCGACCAGCTCTCGGCGTTCGCCGACGAGGTCACCCGGGTGGCCCGCGAGGTCGGTACCGAGGGCAACCTCGGGGGACAGGCCACGGTCCGGGGCGCCTCCGGAACCTGGAAGGACCTCACCGACAACGTCAACGTCATGGCGTCCAACCTGACCGGACAGGTGCGTTCCATCGCCCAGGTCGCCACCGCCGTCGCGCGCGGCGACCTCTCCCGCAAGATCACGGTCGAGGCCAAGGGCGAGGTAGCCGCCCTCGCCGAGGTCATCAACACCATGGTCGACACGCTCTCCGCGTTCGCCGACGAGGTCACCCGGGTGGCCCGCGAGGTCGGTACCGAGGGCATCCTGGGAGGCCAGGCCCGGGTGCCGAACGTGGCCGGCACCTGGAAGGACCTCACCGACAACGTCAACTCGATGGCGAACAACCTCACCGGGCAGGTCCGCAACATCGCGCTGGTCACCACCGCGGTCGCCAACGGCGACCTGTCGAAGAAGATCGACGTCGACGCGCGCGGGGAGATCCTGGAACTGAAGACGACCATCAACACCATGGTCGACCAACTCTCGTCCTTCGCCGCCGAGGTCACCCGGGTGGCCCGCGAGGTCGGCAGCGAGGGCCGCCTCGGCGGACAGGCCGAGGTCGAGGGCGTCTCCGGAACCTGGAAGCGGCTCACCGAGAACGTCAACGAACTCGCCGGCAACCTCACCCGGCAGGTACGCGCCATCGCCGAGGTGGCCAGCGCCGTCGCCGAGGGAGACCTGACCCGTTCGATCACCGTCGACGCCTCCGGCGAGGTCGCCGAACTCAAGGACAACATCAACGCGATGGTGGGTTCGCTGCGCGAGACCACGCTCGCCAACGAGGAACAGGACTGGCTCAAGACGAACCTGGCGCGGGTGTCCGCGCTCATGCAGGGCCATCGCGACCTGGCGGTCGTCGCCGAACTGGTGATGGACGAGCTCACCCCGCTGGTCTCCGCGCAGTACGGCGCCTTCTACCTCGCGGAGGAGACCGGATCGGGAACGGTGCTGCGCCTGATCGGTTCGTACGGCATCGGTCTGGACGACGCCCACGCGTCGGGCATCCCGCTGGGCCGGACCCTGGTGGGTCAGGCCGCCCGCAGCCGGCACACCATCGCCGTGGACGACATCCCGGCCGACTACGTGGTGTCCTCCGGACTGGGTCGCACCGCGCCCACGGCGCTGATCGTGTTGCCCATCGTGGTGGAGGAGCAGGTGCTCGGGGTCATCGAACTCGCCTCGATCACCGCGTTCACACCGGTCCACCGGGGCTTCCTCGACCAGCTCATGGAGAACGTCGGCGTCAACGTGAACACCATCGTCGCGAACGCGCGCACCGACGAACTCCTCGCCGAGTCCCAGCGCCTGGCCGGCGAACTGCGGGCAAGGTCCGAGGAATTGCAACACCAACAGGAGGAACTCCAGCACTCCAACGAGGAACTCGAGGACAAGGCCGCGCTGCTCGCGTCGCAAAACCGCGACATCGAGGCCAAGAACCTGCAGATCGAACAGGCTCGGCAGGAACTCGAGGACCGGGCTCGCCAGTTGACGCTCGCGTCGAAGTACAAGTCGGAGTTCCTGGCGAACATGAGCCACGAACTGCGCACGCCGTTGAACAGTCTGCTCATCCTCGCGCAACTCCTGGCGCAGAACCCCACCCGCAACCTCAGCCCCAAGCAGGTGGAGTACGCGGGCATCATCCACTCCGCGGGCTCCGACCTGCTGCAATTGATCAACGACATCCTGGACCTGTCCAAGGTCGAAGCCGGCAAGATGGACGTGCACACCGAACGCGTGTCCGTGCGGCGACTCCTCGACTACGTCGAGGCGACATTCCGGCCGATGACCACGCAGAAGAGTCTGTCCTTCGACATCACCACCGGCCCCGGCGTGCCGACCGACCTGCTCACCGACGACTCGCGACTGCGGCAGATCCTGCGCAACCTGCTGTCCAACGCGGTCAAGTTCACCGATCGCGGTCGGATCGCCCTGCACATCGAAACGGCCGGCAACCACGAGATCCCGCAGGGCGTACACCCCGGCGGCGCGGTCGTGGCCTTCCACGTGCGCGACACCGGCGTGGGCATCGCCGAACACCAACTCGAGACGATCTTCGGCGCGTTCCAACAGGCCGACGGCACCACGAGCCGCAAATACGGCGGGACCGGTCTGGGCCTGTCCATCAGCCGCGAGATCGCCCACCTCCTCGGCGGCGCCATCATCGCCGACAGCACGCCCGGACAGGGCAGCACGTTCACCCTGTACCTCCCCGTCGTCCACACGGTCTCCACCACCACGTCGGCGACCGACGAGCAGCCCCTCACCCCCCTCGCCCGCGACGCCGACCCCCTGGAACGACGGGCGGTCGAGCACGCCGCGCCGCCGGCGAAGCGCCGCGTACTCGTGGTCGAGGAGCGACCGCACGGCCTGTTGAGCCTGGTCGCGCAAAGCGCCGTGGCCGACATCGCCGCGGGAGGCCACGACGGCGCCGCCGGCCCGGGCGTGGACGTGCTGACCGTCGTGGACGCCCAGGAGGCCGCCGGTACGCTCGCCACGGCACCCTGCCACTGCGTGGTGCTGGACCTGGACATGCCCGACGGCCAGGCACTGACCCTGCTCGATGCCCTCGACGCGGACTCCGCCTCGGCGAACGTGCCCGTGCTGGCCCACAACAGCCGTCGACTGCCCCAGGAACAGGCCCGCGCACTCCAGGCCCGCGCGGACAGCAAACCCCTGGAACTGCTGTCCGGACTGGACGAACTCCGCGAACGCATCGCGCTGCACCTGTCCGCGGAACAACCCGGCGACGTATTGCCCCTGGTCCACGCCACCGGACGCACCCATCACACGGCACCGGCCGTCGACGGCTCGTTCACCGGCCGCACCGTCCTGGTCGTCGACGACGACGCCCGCAATCTCTACGCGCTCAGCGGCATCCTCGAACTGCACGCCGTCAACGTCCTGCACGCCGAGAACGGTCGCGAGGGCATCGCCACCCTCGTCGCCCACCCCGAGGTGGATCTCGTCCTGATGGACGTCATGATGCCCGAAATGGACGGCTACACGGCCACCACCGAGATCCGACGCATGCCTCGCTACGCGGACCTGCCCATCATCGTCGTCACCGCCAAGGCCATGCCCGGCGACCGCGACAAGAGCCTGGCCGCGGGAGCCAGCGACTACGTCACCAAGCCCGTCGACACCGACGACCTGCTCGCCGTCCTGCGACGCTACCTCGTCCACTCCTGAGACAACCGTCCCACCGGCGACTCCTGCCGCCACCACCTCGGGAGCGAACACCTCGATGAGCAACATCCCGCCCCCTCGCGAGCCGGCGGCGCACGACGCGGAGGCCCCCGGGACGGCCGCGGACGCCCGTGCGGACGTCGGCGAACCCGCCGCGGCCCCGTTCCGGGAAGGGGGTCGCGCCCGCGCCCCCGGCAGCGCACCGTCCGACCTCGCCCCCCGCGCGAACGGCGCCGACCACGAGGCCGCGGCCCGGGCGCCGGAGTCGACCCCGCGGACCCCACTCGACACCGCGTCCGCGGTGGGCCGACTCGCGGCGACCGTGGAACGCCTGAGGCGCGAAATCCAGGCCGCGCACGCCGCAGCCGACGGCCGCGCCCTGATCGAGATGGCCAAAGGCATCCTGATCGAACGCCTGCGCTGCGGCCCCACCGAAGCGGCCCGGCAACTCGCCACCCTGGCCGAGCAGTCCGGCGTGACCCGGTTGGAACTCGCCGCCGACATCGTCGACCGCACCGCGGCCGACCGCCTCACCGAAGCCGCCTGCGACTTCGTCACCGAGACCGCCACTCCGCCACCGGGGGCGCCCCGCGACGCCGGACCCGTGAGCGTGCGGCTGCGTACCGCGGAAAGCGGCGCGTGTGCCGCCGGCGACACACAGGCCGTCGCCCAGTCCCTCCTCGAACACGCCCTCGCGCCGCTGGGGGCGACCGCCGTCGCGGTCTGGGCCGTCGCGCCCGACTCCTCCCTCACCCTCGCCGGCAGCGCCGGCTTCACCGACCACGAGGCGGCCCGCTGGAGGCACGTTCCGCCCGGAGTGGTGACCATCGCCCGCCAAGCCCTGGCCGATCTCGCCTGGACGTGGACCCCCGCGCTGTCCCAGGCGCAGATCCCCTCCATCGGCCAACACCACCTCACCGGCGCCCGCTCGGCCGCGCCGGCCGGCACCGGCGGCCGGGTCCACGGCATCCTGGAGAT
Organism: Embleya sp. NPDC127516; assembly: GCF_044765325.1. Taxonomy (NCBI): domain Bacteria; kingdom Bacillati; phylum Actinomycetota; class Actinomycetes; order Kitasatosporales; family Streptomycetaceae; genus Embleya; species Embleya sp. NPDC127516. Next base: position 109,348 of record NZ_JBIWJT010000009.1, on the reverse strand, counting down.
CTGCTGGCCGCACCCCCTGCCCGAGCAACCCGCGCGCGTGCGACGCCAGATCGAGGCCCTGGCCGAACTGTGCGCGCACACCCTCGAGGCACACCTCGCCCCCGGGGACACCGATACGGCGCACGCCGCCACCGTCGATCTCGTCGAGATCGCGAACTGCCTCCACGACCCCGCACTGGTCCTCGTGCCCTGGCTCGACCAGGACGGACAACTGGTCGACTTCCGCGTCCGGCACCTCAACGGCCGCTTCCTCGACCCCGCGGGACGCCCCGCCAACCTGATCGACGGCGCACTCCTCCTCGAGGCATACCCCCTCGCCGCCACCGCCGGAGGCCTGTACGACATCGTCGAACGCGTCTACGCCACAGGCGAGTCCTACCGGGCCGAAAGCCTCACCCTCACCGCCCTCGTGGACCAGGTCCGCCTCGACGCGATCGCCGACGTCGCCGTCAGCCGCCACGCGAACGCCATCCTGCTCGTCTGGCGCATCGAACGCGAGTCCGCCCGACTCGCGCGCCTGCTCCAACACGCCCAGCGCCTGGGCCGCATCGGCGGCTTCGAGGAGGATCTCACCACCGGCGTGATCACCTGGAACGAGTCGCTGTTCGCCCTCCACGGTCTCCCTCCCACGGCACCACCGGTCGCCCTGACGGACCTGTCCGAGCACGCGCACCCCGACGACGCCGCCGCGCTCACCCGCTTCCTGCGCACCCTGGTGGACCGCCGCCGGCACGCCACGGTCTCCTTCCGCATGGAACGCTCCGACGGGGTCACCCGACGCATTCGCATCGTCGCCGAGCCCGTCCTGGGCACGGACGGGCGGCTGTTGGCGATCCGCGGCGCCTATCAGGACGTCTCCGCCCAGCACTGGACCGAGGTGGCCCTCGCGGCGACCCGCGACCGCCTCGCGCACAGCGAGCAGGAATCCGGCGAACGCAACCGCCTCGCCCGCCAGTTGCAACACGCCATCATGCCGCCCACGCACGCCCCGCCGAACGTCGACGGCCTGCGCGTCGCCGTCCGCTACCGGCCGGCCGAATCCGACACCGCCGTCGGCGGGGACTGGTACGACACGCTGGTCCTGCCGTCCGATCGGATCCTGCTGTGCGTCGGTGACGTGGCCGGCCACGGTATCGACGCCGCCACCAGCATGATCGTGCTACGCAACGCACTGCGGGGCCTGGCGATCACCGGTGCCGGCCCCGCCCAACTCCTCACCTGGCTCAACACCGTCACCCACCACCTCACCAACGACGTCACCGCGACCGCGATCTGCGCGCTGTACGACCCGAGCACCCGCATCATGCGCTGGGCCCGCGCCGGTCACCTGCCTCCCGTGTGCATTCGCGACGACACCGCGCACTACCTGCCCCTGCTCACCGGGCCCCTCCTGGGCGCCTTCGCCGAGGCCACGTACGTCGAGGGGGAGATCCGCTTCGAACTCGACGACGCGTTGTTGCTCTTCACGGACGGCCTGATCGAACGCCGTGACCACTCCCTCGAAACGTCCCTGGATCAGCTCCTGATCACCGCCTGCGCACCCGCGCCGACCCTGGACGACCGGCTCGACCGGCTCCTCACGCACAGCCGAGCCGACACCGACGACGACACCTGCGTGGTGGGAATCCAGATCACCTGACGGGAGGGAATCGGCTCCACGGCGCGGTGGTGTTCTCACCCGGAGGGGTCATGGCGGCACGGCAGGCGTGGGTCGGACCGTCCGGGGCAGACGCCCTCCGGCGGCCGTCGGCCGTGACCGTCGGCCGTGAAGAGGAGGGAACGACATGGCGGGCATGCGTGCCGTGGGGTGGGCGCGATCCTTCCCCGTCTCCGGGGGCATCGAGGCGGGACGACGCTGGACCCGGGACCACCTCGAGTCCCTGGCCTGGACGAAAGACGCACCCGAGACGGTGGACGACGTCCTGCTCACCGTCTCGGAACTGATCACCAATGCCCACGTTCACGCGCACAGCACCGCCCATCTGGTCCTGGCCTGGGACAACCGATGCCTGAACGTCTACGTCAGTGACACGGGCCCGGGCCTGCCCGTCGTACGCGGGGAGGGCGACACGCCGGCGACGTCGGGGCGCGGTCTGGCCATCGTCGACGCGGTCGCCGACGAGTGGGAGACCCACCCCGTCCCGCACGGCAAGGCGGTGATCGCCTGCTTTTATCCGCCGGGGCACGACCCTCACGCGGCAGGCTGACACTCGCGCCGCCGGATTGGGGCCCGATCGCAACGATGCCGAAGTCTTCGTCGCCGGTGCCGGGTTCCCGGGCCGGGACGCGTGGGCAGCGTCCCGGCCACGGGCCATCGTCGGTAGCGCGGGTCCTACGCCGGCTTCGTGCGGACGAACGAGTCGCTCTCGCCTTCCGTACACGACGGTGTGCTTCGACGACCCCCACCACCGTCGTCACTCGAACAACCGATCACAACAAACGACCCCGCGAGAGCGACGGTCGCAGCGATGACTGCGCGCAAAACTCTTCCCCCGTCTTCGTGACCTCTTCGGCGGACTCGCGTGTGGCCCACACTCGGAGGGCACGCTGTCCACGGCCGGGACCAGCCGTAATCGGCGATCCCGCAAAGGCCGTTCGAACCTGACGGCCGAGCACGGCGGCGACGATACACGCAACCTCCGGCGATCCCGCAGCCGTCATCCGTTGCCCGCGCACACACTTCGCGAGGCAACGAGGTCGCGACGAACGGCCGGCCCGCGACCGGGACTTGGGCCCGCCCACGCCTTCACGGCCCTGGGGGCGTCCGGATCGGGCCGGCTGTACGGGATCGAGTGTATGCACCCTCTTTTGCATTCTTTGGTTGGATGCAACGCTTGTTGCAGAAAGGTTCCGATCTCGGGGAAGTGATGGCCCATGACGAATCATTCGGCGACCCTCGCCATCGACGAACGGCTGCGGGCCCGTCGGGCCGCGGGTGAGAAGGTCCTGCATCTGGGCTTCGGTGAAGCGGGGTTGCCGGTGCCGCCGGCCGTCACCGAGGTGCTCACCGGTGCCGCCTGTCGTAACGGCTACGGGCCGGTCGCCGGTTCGGTCGAGGCCCGGGAGGCCGCCGCGGGGTGGTTCTCGCGGCGTGGTCTGCCGACCGACGCCGACCGAATCCTGTTCGCGCCCGGAAGCAAGGCACTGTTGTACGCGTTGCTCAAGGCCATCCCCGGGGACGTGGTACTTCCGTGCCCGGCATGGGTGACCTACGCGGCGCAGGCCGCCCTGGCGGGCAAGCGGGTGATCGGTGTGCCCATTCCGGATGAGGCCGGCGGCGTACCCGACCCCGCGCTGCTGGAACAGGCCCTCAGGGACGCCCGGGCCGACGGCGCCGACCCCGGCATCCTGATCCTGACCGTGCCGGACAACCCGACCGGGACGGTGGCCCGTGCCGAGCACGTCCGCGACGTCTGCGCGATCGCCGAGCGATTCGGGCTCGCCGTGGTCTCCGACGAGATCTACGCCGAACTGTGCCACGCGGACCGGGAGGCACCGCGAGCGGCGCGACACCTGCCGGAACGGACCGTGGTCACCTCGGGTCTGAGCAAGTCGATGGCGCTGGGCGGTTGGCGGATCGGCTTCGCCCGAGTGCCCGACGGGGAGTGGGGAGACCGCCTGCGCGCGGACCTGATCGGAGTGGCCAGCGAGATCTGGTCCGGACTGGCCGCGCCGATGCAGGCCGTCGCGACCCACATCCTGGGCGACCCGCCGGAGATCCTCGCCCATGTCCGGGCCGCCCGTGCCCTCCACAGTGTCGTCGCCCGCGCCGTGCACACCCGGTTCACCGCCGTAGGGGCCCTGTGCAGGCCCCCGGAGGCCGGGTTCTACCTGTATCCGGACCTCGAGCCGCTGCGCCGGAACCTCGCGGCGCAAGGCATCCACGACGGAGCCGCCGTGTCGAGAGCGCTCCTGGAGCGACACGGCGTCGGCGTACTGACCGGGGAGGCGTTCGGCGACCGCGCCGGCGCGCTGCGGTTCCGGGTCGCGACGAGCCTGCTCTACGGCGACACCGACGCGGAGCGATGGCAGACCCTGCACAGCGACGATCCGCTGGCCCTGCCCTGGGTCGCCGCGTCGATGGAACATCTGCGCGACGCTCTCACCGGGCTCGCCACGCCCTCCGCGAGCCCGCGATGACCACGGACGAGGCGGCCCGTGGATCGCGCGCGGCCCACCCGCCCCTACCGCCCGCCGTACACGTCGAACTCCCGGAGCAGCCCCTCCTCCTCCAACAGGATGGCGCGTGCCTGCGGACCCCGGAGTTCGGCGACGCCCGCGGCGAGTGCCTGGATCAGCGACGTGAAGGCGGTCATCGACCGCAATACCGACGGCCCCGCTGCATCGACGTATAGGACGTACTCTCCGGAAGCCGCCAGCGGGGACGCGGGGTTGTCGGTCAGCGCCACGCTCCGCGCCCCGCGTGTGCGCGCCCACGCGGCGGCCCGGACGATCTCGGCGCTGTAGCGGTGGATCGAGATGGCCACGAAACAATCGCCCGCGCGTACCCGACGCAGGCTGTCGATGAGCGTGCCCGCTCCCAGGTCGACGGTCTCCACGTCGTCGTGCATCATCCGCAGCAGATACGCGAGCAGGTACGCCGGACCGTGGCACTTGCGCAGCCCCATCACGTGCACACGGGGCGCTTCGGCCAGTGCGCGCACCGCTCCCCGCCAGGTCTCGGGATCCACCCGTGCGAACGTGCGGGCGATGTTGGCCGTGTCGAACGCGGCGACGCGATCCAGCAGATCCCCGCCCTCGGCGAGACGCTCGAGGTTGTCGTAACGACGCAGAAGCTGGGCCTGTTCGCGCAGACGTTCCCGACACAGTTCGGTCAGCCCGGGATATCCCCTCAGCCCCAGACTCGTGGCGAAGCGCACGACCGTCGCCTCGTTGACCCCCACCGCCGACGCCAGATCGGACACCGTCATGAACGCCACCCCCTCGGGGTCCGCCATGACACGATCCGCGAGCAACCGCTGCGACCTGGTCAGCCCCGCCTCCCGTTCGCGCAGGACGAGCACGAGATCGTCATAGGTGCCCGGCGGGGTGTTCGCGATATCGGCCATGCCCGGGATTCTCCCGCGCCCGCGCGCCGGGCGAAACGGAGCACCCCGCTGCGGTTCGGCCCTGCGCGGCTCGCGCCGACGGGCGTGATGCTCGCCGGCGCCGGGCGCGTTGCCGTAACGGCGGCGGTTGCTACAGCGGCAGGATCATCAGGGCGGTGTCGTCGGTGGCGCCGTCGGGCGGGAGGAGGTCGGCGAGGAGCGCGTCGGCCAGGGATTCGGGGGCGAGGGTGCGGTGGCGCGCGAGGGCGTGGGCGAGACGGGCGAGGGACGCGTCGATGTCCTCGCTGCGGCGTTCGACCAGGCCGTCGGTGTACAGGACCAGGATCGCTCCGGTGGGGTACCCGATCGCCGCCTGGGGGCGCGGGAGGTGTTCGGGGTGGGCGCCGAGCGGCGGGTCGGTGGCCCGGTCGAGGAAGGTGACCGCGCCGTCGGGGCCGAGCAGTGCGGGAGGGAGGTGCCCCGCGCTGCTGTAGAGGAGACTGCGGCGCGTCGGGTCGACGATCACCGCCACCGCGGTAGCGGACTCCGCGCCGGGCACCGAGCGCGCGTGCAGCCCGAGCGCCTCCAGAGCGTGGGCGGGCCCGTCGGCGATGCGCAGGGTCGCGGTGAGAGCGCTGCGGAGCTGACCCATGACGGCCGCGGCCTTCAGGCCGTGTCCGACCACGTCGCCGACCGCGACGGCGGTGCGTCCCTGGGGCAGGTCCACCAGGTCGTACCAGTCGCCGCACACGTTCAGCGCCCCCTGCGCGGGGCGGTACCGCACCGCCGCGGCGGCGAGCCCGGCGTGCGGCGACGGCGCGGGCAGCATGGCGCTTTGCAGGACGAGCGCCACCTCACGTTCGCGGGCATAGGCCCCGCGCAGGCGTTCGTTGACCTCCTGGAGTTCCCGGGCCCGGTTGTACAGCTCCGCCTCCATGAAGCTCGCGGGGCTCCCGCTCTTGGCGCGCAGGAGTTCGGTGACCTCCTCGACCCGGTGCAGCACCCACTGCACCCGGCCGCCGGAGTCGAGGACCGGGACGTTGAGAATGCTCCAGTACCGCTCGTCCCACACGCCGGGCTCGCCGGGCGGCTGCGTGTCGTACCGCTGTATGGCCATCGCGTCGCGCTGTCCGGTGGTCGCCACCCGGCGCAGCGACGCGGCGAGGTTGCGCGTGCCGGTCGCCGACCGGTCGTGGGGATTGTCGGGGAACGCGTCGAAGATGTACCGGCCGATGAGCTCCTCGCGTCGGCGCCCGGCCAGGAGCAGGTACGCGGGGTTCGCCTCCACATAGACCAGCTCCGGCGTCAGCAGTGCCACCCCGGCCGGCAGCGCCTCGTACACCGCGTGGAAATCCACGTGCCGGTTCACTCGGCCGGCACGGACGGGTGCCGCGGCGTCCTCGCCGGCTCCCGAGCCGCCATCGTCCGCGAGGCCCGGGACGTCGGCCGGGCCGGTCCCGGGTGCGGCGGTGGAACGCGCGGCGGAACCATCGGTCGGATCGAGGTCCGGAACGGCGTCCGGGGGAATACGGTGGCGCGTCGTCCCTGCCCGCGGCTGTCGGCGGGCCCGGTCGTTCGTCCCGCCGTCCATGTTGCCGTCGGCTCGATGGCTCGTGGACGCGCCCATGGCCACCACCCTTCGTTGGTGAAGCCCCGAGCCCGTTCGCTTCCACCGTACGCGCGCGGAACAGCGGCCACATGTGCCGTGGCGGACCCGGTGGCCGCGTCCGACGCGGGCCGCTCGCACGGCGGCCGGCCTGGTCCGCGGCCCGGGCCCGCTCCCGTGGGATCCCACACGCGCGGACCCGCCGGCATACCGTTCGCCGAACGGGGCAGTAGCGCGTTGGTTGGACGGTGGGTACGCGCGCGGCCTGCGCGCCCGCCCCCGTTCGCGGAACACAGGCGTGGCGACCCGCGTCGGGTCGGCGGTTCGTCCCCTGGCCGGCTCGACGATTCACCGTGCCGCCTTGGCCTGAGTGGCACCGCTTCGCCGCCGTCTTCGAAGGGCAGGACACCGTGGGCATCTTCGCGTGGATCATTCTCGGCCTCATCGCGGGAGTCATCGCCAAGCTCCTGCTCCCGGGACGCGATCCCGGCGGGTGCCTGATCACGATCCTGATCGGAGTCGCCGGCGCGGCCCTGGGCGGGTGGATCGCCGCCGAGGTGTTCGACCGGCCCTTCGAGAAGCACTTCTTCGATCTCAAGACCTGGGGTGCGGCGATCGGCGGATCGCTGATCCTGCTGATCCTGTACCGCATCATCTTCGTCCGCACCCGGCGCTGACCGCCGGCGTTCACGAGGACGGCGTCCGTACCCGAATCCCACGCGGGGCACGGACGCCGTTCTCGTGCGATCGGACCCGTCCGGACCATCGACGGCGGCCGTGTGGTGACCAGCCGGTCCCGGTCCGTGAGCTGGTCGGTCGGAGCACGTCGCGGCGGGGCGGCGTGGGCCGCGCGCAGGCCGATGACGGCGAGCCGGTGCGCGGCGGACTCGGCGGCGAGGATGCGGCGGCGGGTCGTCTCGGTGTCGGTCGCCGCCCGGGCGGGCAGGGCCTCGACGAGACGGGTACAGGCGCGTAGCCGGCCCAGGCTTCGGTTCAGGGCGGGTTCGGCGTGGCGCGTGGGCGGGGCGTACGCGAGACCGTCGCGGTCTGTCGTACCGTCGCCGCCAGGAGCCGGTCCCACGCGCGAAGCGCCCGTGTGCGCGTCGCCGGGCCGGGTGTCGGGAGCACGGCCACGCGCACGAGCGCGGCGATCGCGAACGCGGCCGGCGTGACGGCGAACAGTGGCGGGCATGGGCCGGCCGCGGTCCCGAGGAATGGGGTGAGGAAGAACGTCATGAAGCCGAACACGCCCAACCCGTGGCCGCGTCGGCCGAATCGACGGACGTAGACGGAGCCGAGGATCACCGCGAGGAACGTCGACACGCGGACCGGGGTCGGCGCGGAGGCCAGGAGCCCGCCCGCGACCAGCGCGGCGAGCGACACGAACAAGCCGCCGAACAAGTGCGGCTGCCGTCATCCCGTCCGGTCCGGATCCGACTCATGCCGCGCACGGGTCGGGCCATCCACAACCGGACGAGCCGGCGTGCGGCGCACGGTCACGGTGCTCGGCGCGTGACCGGGACGGCCGTCGTCCGGCGGTCGACCTACGAGACTTGCGCAGACTCAGGTTGGGCCGGCACCGGAACGAAAGACGCCGATCCGGCGATGCGAAACGGACGGTCCGCACGCTCGGTGCCGCTCGCACATCCTCGGGAACCGACCGCGGGTACCGCCGGCCGATTCGCGCGGCGAGCAAGCGCGCCCGACGTCATGGAGGGGTGCTTCCGGCCCTGGCCTACCATCGTCTCCGTGACCTCCGCGCTGCTCCTCATCGATCTGATGCCACGCATCATCGCCCTGCCCCTCGCCCCGCACTCCGGGGAGCAGGTCCTGGCACGTTGCCGCCGGTTGGCCGAGGCGTTCAGGGCGAGTGGCCGCCCGGTGGTGGCCGTTCGCGTGGAGAGGCCGAACGTCACCGAGCAGCCGCCAGGCAGCGGTTTCGCCGACGATCTCGTCCGGCCCGGCGATGTCCTGGTCGTCAAGCGCACCGTCGGGGCGTTCCACGGCACCGACTTGCACGACCGGTTGCGCGATCTGGGCGTGGACACGCTGGTGCTCGCCGGATTGGTCACCACGATGGGGGTCGAGTCCACCGCGCGGGCCGCGAGCGACCACGACTACGAATTGGAGTTCGTCGCCGACGCGATGTCCGGGTTCAGTGCGGACGAGCACGACTTCACCGTGGAGCGGATCTTCCCCCGATTCGGCGAAGTGCGTGACACGGCGGCCTACACCTGACCGTCATCGCCCGGCCCGAACCCGCCGCCGGAGACCGGCCACAGGTCATGGTCGCGCTACCGGCCACCTTCCTCCACCGGCTTGGCCGAGGGAGCGGCGGAGGCATCGCCGAGGGCGGGCGCGTGGTCTTCCGTGGTGAGCAGGCCGAGGGCTGTTCTCAGCATGGCCGTGCTCCAGTTCAGCGGTGTGTGGGGTGAGGGCACGATCAGCTCGTTGCCCTGTTCGTCACGGTAGGTGACATGGCATTCCGGGACTCGGTAGGGCGGCACTTCCCGCACGTGGTAGCCGTCGTCCTCGCGGAGCACGGCGTGCCACTGATTCTCGCCGGTGACGCCGGCCAGCATGCGGTTCAGGTAGCGCACCGCGAATTCGCGGTAATTTTGGGCCTGTTCGGGGTCGGTCCGCCGGGTGTGCAGACTTCGGCGAGCGGCCCACGCGGCCAGTTGGCCGAGTGGGTGCGTCCAGGCGGCCTCGCGCCCCCGCGGCGTCAGGCGGCCGCGCAGCTCCTGCTTGCGGTCGAGGTCCATGTCGCCCCCGCGGGCCTCCGCGTCCGCCTTGATCTCGTTCTTGATGGCATGGACGGTCGCCTGCACCTCGTGCGTGTGGAAGTTGACGCGCTGGTACGAGTCCTCGGCATAGCGGATGAGGCCACCGGTGGCCGGGTCCTCCAGGGAGCGCAGCGCGTCGAGGACCACCGTCTCCACTTCGCGCGCGGTCGTGGGCCGGGCCGAATCGCCGATGGGGACGCGGCCTTCGGCGAGCAGTTCCGGCAGGCCGTACATCAGGAGGTAGACCAACGACGCGTCCGCCCGGCGGTGCCGGATCGAATCGGCGTCGTAGTCCGGCGATTCGAACGGGATCCGCCGGCCGATTTCCCGGAGACCGGCGTCCACCATCGTGCCGACGGTCGCGGTGAAATCCTCGCCGTCCGCCAGAAAACCGAGTTCCGCGTGGTCCGCGAGCCCCCTGATTCTGTCGAGCAAGGCTGTTTCGACGGCCATCACCGAGGTGCGTCGCGCGGCGACCTCCTCCCACGATCCCGAGCTTTCGTAGCACGGGAAACCGACCGCCCGGAGAAACGGCACGACGAAGCGAAGGAACTCCTTGTGCGCCGGCAACAGTTCGCCGGTGCCGATGAACCCTCGATCCAGCGCGTCCAGGACGAGGAACGCGAGCATCTGGAACGAATCCTGCTTGTTTCGCCACCTGTTCGGCTTTTCGGCCTCGAGGTCGTCGAACCACAGGGATATGTGGGGCCATTCCTCCTGCCCGGTGTCCCCTCGTTCCACGACGGCGGCGAACCGGGCGAGTTGCGCGGGTGTGGAGATCAGGTGCAGCGCGCTGTGGATCAGCTCGCGCCCGATGGCCCCTTCCGTCGCGTATCGGTCCGGGGCGCTCAGGAAGAGCTCCATCATGGCGCTCGCGGCCTGCACGTGATCGCGCAGGTAGAACATCGTCGACATCTCGCCGTGCCGCACCGTGGGGTCGGCGGCGATGTCCGTCGCGGCGACGATGGAGACCCGTCGCGCCTCTCCGTCGACCCGCACGCTCCCGGCCTCGATCACCGGCAGATCGAGCGTGCCCCGCTCCTTCAGCAGCGTCTCCACCGTGCGCAGGTGCGTCGGCGAGCCCTCCGCCGTCACCAGGCGGGCCAACGTCGCATTGGCGAACGGGATCCCGACGCCCTCGGACGCCCGATGCGCGCGATTCCTGGTCATCAGCTCGCGCAACAGCGCCTGGTCGTCCTGCCGGTGAAATGCGGGCACATTTGCTCCGTCGTACATGGCCGATACCGGTGCGGCGCGGCTCGATTTCATGAGAACCGTCGCGGCGAAACACAGGACGACGGGCGATCCACGGAGTCTCACGGTATTTCCGGAAATCGCGTCAACGCCTTGATCGTCCGATTTCACCGTCCACGGCATCCTCATCCACTGCGGACTTTTGGACACGCACGGTAACCCCAATCGATCCGCCTTTGCAAAGCGCAAAGCCGACCGCTGTGACCCTGGTTATATTTTGCCACGCACAGTGGCGGAATTTGATTCGGGGCAATGGTCCGGCATATCCCGATGGGTGCCCCGCCGGGTCGGTGCGGCCTCGTGCGGGGGTGTCAGGGCCGGCGCGCGGTGATCAGCCAGGCGCGGGAGTCGAACCACACGCCGTCGCCGGTGTCGTGTGCGTCCAGGGTCGCGCGCAGCCGATCGAGTGCGCGCTCCGCGGACGCGGCGTCCAGGTCGGCGAGCGGGTCCCGAGCCATCAGCAAGCGAAGCACGGCCGCACACGCGTGATCGGCGTCCGGGCCGTAGTAGACGGGTTCGCGAACGTCGACGACGTCCACCGCGGTGAAGCCGGCGGCGGTCAGGACGCCGGCCGCGAGGTCCGGATCGGCCAGTGCGAAGGCGGCGTCGGCTTCGCCGGCCGAGGTCGACACCGGGTGTCCGGTCGCGAGCGCCGCCCGGATCGCGGTGGCCCACTCCTGGCGGTCGCGGGCCTGCCAGACCAGCTGTACGAAGGGCGCGCCCGGGCGCAGGGCTCGCCCGATGTTGGCGAACGCGGCGAGCGGGTCGGCGAAGAACATCGTGCCGAACCGGCTGATGCCCACGGTGAATTGCTCCGGTGCGAAGGCATGGGTCTGGGCGTCGGCCTGTACGAAGCCGACATTGTCGAGCCCTTCCGTCTCGGCCTGTTCGCGAGCCCGCGCCGTCATCCGGTCCGAGACGTCGATGCCGAGCGCGGTACCCGGCGATGCGGCGCGGGCCGCGCGCCGAGTGGTCTGCCCGGTGCCGCAGCCGATGTCGAGGACACGATCGCCGGGATGGATGTCGAGGGCGTCCCACAGCCGTTCCTGGTACCGAGCGAGTTCCGAGTCGTAGTCGAACATGGTGATCGCCTCCTCACACCGCGGGGCCGTCGCGGAGCACGCCGCGCACGGTGTCGAGCCGAACGCCCGGGTCCAGCTCCGGCAACCACCATGTCGCGCCGGCCCGCACGTACGGCTCGGGATCGACATCGGGCGGCACAGCGATGGCGATGTCGTACGAGGCCATCTCACCATGGCGCAGTTCGGTGAGGGTGCCGACGGCCTCGGCGAGTTGGTCCGGGTGCTCGAGGTCGACCGGGAAGAAGCCGTCGAGCCGGGCGGCCCGGCGGATCGGCTTGGGGCTGCCCGGGAACGCGGCGGCCCACACCGGCACGCCGGGCCGCTGGACCGGTCGCGGCCGGAACGCGATGGCGTCGACGGTGTAGTGCTCGCCGCGATGGCGCACCGGTTCGCCGGACCAGGCGGCGCCCAGGATCGCCAGGGACTCGTCGAGCATGCGCCCGCGCACCCGGTCGTCGAGTTGCTCGCCGGTCTTGGACAGCTCGCCGCCGAACCGGTCGCCGCCGAGTCCGACACCAAGAGTGAGCCGGCCGTCGCTCAGCCGATCCAGCGTCGCCGTCTCCCGCGCGACCTTGGCCGGCCGTCGACGGGGAAGCGGCGAGACCATCGGGCCCAGCCGCAGCCGCTCTGTCGCGGTCGCGATCGCCGCGAGCACGATCCACGGATCGGCGACCCGGCGTACCGGCGCCCGCCAGCACAGGTGATCCCACACGAAGCAGCCGTCCCACCCGGCTTCCTCCGCGTCGGCGGCCAGGTCCGCCACCACCCGCGGGTCGGCGAGGTCGTCGAAGAGCGGCAGCCACAGTGCCGAGCGCAGCCGGCTCACGATCGGTCTCCTGTCGTGTGCCGCACCAGGGCCGCCACGAATGTGTCCCACACCGGCCGCGGCAGGTCGTGTCCGGCCCCCTTCAGGGCCAGCAACTCGGCACCGGGGATCGCCTCCCGCAGCGCCTCGCCGTGCGCGAGCGGCAGGAGCGGGTCCCGGTCGCCGTGGACCACGAGCGTCGGCACCGCGATGTCGCCGAAGCCGCCTCGGGTCGGCCCGTCGAGCTCGATGGCGTAGTGGTTGACCAGAGTCGACGCGTAGCTCTTGGCGCGCGCCACATCGTGTTCGACCAATGCTCGAATGGCGTCCTCGTCGAAGTACGGCGAACCACCGGCGTACGCCCGCGCGGCGGCGACCACGTACTCGACGAGCGCGGCGGCATCGGAGGAATCCGGCTCGGGCGGCATGGCCAGGTCGCTCGACGGCGGCGGCAGGTCGTCGGCTCCGGTCGAGCACGAGAGGAACGTCAGCGACGCGAGCCGATCGGGATGGTCCACACCGAGGATGAGTGCGATCCCGCCGAACATCGATTGACAGACCACATGGGCGCGTTCGATGCGCAAGGCGTCCAGGAGTCCGAGCACGTCCAGTGCCAGGTCGGTGAACGAGTACGCGGGCCGTCCCGGCGGGTAGGCGGTCGACCGGCCGGTGTCCCGATGGTCGTACCGGACCACGAACCGGTCCCGGGCGGCGATCCGTTCGCACAGATCGGTATCCCACCACAACATCGAGGCCGACGACCCGGCGACCAGCACGACGGCCGGGGCCGTGTGGTCTCCGAAGGTCTCGACACACAACTCGGCGCCGTTGATTTCGAGGAGTTGCTCCCCGTGTGATTGCTGAGGGCTCATGTCCGGAACGTTAGAGCCCGTGACTCGATCGCGAAAAGCGATGATTTCCGATCGGTTCAATCGCTTGTCGCAATGGTCATCGCCGGTGCGGCACTATGTTGGAACACATGACCGATGTCGAGCTGCGCCACCTGGCGGCGTTGGCCGCCGTCGCCGAGGAGGGCTCGTTCGGCCGGGCCGCCACCCGCCTCGGGTACACCCAGTCGACGGTGAGCCAGCAGATCGCCGCATTGGAACGGGCCGTCGGCGGCCTGGTGTTCGACCGGCCGGGCGGGCCCAAGCCCGTGCGGCTCACCCCACTCGGCTCCGTGGTCCTCGACCACGGTCGCGAACTGCTGGCGAAGTCCGAGGCATTGGCCGACGCCGTGGACCGATTCAAGGCCGGGGAAGGCCGCATCGACATCGGCACGTTCCAGAGCGTGTCCAACGTGATCCTGCCGTCGGTCGTACGCCGGCTGCGAGACGAGTACCCCGGTTGCGACATCCGGTTGTCCGAAGACGAGCCCGACCAGCCGCGGCTCGGTGACCTCGACCTGCTGTTCTACGACGGCCGCATCGACGGCGACGTCGAGCACCTCAAGCTGCTCGACGATCCGTACCTGTTGGTGGCGCGCGCCGGCACCTTCCCCGACGGTCCGGTCCCGCCGGCGCTGCTCGACGGCGCACCGCTGCTGGCCTGGCCGCTCACCTGCGACCAGCCCCGAATGGAGCAGGCGATCGCCCGGAGCGGCGCCCGTCCGCAGATCGTGTTCCGCACCGCGGTCAACGACACCCTGCTGTCGATGGTGCGCGCCGGCATGGGGTCGGCGGTACTTCCCTGGCTGGCCATCCGCGGTGCCGACATCGCCTCCGACGACAGGCTCCGCATCCACGAACTGCGGCCTTCCCTGCCGCCACGCGAGATCTACCTGCACTGTCGGATCGGACGGACCCACTCACCACTCGCCACCAGGGCCATCGAGATCGCCGTGGAAGTCGCCACCGACCTCGCGCCGCCACCGACCACCGAGTGAAGCCTCACAACGTGCGGTCGGGCTGCTCGACCCCGGCGCCGGCGGGGGCGTCGATCGCACCGACGACGCGCCCCGCCGTGCCTCCGGCCGACCCGACCCGACGCGGATGCGGGCCCGGCCGGCGCGGTCAGGTGCCGTCGATCAGGCGGGTGGCCAGGTTCGGGTCGAAGGTTCCGGCCGCGACGCCCGGAGCGATACCGCACGGGCCGTCGGAGTCACCCGGCACCTTGATCCACAGCTCGTACTCGGCACCGCCGGTGCCCGCTCGGGACGGCTTGCCGAGCTTGCTGCCGGCCGGGTTGCACCACGCGCCGTCGGCGCCGCCGTTGCCGTTGCGACTGGTGTCGATGAGGTACTTGGCGGTTTGTGCCCCGCCGTTCGGCAGTGCGGCGCGGACCTTCTCGGCGTAACCGGCCGAGTCCGCGGTGGTCTTGTAGTTCGAGACGTTGACCGCGAATCCGCGCACATTGGCCACTCCGGCCTGGGCCAGCCGCGAGGCCATGGTGGTGGGCGCGATCCAACCCGCGTTGCCGCCGTCGAGGTAGACCTTGGCGTTGGGCGCCTTGGCCTTGAACTGCTCGGTGGCGTAGCGCAACAGGGCGAAGCGAGCATCCTTTCCCTGAGCCGACATGCAGTCGACGTTGGCAACGGCGTCGGGCTCGATGACCACGATCGCCGAGCGATCGCCGACCGCGCCCGCGAAGTCGGAGATCCAACGGCGGTAGGCATCCGGACCGGCGGCGCCGCCGCCGGACGCGCCGCCGCAGTCCCGATCCGGGATGTTGTAAGGCACCAGGATCGGCGTGCTCCGGGTGGCGGTGGCGGCGTCGACGTAGGTACGCACCGCCTTGCCGATGTCTCCGCTCCAGGCGCCGAACCAGCGGGCGCCGGCCTGCGTGGCGATCGAGGTGCGAATCTTCGCCGCACGCGGGTCGGACCCGTGCTCTCGTACCCACGCCGCCGCGTTGTTCGTCGGGTCGGTGTAGAACTTCTCGCCCGAACTCGCCGGGGGGACCTTGGCGGTGGGCGAGGACGTCGACGTGCCGGCCGGTGGGGAAGCGGAGGACGGTCGAGCGCTGGGGGTACCGACAGGCTTCGTGCCGGGGCGGGAGGAGGCCGAGGGTTTCGCGGGCACGCCGGGGGCCTGCGAACCGGTGGGCACCAGCGACACGTTGTCCAGGGTCGCCTGGAACCCCTTGGCACGGCCCCCGAGTTGGAAGGTGATCTGGGTCGCGTCGATGCCGGGCATGGCCAGGAAGCGCAGCGTGTGCCTGCCGGTCTTCTCGGCGAACGTGACGGTGCGATCCAAGACGGTCTTGTAGGGCGGGAGATGCGACTGGACGGTGACCCGAACCTTGGCGGATGTGGTCGCCGAGGCGTCGAAGGAAAGCGTGTACACGGCGAGGTTGGTCAGATGCAGACCACCCTGCCCGAGCATCGAATCCCAGGGCGCGCGGGTGTGATCGGGAACCGTGACCCGCGCCCGCCCGTCCACGGTCTTGGCCGTGGTCGCACCGGTGGTCCACCAATAGGCGGGATTCGGCTCGAAGGCCCCGTTGGTGACGAGATCCCTGCCGCCGGCCGCGGGTGTGGCCTGCCCGACGCCCGGCAGGCCCACAACACAGGTCACCGCCACCATCGTTGCGAGCGCTGCACGCCGACCCTGCATGTGTCCTCCGTGAGCCCGAGCGAACGGTTGGCTTGCCGCGCATGTTAGGGCCGGGCCCACGGCACCGCTATCCACCGAACGCGAAGAGACGAACCCGCGCGGAATCGTGTGAGCGGGAGCCGGTGGCCGGACCGCTCGCAACGGGCCCGAGGCGCACGCGCGTTGCCGCGATACGGAACACGCGGAACACGCGGTAGACGTGGGACACGCCGAATACGCCGAGCACGGATGACGCGTGGCAGACGCGCTAGGAGGATCTCTCGTTCTCGATCGGGTCGTCGGATCGGTCCTCGACGAGGGCCCGCGCGTAGTTGCTCAGCGAGCGGTTGTAGCGGGTCAGGTGTGGCGCGAGCGCGCCGAGGGCGAGCGAGACGGCCTCGCGCTCGCGGCCCGCGTCGACCAGTGACAGGGCGAGGAACGCCGCGATCGCGTCGTCGAGTTCGTCGGTCGCGGCGGCCGCTTCGGCGGTGAGCAGCGCGATGCTCTCGGCCGACTCGCCGAGATTGCGCAACGTACTGGCGAACTGGATGGTGGCGGGTCGACGCAGCTCGTCCGGCAGTCCGGCGGCGAACGCGCGGCGGTAGTGCGGCGCGGCCTGCGCCTCGTACCCGGTCGAGTCGTATGCCGACCCCATCCAGTACGCGGCGACGGCGTCGTCCTCCGGCCGCTCCGCGACCAGCGCGCCCACGGCCGCCACGAAGTCGTCGCCCTCATGCGCGTCGAGGTCGGCCCACAGCGCCTCCATGCGTCGCTGCCAGTCCTGCCTGTCATCGTCCAGCGGATGGGAAGTCATGATGTGGACGATCTTTCCACAGGACGAGTGCGGCCCACGAGGAGATGGGCGCGCGCAGGGCGCCTCGGACGCGCGCGGTGCGGGGATTCACCTCGACTTCGCCATGCCGACTCCGGCGGGGAGGGCGTGGGAGGGGTCGTGGGTGGCGATCGATTCCCGGATCCGGTCGGCATACTCCGTCTCCCACCACGGTACCGTGCGAACCAGGGTCGGGCGTGAACCGCTGATCTGGACGAAGGCCCGGCCGCGGGGCATCGACATCAGGTCCGCGGCGTCGAGTACCGCCTCCGACCGGGAGGACCGGCTGATGCCCCGGTGGTCGCCGAACTTGTGGCTGGTGCTGGTGGTTCGCGGCTCGAAGCTGCCGCCGGATTTGGCGAGTTTCTCCAGAAACGAGATGTCCGAGACGCCACCGCCGTACACGCGGACGTTCGCCGCGCCCCACAATTTCGACATGCCGTTCTCGCCCCATACCGAGACGCCCTGAGCCCAGGACTGGAGGATCACCATGACGATCACGCCGCGCGAGCCGAAGTGTGTGAACTTGTCCGGAAGCGCCTTCCAGGGACACACGTTCGCGGCCTCGTCCAGGACGAACAGCGCCGGAGTGGGCAGCCGTCCGTTGGGCAGGACTCGGGAGTACTTGTCCGCCTCCTCGGCCAGGATCGTGGTCAACGCCATCACCAGCGGAGCCGCGATCTTGTTCGTCTCCTCGGACAGCAGATAGAGCGTGTCCGAGGGAGAGCGCACGAACGCCTTGTGGTCGAATTCGGGCCGTGAGGGGTCGCTTCCCGGAGTGACCCACTCGTTGATGTTGTCCGCCACCAGAAACGAGGCCATCTGGATCGCCGTGCCGTAGACACCCGCGCGCTGCCGGTCCGGCTGACCGATCACCGACTCGACCGACTCGGCCGGCATCCGGTGCCCCGCGTCGCGCAGGATGCGTACGGGGGTGTCGTCGGTGGGACGGGTCAGCCATACGTAGACCTGCGTGATCGGACGCTTGTCGATCGACGCCGCAAGGAGCAGGTTGGCGAACAGATCCTGGGCCGCGGGCTCGAAGTACGCGTCGCTTCGGGCGTGGCTCTGGCGATTGACGGACACGAACCTGCCGGCGAGCTTGACCGCGCTGACGATGCTGTCGCCGACGTAGGTCAGCGGGTTCCACCAGAACACCGGCTTGCCGCCGGCCTGGTTCTGCGGATCGAAGATGTAGACGGTGCCCTTGTCCTCGCGGATGGCCCGGGTGGCATCCACCACGTCACGCTTGTTCGACGTCACCACCACCGCCCCCGGCGCCGCGACGATGTTGGGAATGGCCCGGGTCGCCGTCTTGCCGGTACGAGGACCCCAGATGTCGACGTGCATGTCCTCCCAGGAACCCCAGAGCTCCTGGTCGCCGCGAATGGCCCGGCCGATGAACACGCCCGGTGTCGTGCCCTGCGGCACCCCGAGTTTCGTCGCGGTACGGGTCACGCCCGCGGTCGTGGACGCGTGCAGTTCCCTGGACGTGGCCAGATGGCGATCGGCGCGGTCGATGCGTTCGCGCTCGCCCCGAAACCTGGCGAACACCCGCCAACCGACCACCGCGACGATCAACAGCGCGGCGACCTGTAGGCAGAGCAGGACGGTCGCCGCGGTACCCGGCCACCGGTAGTCGCCGATCATCAGCCGCACGCCCAGCACCAGCGGGTTGGACCCGGGCTGTTCCGTCGGTCCGCCACCCCAGGAAGCCGCGAGCCACATCATCCCGTGCAGGACCACCACGGCGATGATGCCGAACAGGAAGACCAGCGCTTCGAGTTCGACGTTGGGCCCTCTGCGCTTCTGCAGGGAGCTCATCGGTTACCCACCGCCGGCGGCTCGGAGGGCTGCCTCGTCGAGGAGGAAGCTCGCTGGGTAACCGTCGACGGAGGCAAACCCCACACGCGTAAAGCCCTTTCGCATGTCCGGGCAACCCGTGGACAAGGCGGCCCCAACGGTGGGTCGTGATCGGCTGACCGGATCTCGACGCTTGGCTGCATCGACCGTGCCGGCACCAGGTGAACGCGCGGCACCGCGATGCCCGCCGACGGGCGAACTCCGCACGCCGGATTCCGTCCCGTAGATGAACACCCTTGGGATCGCCGGGACATCGCCGATGTGTCACGCACCGGATCGGTGACCGAGTTTTCGGTCAGGCAGTGCTCCTCACACCGCGACCGCCGGCGGATGGATGAGCGCGAGCGTCCGCGCGGGGAGCGATGACACCCGTACAGGTCCACCGGGCCGCCCACGGCCGCTCCGCGGGGTCCGCGATCGGCCCGGTCGTCCGGCGTGGCAGCACCCGCCGCGTGAGCCGGTCCTGCGAACACGACGCAAAAGGAGCAGACTCGAATATTGGAGGAACACCTTTCCATCGGTAAATCTCCCAAGGAGGCCGCAGCCATGAGCGGCACGACTCCGGCACCTCACCTGACCATCGTCCGGCCCGGCGAAGGCGCCGCTGGCGACCTCGGCAGCATCGGCGTCGCCTTCAAACTCTGGGGCCGGGACACCGGCGGAAGTGTCTCGATCGTCGAGCACCCGTTCCCCGTCGGCGCGCTCGTGCCCCCGCACCTGCACACTCGCGAGGACGAGTACTCCATCGTCACCGAGGGCGAGATCGGCTTCCGCTCGGGTGAGCGCGAAACCGTCCTCGGCGCGGGCGGCTACATCACCAAGCCGCGCGGCGAAATGCACACGATGTGGAACGCCGGCTCCACCCCGGCCCGCATGATCGAGGTGATCAGCCCGGCCGGCTTCGAGCACTTCTTCCGCGAAATCGCGGACCTGATCGCCGACGGCCCGCCCGCCCCGGAGGACTTCGCCGCACTCGGCGCCGCGTACGGCCTCGAGTTCGGCCACCCGGATTGGCTGCCGGACGTCATCGCCCGCTACCACCTCACCCCGCCACCCGGCGGATGACCCGGCCGGACTTCGGGTCCCGGGGTCCGTCAGCGGTCCCGACCGGGGACGGCGCCGGAGTCGCGGCCCGGTTCCCGGTCTCGTTCCCGAGCCTGGGCTCCGGCGCGACTTCCTCGGTGTCGCCGCGTCCGAAGGTGCCGCGAGTGCCGCGAGTGCCGCGGGTGCCGCAGATGCCGCGCCAAAGGGATAGCTCGGCCGCCGCCGGTGCTCTTGAATGAGGGGATATAGGAGACCTGCCAGGGCGTCCGGTCCGCGCCCGGTGACCTTGGCATGCGCGGACGCGAGGAGAGCGACGCTTGGAAAGCGTGTATCACGGGTTTCGGTTCCATCAACTGCTCGCCCTGCCGAAGGCGACGGCGGATCCGGACCTCGGAGCGATCGGTTCGGGCGCGGCGCGGCATGCGCAAGCGGCCACCTTCGCGGCGTTGACCGCGGCGCACGCGAGGCTGGCCACCCAGCTCGTCGGCCCACCGCCTGCCCTGTCCGTTGCCTGGGTACGGTCGACGCCGGGCGGACCACTGCGGTTCCTGATGGGCGGCAGACCGTACTTTCCGCCCGCCGGCGGCACCGAGCCGGTCGGTGGGCACGGCAGGGTCGCGTATCCGCGCGGGGCGCGCGTCATGTCGCTCCCCGAGCGCGAAGTCGCCGACATGCTCGAGGCGTTGCCGTACTGGGTGCGGTGTGTCGGCGCCCCCGACATGTTGTGGACCCAGACCTTGTCGACTTCGCGGCCGGTGGGCGGGCCGAGGCCGATCCTGGACACCGCCGCCACGTACATCGACACGCCGTTCGCGTGGCTGGTGATCGCCGAGCCCGTGCCCAGAGAGGTGCTGGACTGGGCGGGTCCCGACCCGGCCGATCTGTTCGTGCCGCCGGCCCGGACCGACCAGGCGGTCATGGAGCGCGACGCCGAGCGACGCCGTGCGTTGGCCCGGTCGCGGGCGACCGGTATGTGGGACGTCCGGATCCTGGTCGGAGCCGCGGACCCCGCGACGGCACATGCCGCCGCGGGATTGTTGTGCGGTGCCGCCGATGTGACCGACCAACCGTTCCTGCTCACACCGACACGCGGTGTGAGCGACCTCGCCGGGAGCTGGGCGGCACCGGAGGATCGCCGACCCGACCCGGTGAGCGGCGGCACCTGGCCGTTCACCGCCACGACGGAGTTCCTGGGGGCGCTCGCGCGCCCGCCGGTCCTGGAGACGGCGGGACTGCACATGTTCCCGCCCAACACCTTCGGTCTCACCTACCCGGAGCTCGATGACGGCGCGTTCCTGATCGGTGACGCGCTCGACGAGACGCAGACCCCGATGGGACCCATGCGGGTCGCGCGGTCGACGCTCAACAGGCACACGTTCGTCTGCGGGGCGACGGGTTCGGGCAAGTCCCAGACCGTACGCTCGCTCCTGGGTGAACTGTCCAGACACCCCCAGCCCGTGCCGTGGCTGGTGATCGAGCCGGTCAAGGCGGAGTACGCCCGGATGGCCGGCCGGCTCGGCCCCGATCACCGGGTGACCGTCATCCGCCCCGGCGACCCCGACACGGCGCCGGCCGGACTGAATCCGCTGGAGCCCGAACCCGGGTTTCCCCTGCAGAGCCACATGGACCTGGCACGGGCACTCTTCCTGGCGGCATTCGACACGCACGAGCCGTTGCCGCAGGTGTTGGCCCGAGCCATGAGCAAGTGCTATCGCGACTCCGGGTGGGATGTGGTCGGCGGGGAGCAACGCCCGCCGTACAAACCCAAGTTCCTGGTGGACGAGCCGGACGTCCCGCGCGCCGCGCGCTATCCCACGCTCGACGATCTCCGCACGGCCGCGATCGACGTGGTACAGACGATCGGCTACGGCAGCGAGGTCACCAGGAATGTCCGAGGCTTTGTGGACGTCCGCATCGGCGGCCTTCGCGAAGGCGCGTGCGGCCGTTTCTTCCAGGGTGGACACCCGCTCGACATCGCCGCGCTGCTCGAAGGCAACGTCGTGCTCCAACTCGAGAACATCTCCAATGACCAGGACAAGGCCTTCGTCATCGGCACGGTCCTGATCCGCATCGTCGAGTATCTGCGGGTGCGGACCGATTCCGCCGTGCCCGGCAGGCTGCGTCATGTCACCGTCGTCGAAGAGGCCCACCGCCTTCTGCGGGCGGGTGGCAACCGGATCTCCCTCGCGGCCGCGGAACTGTTCGCCGGTCTGCTCGCCGAGATCCGCGCCTATGGCGAAGGCGTCGTGGTCGTCGAACAGATCCCCAACAAGATCCTGTCCGACGTCGTAAAGAACAGCGCGTTGAAGATCATCCATCGGCTCCCGGCCGCCGATGACCGCGCGATGGTCGGCGGCGCGGTGAACCTGCAAGGCACCCAGCACGAACGGGTGGTGGCGCTGCCTCCGGGGCATGCGGCGGTGGCCACCGACGGCATGGACGTGCCCGTCCTCGTCGCCATGCCGTACGGCGAAGGGTCCGAGAGCGAGGACGGAGTCGCCACCGACCCACCGCTGCGCGGCCGACGCAGCGTACTGTGCGGCACCGCCTGCGCCGAACAGCCATGCACGCTGCGCGTCATGAGCCACTGCGCCCATACGGCCGGCGATCCCGAACTGGTCCTGTGGACGGAGGCCAACGCGGTCGTGATCGTGACCATGCAGGGTTCGTTGCGACCCGGCGAACCCCTCCTTCGGCGACTGCGCGACCTGGACGACCGCGAGCTGCACTGCACCCTGGTGTACGCGGCCGAACGCGCGGCGGCCGCACGCGTGGAGGTCATGTCGGGCGATATCGATCCGGACGACTTCGCCGGCCGGCTCGCGGCCGTGCTCGCCCACCGCTGCGACCGGGGTCCCGAACCGCAGGCCGTCGATCCGCGAGCCCTCACCTACGGGACCTTCCGCTGGCAGGACATCAAGGACGCGCTGCAAGCGGCGAAGGAGGCCGATCCGAGCACGCCGTGGCAACACCCGGACAGCGCCGAGTGGGCCCGCCGGGGCTTGCGGCTGACCGGCGCGACGCCCGCCGGCCAGTTGCAGGAGTTGTGGCAGAAGCCCTTCTACTGGTCGGGTTCGAACATCGCCCGGTACGGGAACCCGTTCCGCAGCGGACTGCACGACGCGGTCGCCACCGTCGCGGGGGCAGTCAATGCCGAGGCCATCAAGCGGGCCTTCCGCATCGCGTGTGCGGACACACCCGAACGCGGAAGATTCCTGAACTGGACCACGACAAAGCTGGCGGAACGCTTCAAGGCCGGCGTGTGACGCGGGCGCCGAGGCGATCCCCGCGGCGCCCGGCGGAGCACCTCCGCGACGCGCGTGGCCGCCCGGAGTTCGGGCGCGCAGCCCCCTGAAGGTGATCAACCACCTTTGCGGTGACGCGTATCGCCGCCGAGAACGATGGTGAGCAGGGGGGCGATGTGGACGAAGTCGTGGTGCGGTCGCGGCATCACGCGGTGCTGGAACCGGGCGCCGGGGGTGATCCGACCGATTAGGCCATGGCCGTCGCGCTCGCCCCGGGCGGCCGGGCCCGTCGTGCTCTGGACGGCTCGGGCACGCGCCGAGACGACCCGTACGCGCAGCGAGTGGGGACGATCTGCCCCGACGTCGGCGGCATCGGGGGCGGATGGGGTGGTGGCCGGTGCGGATTCCGCGTTTGCCGGCGGCGAGCGGGCCGGGGATGGCGCGGGACGCATGCGCGCGGGCGGGACGGATCTCGCCCGCGCGCTGCGGTCACCTCGCCCCGGCCGGGCCGGTCACCCCGCCTGGGTGAGACCGGCGAGTCCCGGCGGGAGGTCGCGGGTGTGCACGACGCCCAGTCGCTGTGTCGCGCGGGTCAGCGCCACATACAGGTCGGCCAGGGCGAACGCGGCCGGCTCCACGACGATCACCGCGTCGAACTCCAGGCCCTTGGCCTGCTTGGGCTCGAGCAGCACCAAGGGCCGGGTGAGGTCCGGCTCGACGCCTCGTTCGGCGTGCGGGACCGCCGTCGCCACCGCGTCGATCAGGTCACGCGGCGCGATCACCGCGAGGCGTCCCTCGGCCGGAACCTGCGGATCGCGGCCGGCGGCCCCGTCCCCAGGGTCCGACTCCGGGGCGACCCCCTCGTGCGCGACGGCCCACGCCACAGCCCCCGGCAGGTCCCCGGTGTGGTGCGACCACGGCTTCACACCGGTCGAGCGCACCGATTTCGGCGGTTCGAAGCCCGGGTCGGCGGCACGCATGACGTCGGCCGCGACCTGCATGATCTCGGTCGGCGTACGGTAGTTGACGCCCAGCCGGACCCGCTCCCAGCGACCTTCGACGTACGGCACCAGGATGCGCTCCCAGGATCCGCACCCGGCCGGCTCCGAGGTCTGCGCGGGGTCGCCGACCAGGGTCATCGACCGGGTGGGGCTGCGCCGCATGAGCAACCGCCAGGTCATCGCCGAGAGTTCCTGGGCCTCGTCGACCACGATGTGGCCGTAGGCCCAGGTGCGGTCCGCCGCCGCGCGCTCGGCGGAGGTGCGGTGGTCCAGCTCCTCCTGGCGTTCGGCGAGGCGCTCGGCGTCCACGAGGTCGTGCGCACTCAGCACCTCGGACTCCTCGTCGTCGCGGTCCTCGAACTCCTGCGTGCGCGAGCCGTAGGACAGGTCGAGCACGCCCTGCGCGTAGGCGATCTGCCGCCGGCGCTCGGCATCCGCCGCGGCCCGCGCCAACGAGTCGTCCTCACCCAGGAGTTCGGCGGCCTCGTCGAGCAACGGCACGTCGCCCACCGTCCATTCGTCGGTGGTCCACGTCCCGAAGACCGGGTCGTACGCGGCCGGCCGCCGGATCGCGGCGGCGTCCTCGTCGGACAGGTACACCGGTTCGGCGAGATAGTCCGCGAGCAACGTCTGCGGGGTCAGGCGCGGCCACAGCTCGTCGACGGCCGCCTGCACGGCCGGGCTCTCGGCGACCGACATCGCCAACTGCGCGACCTCCTCCGAGCCGAGGAAGTTCGGCCCACCGAACGGGTCCGCGCCGAGCCGGTCGACCAACTGCTCGGCGAGGCCGTCGATCACCCGCGACGCGAACGCCGCGCGGGCGAGGTTGTGCGGCAACAGCGTCGCACGTGCCTTGCTCCGGGCGGCCCGAACGATCCCCGCGTCGAGGAACAGGTCGCCGTCGTCGTGTCCGATCACCAACGGCGTCTCGGGCACCGTCTGTTGGTCGGCCACGAAGCGGGCGAGCACCTCGGCCATCGCGGCCCGACCCTTGACCTCGGCGGCCGCGGGGGTGTCGACGGCGGTCGTGGTGACGCCCGGGAACAACTCGCCGGGTGTGGCGAACTGCACGCCCGTCTCGCCGAGCGAGGGCAGGACGTCCTCGATGTAGCCGAGGAAGGCGGGGTTGGGGCCGACCACGAGCACGACGCGGCGGGTCAGGTGCTCACGGTTGGCGTACAGCAGGTACGCCGCGCGGTGCAGCGCGACGACCGTCTTGCCGGTGCCCGGGCCGCCCTCGACCACGAGGATGCCGCGGTGCGGCGCACGGATGATGCGGTCCTGCTCGGCCTGGATGGTCTGCACGATGTCGTGCATGCGCCCGGTGCGGCGGGCGTCGAGCGACGCGAGCAGGACCGCGTCGGCGTCCGAGCCCTCGAAGCCGGTGCGGGTGTCGTCCGTGAGGTCGAGGATCTCGTCGTGCAGCGCGGTGACCCGCTGCCCGGACGTGGTGATGTGCCGCCGCCGGCGCAGGCCCATCGGAGTGTGCCCGGTCGCGAGATAGAACGGTCGTGCGACGTCGGCGCGCCAGTCGATGATCAGTGGGGTGTGTTCGGCGTCGTCGCGACGGATTCCGATCCGTCCGATGTGATGGTCGGCGCCGTCCCGGAACAACAATCGCCCGAAACACAGGCCGTTGGCGCCGGCGTCGAATGCCGCGCGCAGGCTCGAGTGCTCGAAGACCGCGATATCCCGCTCGACGCGTGCCTGCCGGGTGCCGTCGTGCTCGCGCCCGAGCGCGCTCGTCACGGCGGCCTCCGCCTGGGCACGCAGGTCCGCGAGGCGTGCGTAGAGCGCGTCGACGAATTCCTGCTCGTATCGCAATTCGGCGTTTGACAATTCGTCTCCCGGACGGGTATTATGCCTTCATTGAGATTCCTGAATGCCGTGAGAAAACCGGTATTCAGAACCATCCAATATACCTTGAGTAAAGGCCCCGGACGTCAGGACGTCCGGGGCTTTCTCGTTGCCCCGGCGGCCGTGGAGACGCCGAGGACGAACGACTCGGTGGCCGGCGGTACGGTGGATTTCGTGACGATCGACGCCTTCCCCGACCCGACCGCGGAGTTCGAGGCGCAGCGGGGGCGGCTGTTCGGGATCGCGTACCGGATGCTGGGGTCGGCGGCCGAGGCCGAGGACGCGGTGCAGGACGCGTACCTGCGCTGGCACGCGGCCGATCGAGGACACATCGAGGTGCCGGGGGCGTGGTTGGCCAAGGTGTTGACGAATCTGTGCCTCAACCGGCTGACGTCCGCGCGGGCGCGGCGCGAGGAGTACGTCGGGCCGTGGTTGCCCGAGCCGGTGCGGACGGACGCGGGGGCGCTCGGGCCGTTGGAGACCGCCGAGCAGCGGGACGCGGTGTCGATGGCGATGCTCGTGATGCTGGAACGGTTGTCGCCGCCGGAGCGGGCGGTCGTGGTCCTGCGGGACGCGTTCGGGTACAGCCATCGGGAGATCGCCGAGGTGCTGGACTGGCCGGAGGCCAACTCCCGGCAGACCTACCGGCGGGCGAGGCAACATCTGGTGTCCGGGCGGCCGCGCTTCGAGGCTTCCGCGGAGGTGCGTTCCGACCTGCTGGCGCGTTTCCTGACGGCGGCGGCCGAGGGGGCGCTCGGGCAACTGGAGTCGCTCCTCGCCGACGACGTCGTGACGTGGACCGACGGGGGCGGCAAGGTCTCCGCGTCGACACGACCGGTCTCCGGGCGCGAGAAGGTGGCCCGGTTCCTGCTGGGTCTGGTGGAGCGCTTCTCGTCCGATATGGAATTCGGCTTCGCCGAGGTCAACGGCGAGGCGGCGCTGTTGGGCTGGGAGGGCGGGGCGCTCACGACCGTGGCGGTGGCGCAGTTCGGCGCGGAGGGCATCGCGGGCGTGCGGATCGTCCGCAATCCGGAGAAGCTGAAATTCCTCGAAGAACAATGCCGAGGGTTGTCACGTAACGCATAGCCGTCCGGTTCCTTGCTGACGAGGGCGACGTCGCGACGGTGCGGCGTCCCCGTAGCGAGGAGGACCGATGAGCGAGAACGTGATCCTGGTGACGGGCGCGACCGGTGTGCTCGGGCGCGAGGTGCTGGATCGGGTCCGGCGCACCGGGCTGCCGGTGCGCGCGATGACCCGCAGGGCGGCGCTGCCCGACGACGCGGCGGTCACCTGGGTGACCGCCGACCTGCAGACCGGCGAGGGTGTCGACGCGGCGTTCGACGGCGTCGCGACGATCATCCACTGCGCGTCGGACACGCGGAAGCCGAAGCACGACCTTCCCGGCTGGCGGCACCTGCTGGGCGCCGCGAAGCGGGCCGGAGTCGGGCACATCGTGAACATCTCGATCGTCGGCATCGACCGGATCCCGTACTCCTACTACGAGATCAAGATCGAGGGTGAGCGGTTGCTCGCCGAGTCCGGTATCCCGTGGAGCAATCTGCGCGCGACGCAGTTCCCCGAGCTGCTGCACAAGGTGTTCGGCCTGTCGTCCAGGACGCCCTTCGTCATGGTTCCGTCGAAGACCGTGTGCCAGCCCGTCGACCAGGGCGAAGTGGCCGACCGACTGGTGGAGTTGGCGCAGGGCGCGCCGGCCGGGCGGGTCGCGGACCTGGGCGGGCCGCGGGTGTACCAGGCGGGGGACCTGGCTCGTTCCTGGCTGAAGGCGGTGGGCAAGCGGCGGTGGGTCCTGCCCGTGCGGGTCCCGGGCAAGGCCGGCGCCGGGCTGCGCGCCGGGGGGCTGGTCACGCGGGAGAACGCGGTGGGCGTCAGGACGTGGGAGGACTACCTCGCCGCGAAGGTGGCCGGCTGAGCACGACCCGCTGAGCGTGGCGCGGGCTTCGGTCCCGCGGGTCGCCTCGGTTTGCTTTCGGGCGGTCTCGGCCTGCCCGTTCTCGCCGAAGGCGTGACCTGATCGGGCGCGGCCCTCCGGCAGGGTGCACGAAGAGCTCGTGCCGGAGGGTCCCGAGCCCGTCCGCGACCACCCCACACGTCCTCGCGGAGCTGCTCCGGGCGGCCGGACCGGCGCGGGGCGGGCCTGTTGGCGGGACGTCGACGGGCGTGGGCGACTCGTGGCCCGATGACGCGTGCCCGTCAGTCGAGGCGTGCGTCGAGACCGTACAGCTCCAGCGTCTGGTCGAGTGCCCGCTTGATCTCCGTGGGCGTCAGTCCTCGGTCGGTGCGCAGGTGGTGCAGCAGGCTCGGTCCGCACGGGCCGAGCAGGAAGTCCGCGAGGGTCGTGGCGTCGGCGTCCGGCCGCAGCCGGGCGATCAGCATCGCCGTGTGGATCCGCATCGCACGGTAGGGCGCGCTGGTGTAGCGCGCGCACGGATCGGCGACCTCCGCCGCCAACAGCATCGCGTGCTGCTCCACGACGCGATCGACGAGTGCGTGCAGGAACGCGCGCAGGCGGTCGGCGGTGGGCGCCCCCGGGCCCAACGGGGGCGGGCCGGAGAGGAAGGCGGCCTGGAAGACCTGTTCGCGCTCGTCGAGGAGTGCGAACAGTAGGCCGGCCACATCGCCGAACCGGCGGTAGACCGTGCCGACGCCCATCCCGGTGGCATGCGCGACCGCGTTCATGGTGAGCGCGTCGGGGCCCTGCTCGGCGACGATCCGGCCGGCGGCATCGAGGATCCGGCGACGGTTGCGGGCGGCGTCGGCCCGTTCCGGCGGAGGTTGTTCGGCCATCGGGAGATCGATGCGGGGCGGTGGGCTCATGATCGCAGCCTAACGGATAGTCATCCGCTTCCCACTTGCCAAAGGGATTCCTATCCGCTTGACTCCTCGTCGAAGCGGATAGCAATCCGATTAGTCCTGCCGGAGGTTTCGCCATGACCACCAAGATCGCCGTCGTCTACTACTCGTCCACGGGCAACGTCCACCAACTCGCCCGGGCCGTCGCCGAAGGAGCGGAGAAGGCCGGTGCCGAGGTACGCCTGCGCCGGGTGCCCGAACTCGCGCCCGACGAGGTCGTCGACTCCGTACCGGCATGGCGCGCGCACCTCGATGCCACCCGGGACGTCGAGGTCGCCACGCTGGACGACCTCGTGTGGGCCGACGCCTACGCGTTCGGCTCGCCGACGCGGTTCGGCAACATCTCCTCGCAGCTCAAGCAGTTCATCGACACGACCAGCGGGCTGTGGCAGCAGGGCGTGTTCGTCGACAAGCCGGCCACCGGATTCGTCAGCGCGGCGAACCTGCACGGCGGCAACGAGTCGACGCTGTTGGCGCTGTACAACACCCTGCACCACTGGGGCTCGCTGATCGTGTCGCCGGGCTACACCGACCCGGTCGTGTACGGCGCCAACGGCAACCCGTACGGCACCGCGCACGCCTCCGGGGCCGGCGAGCCCGGCGACAACATCCTCGAAGCCGCCCGCTACCAGGGCGCGCGCCTGACCACCGTGACCCGAAAGCTCCTGGCCGGCCAGGCCGCGTAGGCGCCGCCTCGCATGTGCGCACCCGTGTTCGCGCGCGAGCGCGGGATGCGAAATCCGGGACACCCCAGCCCGGTTGGATGGCTTCGCCGGCCTTTCCTCGCAATTTCGATATTCGTCGTGCATGTCCGCGGCCGACGTGGACAGCCTTGCTGGAGGCGCCCGGGACGGGCGACCGGCCGGGTGAAGGGACGTGCGTCATGGGGACGAACGGGTTCGGTCCGCATCGTTTCGCGGAGCGAGCGGAGCGAGAGGCGGCGGAGTCGGCCGAAGGTGAGGGGATGGCCCTGGCACTGGTGTGGTTGGCGGACGAGTATCGGCGCTCCGCGCCCTCCGATGGGGGTCGTCGCGTGACACCGATGCGGACGCGGTCGGATGCGGACGGGCCGGACGCCTTGCTTCGGTGACGACGGGCCGGGCGAGTTCCCGGTCCTCCCCGTCGGTGGGCGGCGTCCGCTCGCCCGGAGACCGGCGGCGCGATGCCGGGGTCCGGAGACGGGTTCAGGTCCGGTGCCGGGTGAACGCGGTGGCCGGTGGGTCGTCGCGTGCGCGCTCGGTTTCGGGCCGCGACCGTCCCGGCGCGCGGGTACGGATGCTCGTGGGCAGCGGGGATGCGGGTGATTCGCGTCCGGGGCGGGCTCGACCGGTTTGCCGTACGGGATTCCGGATCGCAGTGAATCGGGTAGGCATCACGACATGACCACTCACGAGCATGACAACGTCCCCACCGGCGCGCCGGAGGACCTCGTCGAGCGCGCTTCGGGTGTGGGTGGCACGCCATCCGGGATGAGCGCGACCGACGTGCGGGTACGAAGTGATTTGGCGCGCCACCTGGGACGCGACATCTACCCCGCCGATCGCGAGGCGCTCCTGGCACGGCTGCGCGGGACGTCGGCGCCCGACCACCTGGTGGATCTCCTCGCCGGGTTGCCGGTGGACGGCTTCGACTACGAAAGCGTGCAACAACTGTGCAGGGCCCTCGGCCTGGGCACGGAAGAGCACCACACCTGACGAGAGGCGACCGGCGCCGCCACCGTTGTCGGTGGCGGCGCCGGTCGCGGGGCCGTCGTCCCCGTTGTCCGCCGTCCCCGTCTCGTCGGCGCTCCCGATGCGCGGTCACGATGCCACGTTCGGTCGTCAGTGCCCGGGTTTCGCCGGGTGGATTCCCGGTTCGAGTCCGGCGTCCGTGTCCGGGGCCGGCGGGCCGGTGTCGTGCCGCCACCACGCGAAGGCGCCGGAGGTGGCGGCCA
Source organism: Embleya sp. NPDC127516 (assembly GCF_044765325.1). NCBI lineage: Bacteria > Bacillati > Actinomycetota > Actinomycetes > Kitasatosporales > Streptomycetaceae > Embleya > Embleya sp. NPDC127516. The sequence continues at coordinate 78,588 of NZ_JBIWJT010000009.1, read as the reverse complement.
GGACGGCGATGCCCAGGATCCAGCCGCCGACCACATCGGAGAGGTAGTGAGCGCCCAGGGCCACACGGGTGCACCCGACCCCGAACGCCGAGACGACTGTCGCGCACCACACCACCGGGCGGGACCGACGGGGAAGGACGGGCAGCAGGATCAGCAACAGCACGCCCGCGCCGACGGTCGCGGTCAACGTATGCCCGGAGGGAAACGATCCGCCCGGGGCGCTCGTGACGGCGTCCTCGGGGCGGGCACGCGCGATCACCACCTTGGTCAGGCCGCTGAGCGCCGCCGCGATCACCATCGCCGTGACCGCCCACAGGACGAGCCGGCGGGCACCGCGCCGCCACAACCACACGCAGAGCACAAGCACCAGAATTCGAAAGACGAAAGGGTCCCAGACCCAGTCGCTGAGCGTGTGCGCCAGTCGGCGCCAACGCGGTCGCGCCGACATCCACGCCTCCATCGTCCGAGCGATGTCGACGTCCAACGCCTGCAATGGCGACCAGGAGTTGCGCACCAGCAGCGCCAGGAGCGTGAAAGGCACAACCCCGACCAGGAAGGCGCCCGCGACCAGGACCAACCTGAGGCCGAATCGTGAATCGGACCGAGACAGGCCATCCCGGGACGGGTCGTGGGTGCTCACCGTCGACGCCTTCCCCGGAAGCCCGAGTCGACACGGGCGCGCCACCACCTCCCACGCCGTCCGCGCAGACGCCGAGTCCCGTGCCCACCCGGACAGGCGGGTCCATGTCCGCTTGTCCACGCGGGCGTTCGGGGTGCGCCGTTCGCGACCGCACAGGGGCGCGGCCGTGTCGGGCGAGGTCGATAGGTTTGGCGGCATGAGTCTTTCGCTGTCTTTGTTCATTGCGGACCCCGAGGCCGTGCGTGCGGTGGTGGGGTCGGGGGACGTACGCGTGCGCCGGGCCATCGGCGGACGCTTCAAGCAGGAGATGGCCCGGGACGACGACTATTTCTCGAGCGAGATCGCGGCCGGCGCGCCGACGCTGTACGAGGCGCTGACCGCGGTGGTGGACGGCGGGCCGTTCGCGGACGGGCACGCGTTCCAGTACGGCTACGCGTACCGGATGATCTGCGCCTTCCACGGGCGGCGGATCTACAGCAACAACTTCTCGCCGTTCCGGTTCGGGTGGCTCGAGCGCGTCGACGAAGGGCTCGCGTCGCTCGGCGTGGACGCCGTTCGGGTCTCGGAGTTCGGCTACGGACTTCCCTCGCCGCTCCCGTACACCGACCTTCCGGGGCACGGAGTCTGGTCGCCGGCGGACTGCGCCAAGGCGCTGGAACAGTACGCCGCCGCCACTGGCGAGCAACTGGCCGCACTCGACGGGGAGGTGCGCGAGGCCATCGAGGACTGCGCGGAATGGCTGAACGCGGCACGGGCGAGCGAGGGCCGCGGAGTCCTGGGGTTCATGTCCTGAGAGCGCTCGCGAGGCCGCCCGAACTCCCTTACGGACAACCTGCGATGCCGTCGTTCCCGAACTCGTCGGGGAGATCGCGCTCGACTCCGCTCCGTGTCCGGGGACGGGAAGTGGCGCCGGGCCGGCCGTCTGCCGCGCCCGAGGGAGGACCCGGACGCGGCGGAAGTGCCGCTGCTCGGTGCGGGAACCCGGCCGGCCGTCGGTGGACACGCGCCGCGGCGAAGTGGTTCACCCGTTCGGGTGGGCGCGGGTCGCCGCGGGCGGGGCAGGCGTGGGGCGCGGGCGGTTCCTCCCCTTCGGGGGCTCCGGGGGATCGCCGGCGGTGGGTGGGCGTCTCCTCCCGACCGAGGGGGAGGAGACGCCCGACCGGGATGCCCGGTCCGAGGCCCCGCGTCGCCCGCCTCGTGAATGGGGCCGGCGGGCGTCGGGGCGGCGGCGTGGGGAAGGGTCAGTGCCTCGGTCGGCGGCTTCCCGCTTGGTGCCTCGCGGAGGCGACCAGGTGGGAGAGGATGCCCGTCGCGCCCACGCTCGCGAGTCCGACCATGGTCACGCCCACCATGTACAGTCCGCTCGAGTCGTCCGACCAGTCGAGATAGGCGGCGAGGGTCAGGCCCGTGGTGGTGCCGATCGTCGCCGCCGCGACATGGCCGCGGGAGGCCGCCCGGCAGACCGCCGCGAACAGGGTCAGTACGAGCCCGACCACCTGCCAGGCCTGGTAGGGGCCGGTCGTCGAACCGTCGGGATGCACGTCGCGGTGCTGATCCCAGCCCAGCCATGCGGCCCATGCCGCCGCCGCGATCGCGGCCAGGACCGGGGTCGCCAGGAACGTGGGCACTGCTTTTCGTGGTCCTTCGTCCATGGCGCCAGTTTTCCGGCCTACGCGAGCACCCGGCAGAGTACGGATACTCAGATCCGGTCGGGCGACCCGGTCCGGGAGGGGGCGGCCCCGGTCACACGGTCCTGCGTCCGCTGATTCGTGTCACGTGGTGCCCGGCGGCGATGACGACGAACGGGTGTCCGATTCCGGCGGGCTCGGTGTCCAGGCGCAGGAAGCCCTCGGTGTCGGGCTCCAGGACGGGGCCGTTGTCGATGACCGCGCTCCACGTACGCGCGAGGGTCTCGCCGTTGATCGGCCAGTCGAACAGGTCGAGGGTGACCTCGACATCCCCGAGGTCGGGGAGGATGAGGTAGCCGCGCGCCGACATGATCTCCACCATTCGAGTGTGCGTCGAACCGCCCGGTCCCGCCGGCGGCGGACCCGGCCGCGCGTGCGGTTCGGGTGCCTCGCCTACAAGGACGGCGACGGTGGCCCGTTGCGGTGTCCGCTCGCACGCGTGGTGTGCGGGGCGGGCGCGGCGAGGTCGGGATCGGCGAAGGGCCCGCCGACGGACGATCCGTTTCTCATCCGGCTCACAGACGGCTCTCATGCTGCGTTCCTACGCTGCCGATGACCGAGAGTGACTCGGAAGGAGTCGACGGACCATGAGCCATGACCACCACGAAGGTCAACGCGTCAGTCGGCGCACCGCGCTGGCGGGCATCGGCAGCATCGGCCTGGGCGCGCTCCTCAGCGCCTGCTCGGGAGCAAAGAACGGCGGCAGCGCCCAGGCCACCACGACGACGGGCGCCACTGCCACGGTCTCGCCCCAGGCCGGCAGCACCCAGGACATCGCGAAACTGTTCGAGGGGGCGGGCACCTGCGCTCTGACCCCGCAGACCACCCAGGGCCCGTACTACTTCGACGCCGACAAGATCCGCAGCGACATCCGCGAGGACCGCGCGGGCGCCCGGCTGCGGCTGGCCGTCCGGGTCCAGGACAGTGAGACGTGCCAAGCGATCCCGAACGCGGTGGTGGAGATCTGGCACTGCGACGCGGCCGGTCTCTACTCCGGGGCCGAAAGCCTCTCCGGCGGGGGCGGCGGCGGAGGCGGTCCCAGCGGCGGGAGCGGGGGGAGCGGGGGGAGCGGCGGTCCGGGTGGTGGCCCGCCCCCGTCCGGAGCGCCCGGCGGCGCACCCCCCTCGGGAGCGCCGGGCGGGGGCGCAGGCGGTGGCGGGGCACAGGGGGACCTCACGCCGCAGGACGACAAGCGCTACCTGCGCGGCGCTCAGGTGACCGACAACCAGGGGATCGTGCAGTTCACCACCATCTGGCCCGGCTGGTACCGGGGCCGTACCGTCCACGTCCACGCCATGGTGCACTTCGACAACGCACGCACACTCACCACCCAGCTGATGATGGACGAGGCGCTCAACAGTGCCGTCTTCGCCGAACAGCCGTATGCCAAGCACACCGGCCGGGACACGTTCAACGATGGCGACAACATCTACAAGCCCACCATGCTCCTCAAGGTCGTCCAGGACGGCGACGGCTATCTGGGCGTGATCACCCTCGCCGCGGATCCCGACAAGGACGGCAAGTAGGTCCGGCGTCCGGGGCCCGCCGTCGGGCGTCACCGCCGTTCCCGCAGTCGACGGCGGACGGTTTCGTGATCGGGGCGACAGGGCTTGGCCGACGCCACGGCACGCCGCCTTCGGCCCCTGCGGCGGGCCCGTTCACCGTCCTCGACGCCGAACCCCGCCTCGCGCAGCGGCATCGGCGGCATCGAACGACGCGCCCGGCGGCCGGGAGCCCGCACGGCCCAGGCGGGGTGGGGCGGGCGGGTCCGGGGCTCTGGTGGCAGGCGATGGTCGGGTGGCGTGAGAATGGAACGTCACGAAGGATTCCGTGGCTCGGGGAGGCAGGGCGGGCCGAGGATGCGGGCGTCGCGTGCCGTCGAAGCGGACGAGGGGATCCCCCCTGACCTCGCGGCGGTGCTGTTGGACGCGGACGGCAACGTCCTCATGTGCAGCCCGTCCGCGCGGAGACAGTTGGGTGATCCGTTGCCGCCGGCCGCTGCCGCGGCGCTGCGCGCGGTGCCCGGGCGCGGGCCGGGCGCGCGGGTGACGATCCCGGGCGCCCTGGGGCCGGTGCACGCTCGTTCCCTGACGACGCCGCTGTCCGACCACGGCCCGGACAGGTCGAACCTCGTCCCCAGCGCCCGACTGGTCCTGCTGCTGCCGGTTCGGCGCGCCGCCGGCGATGCGCGGGACCCGGAGGCTCGGGCCCGCGAACACCACGAGTTGGCGCACACGGCGGCGGTCGACATCGGCGCGAGCCTGGACCTGGACGCGGCGGCCCGGGCGTTCGTCGACGTGCTGGTGCCGGACTTCGCGGACCTGGCCTCCGTGGATCTGACCGAGCCCGTCCTGCACGGGGACGAGCCCCGCCCGACCGGTGAAAATCAGCTCGCCCTGCTGCGGGTCGCGGTCGCCGCCCGGCCGGGCACCCGCTGGCCCGCCCCGATGCTGGGCGTCGGCGACCGACTGCCGCAGTTTCCGGAAAGCCCGATGCTCGGTCCGCTCGCCGAGGGCGTCCCGGTCCGCGCCACCGACATGGCACAACTGCGCGCGTCCCTCAACCTGGATCCGGAGACGCTGGACACGATCATTCCGGCGGTGGCGTCCTCGTCCATGGTCGCCACGCTGCTGGTCCGCGGGCTGATCCTGGGCAGTATCACCGTCTGGCGCACCGGCGACCGACCCGCCTTCGACGACCGCGACGCGACCCTGCTCGCGGAGATCGCCTCGCGCGCCGCGCTCAGCGTGGACAACGCGCGCCGCTACACGCGCGAGCACCGCACCGCCGTGGCCCTGCAGCGATCGTTGCTGCCCCGGCTGGTCAACCGCACCGCGGCCGCGGAAACCGCCGGCACCTACCGTCCCGCCGAGGGCGACGCGGGGGTGGGCGGCGACTGGTTCGACGTGATCCCGCTGTCCTCGATGCGCACCGCGTTCGTGGTCGGGGACGTCGTCGGCCACGGGCTGGGCGCAACCGCCGCGATGGGGCGCCTGCGTACCGCCGTGCAGACCCTCGCCGACCTGGATCTGGAGCCCGACGAGCTGATCGGACACCTGGACGACCTGGTGCTCAGCTACTGGCCCGAGCACGATCCCGACGACGCGACCGCGGAACTCGCCGCACTCGGCGCCACGTTCCAGTACGCGGTCTACGATCCGATCGGCCGTACCCTCGCCATCGCCAGTGCCGGACACCCGCCGCCGCTGGTGATGCGCCCAGGCATGGACCCGCGGTTCGCCGAGGTGCCGCCGGGGCCTCCGCTCGGCGTCGGTGGACTGCCGTTCGAGGCCGTCGAGATCGAGCTGCCGCCCGACTCGCTGCTCGCCTTCTACACCGACGGGCTCGTCGAGCGACGGGACACCGACCCCTCCGCGAGTCTGGACGAATTCGCGGCGGTCGCGGCCGAGAACCGGGACCGGCCGCTGGAGGCCATCGGCGCCGCCGTGCTGGCCCGCCTCGATCCGCGGCGTGACGACGACGTCGCGTTGCTGCTCGCGCGTACTCGCGGCGTCCCCGACGACGCGGTGGCCCGCTGGGAACTGCCGGCCGACCTCGCCCAGGTCTCCCGCGCCCGGGAGTTGGTCACGAGCAAGCTCGCGGACTGGGGCCTCGGGGAACTCGCGTACACCTGCGAACTCGTCGTCAGCGAGTTGGTCACCAACGCCATCCGGTACGCGGGCGGGCCCGTCGGTGTGCGGCTCATCCACGACGGCATGCTGGTGTGCGAGGTCTCCGACCCCAGCAACACCCAACCCCGGCTGCGCCGAGCCCGCGACACCGACGAGGGCGGGCGCGGCCTGTTCCTCGTCGCCCAGCTCACCGCCCGCTGGGGCAGTCGCTACCACCGCACCGGCAAGACCATCTGGACCGAACTACCGACCGCCCCCGCGCCGCCGACCGCCGCGCCGTCCGAGGACGACCTCCTGGCCGCCTTCGGCGACGGGTGAACCGGGCGCGATCGCGGGGGACGACTCCGAGCAGCCCCCGCATCGGGTCGGGGACTCGACAGCGTGACTCGGCCGAGGTGGGTTCCCCCTCGGGGCTGTTCCGGCGAGCCGCCCTGCGTGGGGAAGCGTGTGGTGCGTCGGTGGAGGGTGCGGACGGGCGCTCAGCGGGTGGGTCTGGTGAGCGGACGGGCGGCCGGTCCCGGTCGTGCCGTCACATCACGATGCGTCAGATGCGGGTGCCCCTCGGCGCATTCGACGACGACGCGGACCGGCGCTCCGCAGTCGCGGTGCCCTACGTCGAGCATCGGCCCCGCCGGATCGGCCCAGTGCTTCTCGCCGAACTCCTTGAGGGCCAGCAGCACCGGCCACAGGTCCCAGCCCTTGGCGGTGACCCGGTACTCGTTGCGCGTGCGCGCTCCGGGCTCGCGGTAGGGCCGGGTCGCGAGCACACCACCGGCGACCAGTTTGCGCAGTCGGTCGGTGAGCACGGCCTCCGACAAGCCGACGTGGCGTCGGAAGTCGTCGAACCTGCGCACACCGTTGACGGCGTCCCGCAGGATCAACAGCGACCACTTCTCTCCCACCAGGTCGAGCGTGCGCCGGACCGGGCACTGCGCGGGGTCGATGTCCAGCCACTCCAGGTCCATGGGAGTAGTGTGACACCTGACTTCGGAAACCGCAGTCAGTCGGTGCCGGCCGCGGCGCCGGTCACGGCACAGGACAGCCCGTCGCGCCACGGCACGGCCGGGAAGGAAACGGAGGACGGGCATGGGCAGGTCGCGGACGTATACGTGGGACGACCCGGCGATCACGGCAGGCGCCGCCGCCTCCATGGCCGGCCTCGATTTCCTCAAGGCGATGATCGCCGGCAGGTATCCGGGGCCGCCGATAGCCGCCACCCTCGACTTCACCCTCGATGAGGTCGAGCACGGGCGCGCCGTGTTCTCCATGACGCCGGGCGAGGAGCACTACAACCCGATCGGGAGCGTGCACGGCGGCGTGTACGCGACCCTGCTGGACTCGGCGGCCGGTTGCGCGGTGCACACGACGCTGCCCGCGGGCATGGCGTACACCTCGCTCGACCTGTCCACGAAGTTCCTGCGTCCGATCACCTTCGACACCGGCCGGATTCGCGCCGTGGGCCGGGTGCGCAGCCAAGGCCGGCGCACCGCGCTCGCGGAGGCCGAGCTGTTGGACGCGAACGACCGTCTCCTCGCGCACGCGACGAGTAGCTGCATGATCTTCCCGATCCCGGGGGCGTGACCGCGCGGGCAGCGCGGGCCGACGGGGAGGTGCCGAGCCCTCGGTCCCGGCACTGTGATCCGACCGATATCGGAGGAAGGCTCGTCGCCTTCGCCCGGCGCTCCGCGGGCCCGGGAGGGTGGGGCCGCAGGGACCCGCCTCCCGGATTGGTGGACGTGACGGTCGGCCGGTTGCCGTCGCCGGTCGGCGCCCCGGGTGTGCCCTGCGAGCGGGGTGGGTCGCGCTGCATAGGATTCGGCGGTGTTCGCCTACGCCTTTGCCGCGCTGTTCTTTGTGCTCTTCCTCGTCGGAGTCCTGAGGGACCGCCGCCGGTTCGGCAACGCCGTGTATCTCGGCCTGGCCCTCGTCGCCCTCATCGTCGGGCTGATCGGTGAATTGAGCCGGATACCACGGCCGCTCGTGGCGGTGCTGACCGTGCTCCTCCTGCTCGCTCCGGCCGTGGGTGTGCTCGTGCTCGCCGGCGCGCTGGTGTCCAACGGCGTGACGATGGTGCGCCGGGAGGGCGTCCGTCCCGCCAACCTGCTCTCGCTGTTGACGGGGCTGGCCATCGTCGCCGTGATCGCACTTCTCGTGACGGCCACGGTCACCCGCTCGCGTACGCTGATCGTGGTCTCGGGCACCGTCGTTCTGGTGGTCGGCTACGTGTCCTTCCTGCTTCTGTGCTTCGTCGGATACGCCTTCCTCTACGAGCGATTGCGGGTGCGCCGCTCGGTCGACTTCGTGGTCGTACTCGGCTCCGGCCTCGTCGGCGGCGAGAAGGTGCCACCCCTGCTGGCCAGTCGGCTCGATCGCGCGCGAACCCTCTTCGAGGCCCAAGTCGCACGCGGGAACCAGCCCGTGCTCATCACGTCGGGCGGCCGGGGCCCCGACGAGGACCTACCGGAGTCACACGCGATGGCCGACTACCTGGTCGCAGGCGGGTTCCCCGCGGAACGCATCGTGCGCGAGGACCGTTCGCGGAACACCGAGGAGAACCTGCTTTTCAGCAAGGCGATCATGACGGCCGCCGACCCCGGTTACCGGTGCGTCATCGTCACCAACAACTTCCACGCCTTCCGCGCCGCCCTGCTCGCGCGCCGCACCGGGGTGCGCGGCCAAGTGGTCGGCGCGCCGACGGCTTCGTACTTCCGCCCCAGCGCGACGATCCGCGAGTTCGTCGCGGTGTTCCTGACCTACAAGGTCGTCAACCTCGGCGTGTGCCTGCTCATCGCCGTATCCGGAGTGGCCGCCTGGCTGTGGCGCTGAAAGCCGCCGCGCGACGCGGGCCCGGGTTTGACGGCCCGCGCCGGTGATCCCGCACCGATCCCCGGCCGGATGCGGCCCGGCCGGTCAGACCACGCCGAACGCGCGGGCCAGGTTCAGACTGTCCTCGTAGGTGACGTAGCGAGTGATCAGGCCGTTTTGCACCGTGAAGCGGAAGGCGAACGGGGAGACGAACAGGTCGCCGGTGGTCACGACCACCTGTCGCATGTAGCCGAGGGCGACCGCGTCCTCGCCGTCCACGACGACCTGGTGGATGGCGAACTCCTCGGCCTTGAGGTGCCGGGGAAGGATGTCGAAGAAGTCGGCGACCTCGGCCCGCGTGGTGCGACGACCGATCCATGGCACCTCCTCGGCGCCGTAGACGTCCCAGTTGACCTCCTCGGCGAACAACTCCGGCATCCGCGCGAAGTCACCGGCCCCGGCGCGACGGAAGAACTCCTCGACGACTGCCCTGGTCTCGCTCATGGCCCAACCTTCCTTCGAAAAGGCACGTGCCGAAGTAGGCACCTGCCACAACAGGGTTCGTGCCGCACGAGCACGTGCCGACACCATATTGGATCGCTCAGTACAAAACAAACACCACGCACACCGATGTGGGTGAGCGACAGATTCCCCGGCTCGCGCGGCTGCGGCCGGCCCCGGCGGGCGGGCCCGTCGCAGGGAGCGAGTCGGTCGCCCTCAGGAGGAGGACGAGTGGGCCTGCATGCGGACTCGCCTGCCGCGGAGCAGCCGGAAATCGCCAACTCTGCTTCGAAGGCAGGCAGTTGGAGCAAGCCGATTTGACTGTGCTGAACCTGCGTGATTGTGTCCGTGAGCGTGAGCAGTCACGAAATCCTCGTTGGGCGCATCCACCTGGATCTTCTCAGGTACGCCGGGTGTCTGTGTCGCGCTTCGCGCTGACCTGAGCCCCGGCCCTTTCGCGCGCCCCACTTGCCGACGCGCGCACTTCGCATCTCGCCGCGGTCCATTGCCTGGACCGAACGATCCGCAACGAGGATTCGCCTCGCCGCGAAGTGCAAGCGACGTGCCCTCACGCACCTCCTGACGCCGTCCGGCCGACCCGGTATCCGGGCCGCCCTTCGGTGCGACGAGACGTCCGCCCACGCCCGACCCCGACACGCGACGCGTGTGCGTGGGCGGAAGGGTGGAGGGCATGCGGCAGCAACAGCGCGCAGCACCCCTTTCGAGGACGTTGCATGCGTACAGACTCCGTTGCCTCCGACAACTTCACGCCCCGATCGTCCGGACTTCCCGGACTACCCGGACCCGACGTCGACGGGTTGGGCTCGCAGACCTCGGCCGCCGTGGCCGCCGCGGCTCCATCGCATCCGTCGACGCGATCGTCCCTGGATTTCGTGCTGACCGCGGTGAGAGACCGGGAACTTGTCTCCACCCTGCGGTTGGACCCCGAGCAACGCACCTGGTCGCGGCTCCCTGTGCCGGGCGGTGGCGAGGCGTGGTTGATCGGATGGCCACCGGGTTCCTCGACCGGCTTTCACGACCACGGCGGGGCACGGGGCGCGTTCGCGGTGGCGCGTGGTGAACTCACCGAGCAGGTCCTGCGGGTACGGAGCCTGCCCATCGTTGTGGGAGGCGCGGTCGAGTTGGAGCCCCGGCAACCGGAAGCGCGGCTTCTGCGCGCGGGCCGAGGGCGGGCCTTCGGCGCATCGCACGTGCACGACGTACGCAACCGTTCCGATGTCGAACACGCGATCTCGGTCCACGTGTACAGTCCCGCGCTTCCCTCGATGCGCCACTATCTGCGGGTCGGCAACCGGCTCACCCTGACCACCATCGAGAACGCGACGGACTGGTGACGACGGTGGCGGGCAGGCCCGGATCGGGCGCGGGCGCGGAGGATCGGCCTCGGCGTTCCCGGCCCTGGTGTCGTTTTCTCGTATCCGCTACGCGCTGTCGCCGTAGCCGTAGCCACAGCTGTCGTCGCTTCGACCCGTAGCCGCCTTCCTTGTCGACTTCCGCCCGCTCGACACGACGCGCTCGCCGCCTCCCTCGCGGTCGAGGGGCCTTCGTGCCGGCGTGCGGGCGAAGCCATCGTGCACCGACTTCCCGTGCTGCCGCGCGTCCGGGCGCCGTCAGCCGCTTCACCGATCGGATCACTCCGCAATGAGCGCTACCACCACCAGACGTGGCCCCTCGCCGCACACCGAGATGATCATGCTGGCCGCGCTGCCGGCAGCCGCCCTGCTGGTCTGCTGCTGGCTCTGGTCGGCGGCATTCGTCATCACGTGGGCGGACGGCACCCGGCCGCGTCCCGCCGCCTTCCCCCCGAGGTTCGTCCTCGAGTGGCTCGCCGGCACCTACTCATGGCCCGGCGTACCGGCGACGCTCGTCGCCGTGGGGGAGTTGGGTCTGCTGGGCGCGGGTGCGACCGCCCTGATCCGCGCTCGGGCCGACCGGCCGAGGGTCGATCGCGCCGCCCGGTACCTGGCGCGAGCCGGCGACCTGCGGCACACGACGGGACGTGCCGCCCGCGCGAGGGCGCTGCGCATGGGCGTGGCCCGCGATGCCGGCCCCGGCCTGCTCGTGGGACGTACGGTGCGCGGCAACCGGGAACTGTGGGGATCGTGGGAGGACATGCACGTCGACATCTGGGGACCGCGCACGGGCAAGACCGCCACCAGGGCGATCCCCGCCGTCGTCGCCGCGCCCGGGAGCGTGGTCGTCACCTCGAACAAGCGCGACATCCTGGACGCGACCCGGGGCGTACGGGCCCGCGGTGGCCCGGTCTGGGTGTTCGACCCGCAAGGACAGGCCGGGGAACCGGCGTCATGGTGGTGGAACCCCCTGACCTTCATCGGCGACAACGTGGTGAAGGCGGTCGTCCTCGCCTCCATCTTCGCGAGCGTCAATCGGGGCTCGCACGTCCGCAGCGACGGCTACTTCGAACCCGCCGGACAGGATCTCTTCGGCCACCTCATGCTCGCCGCCTCGATCGACGACCGGCCCATCACCGACGTGTACGGGTGGCTGACCCGCCCCAACGACGACACGCCCAGCCGGATCCTGCGCCACCACGGCCACCACACGGTGGCGAACGCCGTCGAAAGTGTCCATCAGGCTCCATCCGCGCAACGCGCGGGCGTGTACGGCACGGCTCTGCAAATGGCGTCGTTCCTGTCCGCGGCCGAGGTCACCCAATGGGTGACGCCGAACGAGGACGCCTCGCGCCCACAGTTCTCGCACAACGCCTTCGCGTCGACCGTGGGCGGCACCATCTACCTGCTGTCCGAGGAAACGAACAAGATGGCCGCCCCACTGGTCCTGGCGCTGACCACGGCGATCGCCTACGCGTCGGAGGGCGTGGCGATCGAGAGTCCCGGCGGCCGACTGCCGGTGCCCGCGGTGTTCGTCCTGGACGAGGCGGCGAACGTCTGCCCCTGGAAGGAACTCCCCACCATGTACAGCCACTACGGGTCGCGTGGCATCCTGATGATGACGATCCTCCAGTCCTGGGCACAGGGCGTGGCGGTCTGGGGTGAGCACGGCATGGCCAAGCTGTGGGGCGCGGCGAACGTCCGGGTCTACGGCGGCGGCGTCGCCGATACCCGCCTCCTCGGCGAACTCTCCGCCGCGGCGGGCATGTTCGAGCCGGCCACCACCAGTACGTCGAGTACGTCCCCGGCTCTGTGGACCCAGTCGACCACCCGGGCATCCCGCCCGGAATCGGTACTCGACATCGCCGACCTCGCCGCGCTGCCGCGCGGTCGCGCGCTCGTGCTGATGAGTGGCACCCCTCCGGTCCTGGTCAAGACCGTGCCCTGGTGGGAGGGCCCACGCGCGAACGCCATCCGCGCCTCGCTCGCCCGCCACGCCCCAAGGGGGTGACCGGTCTTCACCGCCCGGCCACCGGTGCGACCGGCGGCCGGGCCACGTGGGGCGTTGTTCGAGGAATCGTCAGCCGGCCACGTACAGCGCAGAACGGCCGGCGTACCGGGCCTGGGAGCCGAGTTCCTCCTCGATCCGGATCAGCTGGTTGTACTTGGCCGTGCGGTCCGAACGCGACAGCGAACCGGTTTTGATCTGGCCGCAGCCGGTGGCCACGGCGAGGTCGGCGATCGTGGTGTCCTCGGTCTCGCCGGAACGGTGCGACATCACCACCGTGTAGCCGGCCTTGTGCGCGGCGTCGACGGTGGTCAGCGTCTCGGTGAGGGAGCCGATCTGGTTGACCTTGACCAGGATGGAGTTGGCCACCCCGTCACGGATGCCGTCGCGGAGCCGGTCGACGTTGGTGCAGAAGACATCGTCACCGGTGAGCTGGCACTTGCTGCCCAGCACGTCCATGAGCAGCTTCCAGCCCTTGAGGTCGTCCTCCGCCATCGGGTCCTCGATCGAGGCGATCGGGTAGCGGGAGACCAGACCGGCGAGGTACTCGGCGTGTTCCTCGATGGAGCGCTTGACGCCCTCCCCGGCATAGTCGTAGACGTTGTCCCGGAAGAACTCCGAAGAGGCCGGGTCCATCACCAGCGTGATGTCATCCCCGGGCGTGTAGCCGGACTTCTCGATGGCGTCCACGACGAACTGCAGCGCCTCGTCCGCGGTGCTCAGCGAGGGGGCGAAGCCGCCTTCGTCGCCCACCCCGGTGCTGTGACCGGCGTCGGACAGGGACTTGCGCAGGGTGTGGAAGACCTCGGAGCCCATCCGCACCGCGTCGAAGAAGTTCTCCGCGCCGATCGGGGCGATCATGAACTCCTGGAAGTCCAGCGCGTTGTTGGCGTGCGCGCCACCGTTGATGATGTTCATCATCGGCACCGGCAGCAGCCGTGCGCCGGCGCCTCCGACATAGCGGTACAGCGGCAGCCGATGCGCGGCGGCGGCGGCCTTCACGGTCGCCAACGACGCACCGAGGATCGCGTTGGCTCCGAACCTGCCCTTGTTGGGCGTGCCGTCGAGGGCGATCATGGCCTCGTCGACCAGGGCCTGGTCCTCGGCCTCGAGCCCGACAAGTGCTTCGGCGATGGCACCGTTGACCGCGTCGACGGCTTGGCGTACACCCTTGCCGTGGAACCGGGCCTCGTCGCCGTCGCGGAGTTCGACGGCTTCGTTCGCGCCGGTGGAGGCACCGGAGGGAACAGCCGCACGGCCCAGCGAACCGTCCTCCAGCAGGACGTCGACCTCCACCGTGGGGTTGCCCCTGCTGTCGATGACTTCGCGTCCCACGACACGGCCAATCGCAGTCATGTTTGCTCCTACTGTCGTCGGCTGCGCGCCCGTCGGTCCGGGTGACGTGATGCCGGTGGTCCTACGGCTTCATCGCCGTGCCTCGCCGGCCACCCTATCCAGGCCGGTGAACGGAGCTCACGCAGCGGTCGGGGCAGGTGCTTTCGGACAGTCGGGACAGCCGAATTCCCGTGCGTTCTTCGATGATGGCGATCGCTCATCGGCGGCTCCGCACCCCTCGGGCAGACCACGCTCGCGCCCGGCGCTGTGGAACGCGTACCCCACGCAATACATTTCCGCGACGGGCCCGGACGCGGCGCCCCCGACCTCCTCGGGTGGAGAGCCGTCGGCGTCCGCCGCGATGAAGACGTCGGTTACGCCTGCCACCCCGAGATGGGGTCGCTTCGGGTGTTCCGCGCTCGCTGCTCCGGGGCGAGTCGAGGGGTGTGGGAAGCGTGTTCCGTTGAACCGGGCAGGACGGGCGCCGGCGACGCACGGTGTGGACTGGTGACCGGCCAAAATCCCACGACCGGGATCATCGCGGGGTTCCGGGGGAGCGTGCCGCCGAGGCGGTCGCGGACCCAGGCGGTGGTGACCCGTGCGTCGCGACCGTACTCCATGGCCGGTGCCACGCAGGCCTGGATCTTTCGGGCGGCCTCGTCGAGGGTGTGTTCAAGACTCGACCGATCACGTTCGGCGGCCTCTCGCACGGCCTTGATCACGTTGGGGATGAGCACCGTCGACTGCGTCGCGGAGACCGCCGCCATGGCGGCGGGAAGGTCGTGCTCGATCCCGGACGTTCTGCCGGCATCCAGCCGACGGGCCCAGCCGACGGCCAGATCGGCGACCTCGTCCCTCGTGCAGTCGAGCTTGACCGCAGCACACGCGAGGTCCTGTACCGGGTCGCCTTCGGTCACGAACTGCAGGTCCAGCAGGCAGACCGCCCTGCTCGGCATCCGACCGTCTCGCGGCACCGGCCGCACCAGCATGTTGTCGTAGTGCAGGTCGTTGTGCAGGATGCCGGGGGTACGCGGGGTGAACGCGGCGGCTCGATCGCCCAGGTCGTCCAGGAGGGCGTCGTCGATTCCGAAGGTGGCCGTCCCACGCAGTTGTTCCTCGCTGAAGCGACTGCGGCGCACGGTTCGCGCGCGGTCGATCATGGCCACGGTCGAGTCCACGTTCTGGTGGCGTCGTACCTCTCGCGGGATCCGTATCGTCGTGAAGTCGGTCAACGCCTGGGGCAGTCCCTGGAGGAGCAGTCGACGAACGACGGTGCCGGACGGGTCGCGGTCCCTCCGCGGGTGTGTCCCGAACTCGAAGCTGGTCACGATCAGCTTCTCGTCCTCGTGGTGGAACAACCGAGGGGTGAGTCCCGGTCGTTGCCCGTTGGCGATACGCAGTGCCTGCGGCGTCGTCACGATCGGTTCCGCCTGCAGGACGGGATGTGTGGGGCGGTAGTTCTCGCTGGTCCGTTGCCCGACCACATAGCCCTTCGTGGTCAGCGCCACGACCCCGGTGCTGAAGGCCCCGCGGACGGGGGGCCTGCCCGAAAGCGGGAAATTTCCCAGCCCCGCACTCTCGTACGCGTCGGTGAGCACCTCCGCGTACGAAGCGGGAATGCCTTCGCCATACGCGAAATCGGCAGGCGAGTCGTTGACCGCCATGCCCAGCAGGTGGCGGACGACGTCGATCTCCGGCGGCGAAAGGCCGTCTTCGGGTGCGGCCGGTGCCGGTCTCACCACTGCCCCCCTCGCCGGGTCCGGAACCGCCGTGCCCGGCTGCGACCACAGCCACGGCCGGTCGTGCTCGCCGTGCCGGCGCTCACCCGGTGGCCCTCGCGCCACGGCCGGGGCGTCGGCCGCCCGAGGCCCCTGGCACGACTTGCCGCGAACACCCGCATGACCCCGTTCACCCTCCGGACTTGGGAACCGGCTCTCACGAGACGAGAGAAACCGGAGGAACTGTGACATGGATGAGGCGACGGGGAGAAGTGACCGAACGGGCGACTCCCCGTGCGGAGACGCGCCCGGACAACCTCTGCGAACACCTCGAGCCGGTGCGCATCCGGGCGCCCGGGCCTGGATCGACATCACCGGCACCGACGAGAGATTCACTCGAACGAGAGCGTCACATCCGTTCGAGAGAACGGCGCTCGGTGCGCCACGCCACCACCGCGGACCCACCCCCGACCGCATGCGGCCGTGCTCGCGCGACTTTGCGCGAAGGGTCCTCCGGGACACGGCATTCGGCGCTGTGCGTCGCCGGCCGGGCTTGCACGGTCCGGACCGTGTCTCGCCGTGAATGTCGTCGGGCGGAGACTTCGGGAGGTCGAGCCGTTGTGCGCAGGACCATTGCGTACTTTTGTCGACCATGAAAGATGACACGACGGTGCCGGAGCCACGGGCGTTCGGCGAGCGGCGGTGGTGGCTGCCATCCGCGGTGGTGGACCAGCTCGATCCCGACAGGAGCGGGCACGGTCGATCCCGCCGCACGGCCCGCGACTGGATCGTCGACACCTGCGGTTTCCTGGTGGCCGTCGGTATCGGCCTCGCCGCCGTCGACGCTCTGCAGGAGTCGGATCTGCCACGCGGCCTCGTGGTCGCCGACCTGGCACTGGGTGTTCTGGCCTGTGGCGCGGTCTGGTTTCGCCGCCGGTGGCCGTTGGGACTGGCCGTCGCCATGATCCCGGTCGGTCTTGTCTCCACCGCCGCGGGCGGCGCCGCCCTCATCGCGCTGTTCACCCTCACGGTGCACCGTCCCTTCCGGTACGTGGCGTGGGTGGGCGGTCTGCAACTCGCGCTGGTCCCGGTGTTCTACCGGCTGCGCCCGGATCCCGATCTGTCGTACCTCGGCGTCGTGGTGTTCGCCGTGCTGTTGACTCTGTCGGTCATCGGCTGGGGCATGTTCGTACGCGCCAAGCGGCAACTCATGCTCAGCCTGCGGGACCGGGCCCGCCGCGCCGAGGCGGAGGCGCGGTTGCGGGCCGAGCAGGCGCAGCGCCTTGCCCGCGAGGCCATCGCCCGCGAGATGCACGACGTCCTCGCGCACCGGCTGACCCTGTTGAGCGTGCACGCCGGCGCGCTGGAGTTCCGGCCGGACGCGCCACGCGAGCAGGTCGCGCGCGCGGCCGGGGTCATCCGGGAGAGCGCCCACGAGGCCCTGCAGGATCTCAGGGAGATCATCGGTGTGCTGCGCACGGGCGATGCCGACGACCCCGGCGGCCGGCCCCAGCCGACGCTCGCCGCGCTGGACGGTCTGGTCGCCGAGTCGCGCGAGGCCGGCATGAGGATCACTCTGACCCACGAGGTCACCGACGCGGCGACCGTACCCGCCTCCGTCGGCCGCACCGCCTACCGCATCGCCCAGGAGGCACTGACCAACGCCCGCAAGCACGCCCCCGGAGCCGAGACCACGGTCACGGTCGCGGGCGCACCCGGCGAGGGCCTGACCGTGTGCGTGCGAAACCCGGCGCCGCCGGGCGAGGTGCCGCACGTGCCGGGCTCCGGTCAGGGCCTGATCGGCTTGACCGAACGCGCCACCCTGGCCGGCGGAACCCTCGCCTGCGGCCCCACCCCGGACGGCGGTTTCGAGGTACGCGCCCACCTGCCGTGGGGCTGAGCGTGGTGTCACCGTCCACGCCCGCCTGTCGCGGAACCGGCGGGGCGAGCCGCCGCGGGTCGCGATGAGTTCGTGTCGGTGCGCGGGTCCACGTTTCGAAAGCACGGGACACCACGAGGATTTGAGGAGCCACCTGGGCGGTGGACGTACCCGTCCGACCCTGCGCCAGACCGGCGTCCCCGAGCAATTCCGCGGCGGGGGGTGCCCACTTGGGCTTCGACTCCATTCGACTCCAGTTGGAACCCGCCGGCACGACACCTGGCGGCCTGACGAGGCGGGCGATCGCCGAACCACAGGTGCACGGACACCGAGGGTCGTTCCCTCGCCCGATCGATCGTCCGTGTGACGCCGAGAACGGCTCCGCTCGGGTGGGTTGCCGTGGTCGGGGCCGTACCCCGGAAGGTCTGGACCTTGGTTGGTCTAGACCTTTCCGGTGTTGCGTCCGTAGTATGCGGGTGGCATCGCACCATCTCCGACACGAGCCGACGAGCAGGCGGATCGCGTCCAGGCAAAAGGAGTTGGCACGTGAGACAACGCATCGGGTTGCTTGTCGCCGTCGTTGCGGCGGTTCTGTTCCCCATCTGCGCCGCGACCTCCGCGAGCGCCGGCGGCGAGTTCCATGTGAGTGGCGTCTACACCACGTATGCCGAATGCAACGCGGCCGGCCAGGCGGGCATTCAACTCTGGGGCCCGAACTTCTTCTGCACGTCGGGTTCCCAGGGCTGGTTCTACCTCTACACGCACTGATCCTCCCGCGCCGGTTCCTTCCCGCGCCGGGTTCCTCCCGCTCCTTCGGTGGCCGCCGAAGGAGCGGGACGGCGGGCCCTTCGAGACGCGACGAACGCAGGCGAAATCCCCGACCCTCCCGGGGATCGGCAGTCGGCCGGCCTCGGGACGGCAGCGGCTACGCGTACACGTCGTAGTGCCGGTCGCCGGTAAAAGCGTGGGTAGGTTCGGTATTTGCATCCAGCAGCGGTTCTCCCGCGTCTTCGAAGGACAAGGCGAACTCGTCGACCACCTGCTGGTCGGCCACGCGTTGCGGCCGGCATGCCGGCCGGTCCGGCTCCATGCGGTCTCGCCGTGCCTGATCACTGCCCGTTCGCCGATGGCTGAGGACCGTTTCCCGCCTCGAACACAGAGCGAACGTTGCCTGATACGGCGCTAGCCCTGGCCCTGGGTCAGCACCAGTTGCTGCACGGGGCGTACCGCTCGGCCGAAGTGGGCGCAGCGCGCCTCGAAACCGGGAGGGAGCCAGGTGCCGCCGAGGAGCCGGGGGTGTGCCGGGAACGCCGCCAGGGCTGCCAGGGCGAACATCAGCGACGCCCACGGGGTGGTGACGCGCACGCACATGTAGCCCTTGCCGTACATGTCGTGGTAGCGGGCCTCGAAGACGCCGGGCTCGGGCAGGTCGATCTGGTCGAGACCGGTGAAGCCGAGGCTCAGCGGATTGCGGGGATGAGCGAGGTACGCCGACAGTTGGGTGATGGTCAGTTCGCCGCCGCCGTCGTGCACCCAACGTGGGACGGTGTCCTGCTGCGCACGCTTGCGGCGCGCCGCGTTGCCCAGGGCGTTCAGGGCCAGCGCGCCCACCACGAACCCCGGCTTGCCGATTGCGGCCACGCCGGTGCTGCGGTAACTGCCATTGCCCACCGCGCGCAGTCTGAACTGATCCCCCGGCCCGGTCGCGAGTACGCGTTCCCCCGCCTCGATCCGGGCCGTGCTCGCTACGAGCGGGCGGCGGTGCGCCTGGCCGGTGACGACATCGGCCACGATGTCGCAGGTGTACCAGAGGTATTCGTCATTCTGCGTCCACCCGTCGGCCGGTTGGGAGTCCATCCGGTTCCACCCTTGTTCTTTGCCCGGCGAGCCCCGTGCTACGCCGCACCTTCGAGTCTAAGCGTGCCCTCCGGGAGCCGGCCGGCATGTCGTTGTGACCGAGGTCGACGGCAGGTGCCCGGCCGGGCTCTTCGGCCGGGGCGTCGCGAGCGTCCGGTTTCCGCGCAGGGGACGCACACCGAACCCCGAGCGGCGACCGGCGATCCCGAGTGCGGTCGTGGACGGGCCGGCGCGTACGCGACTCGGCGACCTCTCGCTGAGACCGCTCGGTATTTCCGGTTCGCCGGTCGGCCGCCAGGGTCCCCATGCCTGTGCGGCGGTGTGCACAGGTGTCTTGCCCACGCGCGACCCGGGCTACTGCTCTCGGGTGCAGTTCTCCAGGTACGGGTCGTCTCGCCAGAGGCAGATCTTGACGGTGACGGCACGGTTGTTGATGACGGTCGGAACAGCCGGAGTACGCACGTAGTCGCGTTCCTCCGTGGGAAGCGCCTTGCGGCACTCGTGCCACGCGGTTTCGCCGTCGAGCCGCCACAACAGGCGTACGCCGCCGGAGTGCGGGTCGTGGTCGTCGGACCCGGCCCTGCCCCAGTAGTACTTGCGGCCCTGGTGACTCAGGTAGCGGGCCGAGCCGTTCATGGTGTCGAAGTCCAGAGTGGGCAGGACCATCGTGGCCTGGCTGTCGACGAAGATCGTCGCGGGGGATTCGATGATGCCGGCGTCGACGACACCGTCGCGGCAACTGAGCACGGTCGGCGCCGACTCGGAAACCGGGTCGATGTGCTGTGTGGCCATGGGCCGCGCGTCGGCGGAATCCGACGGCCGCGCGTCCGAGTCTCCCGAGGTCGCCCACCACGTGATCCCCGCGGATGCCGCCGCGACGGCGGCCAACGCGGCGACAGCGGTGAGTCGGGGCGGTTGACGTCGCCTCGACGCGGTGGTCGGAGAGCCTTCGGACGATGCTGCCGGCGACGTGGCCGACCCACCGTCCGGCGATGTACCCGGCGATCCGTCCGGCGAGGCACCCGGCGATCCGCCCGAAGCAGTGTCCGGTGCCTCGGCGCCGCCGGCGCCCGGCTCGGTGACCGCGTCCGCCGTCGCACCCGCGAGCGGGCGTTCCGGCGGGCTGCCGACCGGGTCGAGCGGGCGGGCCTTGGCCGCGATCTCCGCCCTCCTGCGGAGCGCGTCGGCCTGCCGGGCCGCCGCTGTGTAGGTCCGGGCCTGGGCGTCACCGAACTCCTGTCCGGCGATGTGATGGCAGGCGCGGGCGACGGCGAGCACCAGGTCGACGTTGGCGACGCGGCCGGGCCTGCCCTTCAGAGCCTGGTCGATCGGGTTGTGGTCCGGACCGTCCGTCGGTGACACCGCCAGGTCGTACAGGCGTAACTCGATGACGACCGCCGCGATATGACGCAGCGACCCGGGACGTCGGGGCTTGGCGCTGCCCTTGCGCGGCTCGGGGACCGCGCCGTGCGCGACGGCGCGATTCTGGGCCTCCCGCAGCAGACGGGCGACGTGCTGTTCCGCCGCCACGGCCGCGGCGTGGGCGGACCGTTCGTCGTCGGCGTTCGTACCGCTCGTGTCCCCGGCGACGTCCGCGTCCGCGGAACTGCCCGTACCGGTGGTGTCGCTCATGCTCGAGTCCCCGTCCCATCGCGTAGGCGAGCACCGATTCTGCCGCAGCTATGCGCCTCATCTGTTTCGATCCGTCGCGGAAGACACATCGCGCCAGGTCACAGACACGTCATGGGCGCGATGAACGGTCTCTCCATCACTCGATCGTGGAAAGCTCCACATCGGTGGGGACTGCGGACGGGGCGTCGCGGCGTGCGGCGCCACTCCCACTTCCTCCTCTCACTGTCGTGCCGGTCCTGTGCCGACACCTGTTCTGTTCGCGTGCTTTCGCGGCCCTTGATGAACTCGGAGAAGCCGTGCGGTTGATGTCCAGGAACGTGGCCCTCGCCGGTGCCGTCGCCTTCACGCTCACCCTGGGCGGGTGTTCGGGCGACGGGGACAGCGCGGACGAGCGCCGTCCGGCCGGCGCCAACAGCGATGCCCCGACTGCCGGGGACGGCGCACCGGGCGGCGGCTCGGCGATCCGCAACGGCCCCGCGTACGCCGGGCCCGCGCTGCCGGGTCTGACCGACAAGCCGCTCTGGTCCGTGGCCGCTGGCAAGGAAGGTGCCAAGGTCGACACCTCGACGGGCAAGGTCACCGGGCCGGCCGAACCGCGGATCGTCGGCAACACGGTGGCGCTCGTGCGTACCGAACTGGCCGCGAACGTGCCCAAATCGACACCCGCGCCCGGTGCCGACACCATCGTCGGTGACTGGAACACCGTGGAACTGCGCGACGCCGAGAGCGGCGCGGTCCGCGCGACCGTGAACCTGCGTGGCCGCATCGTCGCCGGAACGTGGGCCGGCAAGCCGGTGCTGTACGCCGTCTACACCGAAAAGACCGCGTCCGACGGGTTGAGCACCGCGAAACGCACCACCGTGTGGTTGGCATTGGACGAGAACGGTCGTGAAGCGGGAAGGGCCGCGCTTCCCGAGGACAGCGACGCCGACACCACGGAGACCGTCGTCGACGGGTGGGTGGTGCGTACCGTGCACGACGGCTCCAAGGCCACGGTGAACGTGCGCCCCGCGCAAGGAGGTTCGGCGGGTGTGACGGTCGAGCACAACATCGCCGACTTCGACGGCGGCAAGGACCGGCAAATCTTCGGCGGCCTGCTGTTCTCCTACGACAAGGCGGACAAGGACGGTGTGAAGCACTTGGTCGCCACCGACATCGCCACCGGTCAGCGCAAGTGGACGACCGCGAGCGTACGCAAGCCCGCCGGCACTCCCGAGGCATCGACGACCAGCGGTCATGCTCCGGCGATCGTACGGATGATCGGCGGCGACAAGATCGTCATCGCCTGGGACGCGGGCTCGAAGGGCAGCTTCAGCTTCGCGACGCAGTGGGGACTGTACGACCTGGCGACCGGAAACCTCGTCCACGACGGACCGCGCATCACCAGCGGCTACTACCGCGCGATCGTCGACCGCGAGGAGTCGCTGATGTTCGTCGCGGCCGGCACCGGCGGCGAAGTGCGAACCACGGCATGGGACCTGAGGACCGGTCGGATCGTATGGCAGCAGCCCAAGGAGGGTGAGTTGCCGATCGAGTCGTTCGTGGTGGTCAACGGCGCCCTGTACGCGAGCAAGCGCGGCTACAGCCCCAGTGGGAGCATGAACGGCGACAACCCGCGCGCCGGCGATCCGCTCGTGGTCGACGCTCGAACCAGGAAGGTCGTGCTGCCCGAAGGGGTGCCGGGCGAGCTGTTCCCCAGGATGACCGCCGACGGCCACGGTCTGGTGAGCACCAGGGACGGCATCTTCGTCTTCGGCGCCAAACCACTCGCATAACCACCGTCGGTTGGTGAGCGGTCGAACCGTCTGCGGCTGGGGCGACGCGGGGTATGTGACGCCGCGCTCGCGGTGCGGGGAACCGGGCCACTCGTTCTCGCGACGGATCGATGCGGGACTTCACCGGAGCCGGTTGCCCGTTGCCCGGCTCCGGCGTTTCCCGAGCGCGTTTCGGCAGCGGTCGTTCCTGTGCTCCGGGGGGATCAGCGGTCGTCGAGCTTGGCCAGGACGACGCCGCCGATGATCAGGAGGCCGCCGACGGTCTGGGACGTCGTCGGTGCCTCGTCGATCAGCAGCCAGGCGAAGCCCACACTGGCGACGACTTCCAGCAGGGCGATGAAGGAGGCGGTGCGTGAGCCGAGGCGGCGGCTCGCCGCGGTTCCCGTCGTGTAGGCCAAGGCGGCGGTGACCAGGCCGAGCAGGAGCACCGGCACCCACCACGGTGTGCTGCCGGTCGTGTAGGAAGCCGGTTCGAGGGTGGCGTGCATCGGCAACAGGCCGACGGCCGCGAGGGCGGCGAGGGTGACCGTGCCGATCACGAGACCGGCACCGGTCAGGGCCACCGGCGGCAGCCCGGTGTCGGTGTCCGCCGCGATGAGGAAGTACGCCGTCAGGCCCACCATCGCGGCGAGCGCCCAGGCGACGCCCGACCATGCCAGGTCGGCGCCGGAGAGCAGGTCGACGGCCAGTACCAGGCCGGCGGCTGCCATGCCGGCGCCGGCCAGGGTGTACGGCCGCGGGCGCTGACCGCGACGCACCCACAACCACACCACGACGGCCGCCGGAGCGGTGTACTCGATGAGCAACGCGGGCGCGACGTCCATCGTGGCGACCGCGGAGAAGAAGCAGAACTGCGCGCCGGCGAGCCCCAATACGCCGTACACCAGCACGGTCGGCAGCTGCGCGCGCAGTTGCCGCAGGCGCCCGCGCAGGGACGCGACCGCGAACGGCGCCACGACGAGCGCGGCGATGCCGACCCGGGCCAGCACGATGGCTCCCGGGCTCCACCCGGACGAGAGCAGTCCTCGTGCCAACGATCCCGACATGCCGAAGGACATCGCGGAGACGAGGGCGAGGAACAGGCCGCCGCCGAGGGCGCCGGAGGAGGCGCGTACACGCAGCGTGTCATCGACTACCTGGGTCATAGACCATGACGCTAAGAGAGAAGATGTAAGATGTCAAAATGATTTTTGGTCATGACACCGAGTCCGACCTGCAGGCGGCCGTGGCGCTGGTCAACAGCGCGGAGGGGTCGGACACCCTCACCACCGTCCAGGAGTTGGACGCGTGGTGCGCCGAACATCGCTACACCGGACGCCGGGACCGCGATGCCGAGGAACTCGCGAGCATGCGCGAGCTGCGGCCGGTTCTGCGCGAGCTGTTGACCGCCGACCGCGACCGCGCCGCGAGCCTGGTGAACACGATGCTCATCGACGCTCGTGCGCTCCCGCAGCTCGTTCGTCACGACGACCAGGACTGGCATCTGCACGCCGTGTCCTCCGACGCGCCCCTGGCAACCCGCGTCATCGTGGAGACCGCGATGGCCATGACCGACGTGGTGCGCGTCGATGAGCTGTCCCGCCTGTTCCTGTGCGCGGACGAAGGCTGTGCGGGCATCGTCCTGGACCTCACCCGGAACCGTTCGCGCCGCTACTGCAGCACCGCGTGTGCCAACCGCAACGCGGTGGCCGCCTACCGCGCCCGCCTCGGCACACGCCGGCCCGCGGACAGGCCGAGCACGGCGACCTGAACGGCGGCGCCCCTGCTCGTCGTCAGGCGGCAGGACCGGCAGGTGGCGACGCGTTCACGACCGCTCAGTCGAGACAGAACTCGTTGCCCTCGATGTCCTGCATCAGGATGCAGGATTCGTTCACGGCATCGGCATGCAATACCCGCACCTGTACCGCTCCGAGCGCGACCAGTCGTGCGGACTCGGCCTCGAGTGTGGCGAGGCGCTCTTCACCCACGAGCCCGGTGCCGGCCCGTACATCGAGGTGCACCCGATTCTTGACGACCTTGCCTTCCGGAACACGCTGGAAGTACATGCGTGGGCCCACACCGGTGGGATCCATGCAGACGAACGCCGCGCCCCGGCGCTCGGGCGGCAGCGAGCGGTGGTATTCGTCCCAGGTGGCAAAGCCCTCCGGCGGCGGCGGTACGACGTACCCCAACACCTCGCACCAGAAACGAGCGACGCGCTCAGGCTCCGCGCAGTCGAAGGTGACTTGGAACTTCTTGATCGATGCCATCGGTCCACGGTAGCGGCGCGTGCCGTTCACCGGGAGCAGGGCTTGATCGCCGCGCGGCGGACGTGGCCCGCCCAGGTCCGTGAGCACCCTCATACCGCCTTCTCTGCCCAGAAGGCGACACCCCATGCGCTGCCCGCGGATCGCGGGGAGAGGCACGGATGCTCCCGGCACGGGGTGAGCGATCGACGGGGCGCGCTGTGTCGCGCCGTAGTCGGCCAAGACGGCTGATCACAGCGAAGACGGCTGGTCCGTAACGCATGTGCTGCGAACGGATCGCCTGGGCGGCTTTCGAGATTGTCGACGGCGAGGACCGCTACCCGGTCGTCATGTGGGGCTTCGCCGCCGAACCGGGCGTCGTTCCCGTCGCCCATCGCCCGTCGCCTGTCGGCCGTCGCCCGTCGCCCGTCGCCGGCGGCGGCGAAGGGAAGCGCCGAAAGCCTCCGCTTCGGTCGCTCCGCCGCGCCGCCGGACGACCGTGACTGGAAGCTCTGCGGAAGGGAAGGATGTTCGGGTGATCACTTGCGTCGTCGACTACACGATCGATCCCGCCAAGATCGAGGCGTTCGAACGGTTCGGGCGTTGTTGGATGGAACTGGTCGGTCGCCACGGTGGAATCCATCATGGCTACTTCCTGCCTGCCGAGGGGGCGAGCGACCGGGCCCTGGCCCTGTTCACCTTCCCGAGCCTGGCCGCCTACGAGCGGTACCGCGGCCTGTTCGGAGTGGATCCGGACTTCGTGGCAGCGGACCGTATCCGGGACGAGAGCGGTTGTGTCGTGCGCTACGAACGCACGTTCATGCGGCCGATACTGCCGGGGGACGTCGGTCCCGAAGCCGCGCCGCGGGATTGACGGAATCGGCGGCGCATCGCGAACGCCGCCGCCCGCCGTCGTGGTCGTCCCGTACGGGGATGGGGATGTGCGATCTCGCAGGCATCCGGTGGGTGGCCATCCCGCGAACCGCGCTGGGGAGTTGCTTCAGGGCTTCGTCGACTCGCTCGTTGTCGGAGGGCGGAAGCAAGTGTCGATGGTTTTGCCGTGGCGGTGGGGGTGGATGTTCCAGTCGTCGGTGACCGCGTCGACCAGGGCCAGGCCCCGTCCGCCGGGGGTGAGGCTGTCGGGGGTTCGTGGTGTCGGCAGAGTGGGGTCGTCGTCGCACACGTGCACGTGCAGGCAGTGGCCGTCCCAGGAGATGACCACGTGAGCGCGAGTGTGGGCGTGCAGGTGAGTGTTGGTGACCAGTTCGGTGACCACGAGCAGAATCGCGTCCACCGTCTCGGGGGCGTCCTCGGTCCACTCCAGCATGGCCAGGCGTTCCCTGGCCCATCGCCGCCCGGCGCCGACTCCCGTCTCCACGGGGAACGCCCGTGCCCATCCCTTGGCCCGCATCGCCTCGCCCAAAACCGTCCTCCCGGATCGTGTTGTCGCGGGTGCCTACCCGGTGAAGGCCACGCCATCCGTTCCGGGAGAGGTCAAGAAGACGGGCCGGGACATCGACTACATGTGCACGGTGGGGGCCGTGTTCGGGTCGACGACGGGGGCGCCGCGACGGAAGAGCAGCGCCGTGGCGACCAGGCCGACGGCGAAGAACGCGGCGGACCAGCGGTAGGCGGTCGCGTAACTCTCCAGCGCGGCGCGGGCGAAGGTCTCCGGGCCGGCCCGATGGTCCTTCAGGTAGTGCGATCCGGCCGACGCGGACAGCGTGCTCAGCAGCGCGATGCCGACCGAACCGCCGACCTGCTGCACGGTGTTGACCGCGGCCGAGGCAACCCCGGAGTCCTGCGCGCGTACGCCGAACGTGGCCGCGCTCATGCACGGCGCGATGACCAGTCCCACGCCCGCGCCGAACACGATCAGGCCGGGCATCAGGTCGGTCGCGTACGCACTGTCCAGATCCAGGCGGGTCATGTGGAGCAGGGCGAGCGCGGCCAGGCCCATCCCGGTCGGCACGATCGGCTTGGGCCCGAAGCGCGGCAGCAGGACGACGGTTGCGCTGGTCGCGGTGAGCATGATGCCGAACACCATGGGCAGGAAGGCCAGCCCGGTCTTCACCGGGCTGTAGTGCAGGGTCTGCTGCATGTAGTAGGTCAGGAACAGGAAGATGCCGAACATGCCGGCGCCGGCCACGAGCATGCCGATCAGGGCGGCGCCCCGGTCGCGGTCCAGGAGTACGCGCGGCGGCAGGAGCGGGTTGGCCACGACGGTCTGGATGCGGGCGAAGACGGCGAGCAGTACGACGGCGGCGATCAGGCAGCCGTAGGTGATCGGGTCGCGCCAACCGTCGCTCTCCGCGTGCGAGAAGCCGTAGACGAGCGCGAACAGACCGGCGGAGACGGCCAATGTGCCCGGCAGGTCCAGACGGGGGCGGTCGGCGGCGCGCTCGTGCCCGCCCAGCAGCAGGACTCCACCGACGATGGCGAGGCCGGCCAGGATCAGGTTGACGTACAGGCACCAGCGCCAGTCGAGGTGTTGGGTCAGTACGCCGCCCAGGAGCAGTCCCACGCCGCCGCCCGCGCCGGCGACGGCGCCGAACACGCCGAAGGCCTTGGCACGTTCGGTCGGGTCGGTGAACGTGGTGGTGAGCAGCGACAGTGCGGCCGGGGCGAGGAGCGCGCCGAAGACGCCCTGGAGGGCGCGGGCGGCCACCAGTACCTCGAAGTTCGGCGCGGCGCCGCCGGCGGCGGAGGCCAAGGCGAAGCCGAACAGGCCGATCAGGAAGGCGTTTCGGCGGCCGAACAGGTCGGCGATCCGGCCGCCGAGCAGCAGCAGGCTGCCGAACGCGAGGGCGTAGGCGGTGACCACCCATTGGCGATTGCCGTCGGAGAAGCCGAGGTCGCGCTGTGCGGACGGCAGGGCGATGTTGACGATGGTGGCGTCCAGGACGACGGTGACCTGGGCCAGCGCGATCACCGCGAGGATCCACCAGCGGCGGGGCACGGCGCCGGCAGCGGCCGGGTCCGGTGGTGCCACGGCCGGGGCGGCGGTGTTTTGTGGCATGGCGAATCTGCTCCTGTCGGGTGGGAGAGGACGCGCTTGGGGAAATGGCCTGCGGCCGGCGGTTCAGTGCCGGAGCAGCGCCGGGAGCACGACGGCGTCGATGTAGCGCTGTAGGTATTCCTCGTCGGCGATGCAGCCCTCGATCAGGGGTCGGCCGGTCACCGCGCCGATCAGCAGGTGTGCCAGCAGGCCCACCGCGGGGTTGTCCGGGGCGACTTCGCCGCGCGCGACAGCGTTCGCGAGCACCCGGTCGAGCACCGCCGCCTCGGGATCGACGATGGCTTCCCGTACCGCCAGGCCGAGTTCGGGATCGCCCAGGATGGCGTGCGCGACACTCGCGAGCAGTGCGGTGTCGGGGGCGGCGCCGTACGCGATCCGGTGCACGGTCTCGTACAGGTCGCCACGCAGCGAACCGGTGTCCAGGCCGACCAGGGACGCGCCCTTGTTGTGCCGCAGTGCCGCCGCGACCAGACGCGGCTTGCTCCGCCACTGGCGGTACAGGGTCGCCTTGCCGGCCTTGGCTCGCGTGGCGATGGCCTCCATGGTCAACGCGGCGTAGCCCATCTCACGGAGCAGGTCCAGCGTGGCCACGTACAACTCGGCCTCGCGCTCCGCGGTCAGCCGCGAACGTCGTCCGGAGGGCGCGGAGTCGGTGGTCCCGGTCGAGTCGGTGTGCATGCGGGGGTACCTCGTCGGTTGAAATAGCGAAACGACGTCGTTTCGCCAACGCTAGAGGTGGCGCTATCGAAACGCAACCGTTTCGATAGCGAGTTTGGTGGGGGTGGAGGTGGTCGGTCGTGAATATCGGTTCCAGGACCGGGATTCTCGGCATCGAGTCCGCGCGAAGACGACGCTGTCGAGCACGCCTGAGACTCCGTCAGGTCTCGTGGTGGACACATCTCAGGGTCAATGTCATTTTGTCGATTCGATCGATTGAGAAATCTGACGCATCGTCATATTGTCACGCCGGTCGAACGGAATGATCGACTCCGGTGGGGACACCGGCTGTGCTCGAACACGGACGCATACGGGCACCGGACGCAGACGGATCGCGACGGATCGACGGATCGCACGGACCGCACGGACTTCAGGGGTGAGACACGTGGGCCAGGAGCTGCCCGAACCGGCCGCGCAGGCCGGCAGGATCCGAGCCGCGGGGGTCGAGCGCCGATTCGGTCGCGGCGCGAGCCGGGTGCACGCGCTCGGCCCACTCGATCTGGACGTCGAACCCGGGGAATTCTGCTGCATCGTCGGCCCGTCAGGGTGTGGCAAGTCCACATTCCTGCGGATCGTGGCCGGGCTGGTCAAGCCGACCGCCGGCCGGGTCGAGGTGACGGCGGCGACCGCGAACCCCGCCGCGATGGTGTTCCAGAACTACGGCATCAGCCCGTGGAAGACGGTGTTGGCCAACGTTCGGTTCGGCCTGGACCTGCGTCGGGTGCCACGCAAGGAGGCGAACGCGCGAGCGCGCGACTGGCTGGGTCGACTCGGCCTCGCGGACTTCGCCGACCGCTACCCCGCGGCCCTGTCCGGCGGGATGCAGCAGCGCGTGTCGATCGCCCGCGCGCTCGCGGTCGAGCCGGAAATCCTGCTCATGGACGAGCCGTTCGCGGCCCTGGACGCGCAGCTGCGGACGATCCTGCAGGACGAACTCCTGGAGATCTGCCAGGCGGACAAGCGCACCGTCCTGTTCGTCACACACAGCCTGGAGGAGGCGCTGGTGCTGGGCGACCGCGTCCTGGTGATGTCCGCACGGCCCGGCCGACTGATCGCCGAGCGGGTACCGCCGTTCGCCCGCCCGCGGACCGGAGAGGTGCGCAGGTCACCGGAGTTCGCCGCGATGCAGGCCGAACTGTGGGAACTGCTGCGCGGGGAGGTCGAGACGACGACCACCCGCGAGCAGGAGACGGACCGGGAGCAGGACCGGGACCCGAAGCAGGGCGGCAAGCAGAAGCAGGACCCGAAGAGGGAGCAGGAGAAGGACAAGGAGGAGGTCGCGCCGTGACGGTCACCGTGAAGGACAACGCGTCGATCCGAGTGCTGGTCCGCGAACCGGGCACCGCCGAACGCGACCCCGGCCGGGCGCGGACGCGACGGCGACTCCTGGAGATCGGCCTGGCCGTCGCCGTTCCCGTGGTCCTCCTGCTGTGGTGGCAACTCGCCGCGAACCAGGGGTGGATCGACGACCGGCTCTACCCCGCGCCCTCGACCATCGTCGCGGACGGCTGGACCGACGCCACCGACGGCAAGCTGTGGCCGGACGTGTGGGCCACGCTGGCCCGGGTGCTGCCCGGCTACGCGATCGGCGCCATCGGCGGATTCGTCGTCGGCCTCCTGATGGGTACCAACGCGCTGGTTCGGGCCGCGCTCGAACCCACCCTGGACGCCCTGTACGTGGTGCCCAAGCTCGCGCTCCTGCCGATCTTCATGACCATGTTCGGTCTCGGCGAGGCACCGCACATCGCGCTTGTCGCGGTGACGGTGTTCTTCTTCGTCTGGATCGCCACAATGGCCGCGGTCATCGCCGTGCCCGACGGCTACCGCGAGGCCGGGGCGGTCTTCGGCGCCGGTCCGTGGCAGATGTTCCGACACGTGTTGCTGCCCGCGTCGCTGCCGCAGGTGATGGTGGGCCTGCGGATCTCGGCGGGCGTCGCGGTCCTGGTCATCATCGCCTCCGAGGGGATCGCCTCGCCCGACAACAAGGGCCTGGGCTACGTGATCTTCAATTCGCGCCAACTCTTCGACAACCGCGCGATGTTCGTCGGGATCATCGTGGTCGCGATCGTCGGCGTGCTCTTCTCCGAGTTGATCCGCCACGTGGGCCGACTGTGCACTCCGTGGGCACCGCGCGACCGCGGTCCCGGGCAGTCCTGACGCGCCGTCAACCACGACGCGGTCCCGACGCGACGTCACCACCTCAGCGCAGGCCCGATGCGATGCCACCACCTCGGCCGGGCCGCCCGCCTCGTGCGCGGCCTCCCGACCACACCTCGGCGCACCGACCCCGAAAGGCACATCATGGCGAGACGCGGATTCCTGACGACCACCGCACTGTTGGCCTGCACCACGCTGCTCGCCGGATGCGGCGGTTCCGCCGACTCCGGTTCGGACCGGGACAAGACCCCGCAGCCCAAGCGCCCGATCGAGGCGGTCGCGGGATGCGAGCACGCCTGGACCGATCCGGCCGACCTGGCCCCGACCCGCAAGCCGGCGCGCTGCACGGCGGGTTCGCCCGCCGCCAAGCCGCTCGCGCAGAAGGCGAAGATCACCGTGACGGCGGGCTCGTTGTCGGCCGAGTACCTCGGCCCGCTGCGCACCGCGATCGCCAAGGGCGAGTTCGCGAAGGAAGGTCTGGACGTCGAGCTCAAGCAGATGCCGGCCACCGACGCGATCACGCTGCTCGCCAAGGGCCAGGTGGACGTGCTGTATTCGGCGCCCGAGGCCGGCATGGTCAACGCGGTCAAGCAGGGCTTCGACATCAAGTGGGTCGCGGGCAACTATTCGGTGGCCCCCGAATCCAAGACCGGGGTCTGGGCCCGGGTCAAGGACGGCAAGACCGGGGACGCGGTCGACCTGAAGAACGCGCGCTTCGGCACGCTGGTGGGCAAGACGTCGGTGATCATGTACCCGATCGAGAGCGTGCTCGCCCAGCACAAGACCAAGCCCACCGACGTCTCCTTCCAGCAACTGGACGGCGCGGGTGTGCCCGAGGCGTTCAAGAACGGCGGCATCGACGCGGCCTGGCTGCTCGACCCGATCTGGAAGGACTTCGAGGGCAAGCCCGAGTACACATTCCTGGGCGGTCAGCCGGTCGGTGAGCCGCTCGGCGGAATGCTCTACGGGCAAAACCTTCTGGCGAAGAACCGGGACGCCGGCGTCGCGTTCCTGCGCGCGCTGATCCGCACCGTGAACACGTACTTCGCGGGCGACTACAAGCAGGACCCGGCGTTCGTCCAGGAATTGGCGACGACGCTGGGCAGCAAGCCCGAACTGCTGAAGTCCGTGCCCGCGCAGGTGGTCGACTGGGAGATCCGCGGCGGCACGACCGACCGGGTCCAGAAGATGTACATCGAGGGCAAGGTGGTCGAGGCACCGGCGTTGCCGGAGGACAAGCTCGTCGACCGCTCCTTCTACGCGGAGGCCGTGGGCCACACCGGCCCCTGAGCACGACGGCCGCTCACGCGGGCGGCATCGGATCGAACGCGGCCTTCCCGCCCGGGCGGCCGCGTTCGATCCGGAACCACGGCGTCGGGTGTTCTCCCACGGTACGTCGGCGGCCCCGACTCACGCGGCGCCGCTCGTGGGAACCCGACGCCGACACCTCGCTCCCGCCGCCTTCGACCACGGTCGGCTCGGATGCCGATCCGATCGAATCGAGCATCGGTACACGCAGCGAAACGGAACCTTGATCCTGGGAACGAGCGCGCCTAGGGTGGCGGAGCATCCCGCTCCCGCCGCACGACTGCGCAGTTCGCCCACAGCCGTGCCTTGCGCCCGCGAGGAGACATCATCACCGTCATCGAGCACGTCCCCCCGAAGCCGGTCGCCGGTCCGACTCCCGCTCCGCGTGGCCGAGTCCACCGCGAGGCGGACAGGCGGACCGGATGACCGGCCGCTCATGGCTGTACGTTCCCGGGGACCGACCCGCCATGCTCGAAAAGGCACTGTCCCGAGGTGCGGACGCCGTCATCGTCGACCTCGAGGACGCCGTGCCCGCCTCGGCCAAGTCCGCCGTGCGCGCCGAGGTCGCGCGGTGGCTGACCGGGCAGGACCCCGAGGGACAATGCGCGATCTGGGTCCGCATCAACTCCGGTACGCCGGGCCTCGTCGACGCCCGTGCCGTCGTCGCGCCCGCCCTGCGCGGTCTGGTCCAGGCCAAGTGCGCGGGTCTCGACGAACTGCGCGCACTGCACGACGTCCTCACCGAGCGGGAACACGAAACGGGCATCGACGCGGGCCGGACCCAGGTGTCCCCGCTGCTGGAGGACGCGGCGGCGATCCTCGCCGCACCTGCCATCGCGCGTGCGCCCCGCGTGACTCGACTCCAGGTCGGCGAGGCGGACTTGTGTGCGGACCTGGGCATCGAACCCGGTGACGACGAATCGGAACTCCTCGCGATCCGGTCCCGGATCGTGCTCGCTTCGGCGGCTGCCGGCATCGCCCCTCCGGTCGCCCCCGTGTCGACCGACTACCGCGACCTGGACGCCCTGCGCCGTTCCACCGAACGGTTGCGTCGTCTCGGCTACCGATCGCGTGCATGCATCCACCCCGATCAACTGAGGGTCGTTCACGACGTGTTCACTCCCTCGCCGGAGGCCGTCGAGCGCGCCGGACGACTCGTCGCCCGCTTCGAGGCCGGCCTTGCCGCAGGACAGGCGGTCTGTGTCGGCGACGACGGCAAGATGATCGACGAGGCGGTGGTCCGCAACGCCCGCCGGATCCTGGCTGCGGGAAACGCGGCGTCAGGGGGATCGGCGTCCCGATAGGGGTGCGTGCAACTCGTCGACCACGGCGTGCAGTCGGCCGCCCGGCACGCGGGCGATCCCGATCGCGGTCGGGCAGCGCCGGCACCCGGCGTGACGCACCTGCGCCACCGCGTGGAGCGATGACCTCGACCGCTTCGACAACGCCTCCCGGAGCAGGGATTCGACCCCGTGGGGCCCCGAGGTTGTCGAGCCCTCGACCCCGGGCACCGCGCGGCGGTGGAAGTCGCCGGTGGGGTCGAGAGGTCGCCTGGGCGAGGGAGCGGTCATCCGGCCGGGGGCAGGGAGTCGAGCCAGGCAGTCAGGAGATGGTTGACTTCGTCGGGGCGTTCCTGCTGGATCCAGTGGCCGCAGCCGTCCACGATGTGCGAGGAGACCAGGCCGGGCAGCGTGGACGGGTACGCGTCGATCGCGTCGGCCATCCACGTCGTGGAGGCGTCCAGGCCGCCGCCGATGAACAGGGACGGCTGCTTGATGGGCGCGCCGGCGTAGGGGGCGAGGTCCTCCCAGTCGCGGTCCATGTTGCGATAGCGGTTGAGTGCCCCGGTCATGCCGGTGCGCTCGAACTCTCCCGCGTACACGTCGAGGTCGCCCTCGGTCAGCCAGGAGGGCAGCCGACCGCTCGGAAAGCGGTCGCGCAGCAGCCCTCCGCCGCGGCTCACGAAGTGCGGGTCGGGTTCGCCCCGCGCCGGCATGATGTCGGCGGACAGGGCCGCGAAGAAGCCCGCGAGCCAGCCGCGGACGTCGGGTTCCATCTCGGCCTCGGCGCGGCCGGGCTCTTGGAAGTAGGAGACGTAGAACTCCGCCTCCCCGCCCATCCGGGTGAACACGTCGGTCGGGCGGGGGCCGCCGGGCGGTGCGTAGGGGACGCTCAGCAGTCCGACCGCGCGGAAGCTCTCGGGGTGGAGCAGGGCGGACCCGGCCGCGATGTTCGAGCCCCAGTCGTGTCCGATGATCACCGCCGTGTCCTCACCCAGAGCGTGCACCAGGGCGACGTTGTCCTCCACCAGGGCGAGCATCCGGTAGTCCTGCGTCGCGGCCGGCTTCGAGGAGCGGCCGTAGCCGCGTACGTCCAGTGCGACCGCCCGGTATCCCGCCGCCGCGAGTGCCGGGAGCTGGTACCGCCAGGAGAACCAGGACTCGGGGAAGCCGTGGACGAGCAGGACCAGCGGCCCGGTGCCCTGTTCGACCAGGTGCAACCGGCCGGCGGGTGCCTCGATGGTGCGGTGGCGCAGGTCTGCGGCTGGTGCGGGCTGGTACATGGCCCCTCCTCGGGTTCCCGGGTGGCTGCGGCGACGCACCGATCATGCGCTGCCGCGGTCGACCGACGCGACTTCCCTTGCCATCCTGGCAAACTGGTAGGCCAGGGCGGTGAACACGGCCCGACCGGAAGGGGTGAGGCGAGAATGAGGGACGACGGCACAGCCGAAGCACTGGCGGCCATGGGCCCGCGGCTGCGGACCGTTCGCGAGCGGCACGGTGCCACGCTCACCGACGTGAGCCGAGCAACCGGCATCTCCCTCAGCACGCTGTCGCGCTTCGAGAACGGACGGCGCAAGCCGACCCTGGAGGCGCTGCTGAGCCTGGCCAAGACGTACGGCGTCACGCTCGACGAACTCGCCGGCACCGCGTCCGCCACGGCGGAGAGACCGCGAAGTGCCGGGCCGCGGCGCCCCGGGCAGGACAAGACGATGTTGCCGCTGACCCCATACGTCGGGGGCCTGCACGCCCACAAGCACATCCTGCCCGCCGACGGCGAGCCGCCGCTGCGCCCACGACAGGTATCCCACGAAGGCTACGAATGGCTGTGCGTGTTGTACGGGCGGTTGTGGCTGGCGCTCGGCGAACAGGACCTCGTCCTCACCGCCGGAGAAGTCGTCGAGTTCGACACCCGTACACCCCACGGAGTCGCCAACGCCGCCGCTGACGGAACGGTCGAATACCTGATCATGTTCGGGCCGCAGGGTGAACGGCTGCGCCCGCGCACCCTCTAGGAACCGGGTACGAGTTCGCGCAGGGTCGTGTGGCGCGGAACTCCCGAAGCCGGCGCGTCGCGGCAGCCGGGTCCCTTGCGGCCGGTTGGCTCAGTGGCGATCGCCGGAGGATGTGGGCCGCCGTGCAATGGAAGCCGCCGCACGAATCCCGGCGGGCCGTGCTGCCGGGTCGTCGGGGGCCGGCCGCGCACTGCGTGTTTCGGTGTGCCGGCGGACGTCGGGTGACGGCGCCGCGTTGGTCGGTGTCGGTTCACGCGTCGTCCGGGAGGATTCCGGCGGCGACGGTGTTGTCGGTTGCCTCGTCGACGAGGATGAAGCTGCCGGTCGCGCGGTTGCGGCGGTAGGTGTCGTGGACGAGCGGGGCGGTGGTGCGCGGGGTGACGCGGCCGATCTCGTTGAGCGCGAGGGCCATGGCATCGGGTTCGCGGTGTCCGGTGTTCACGTCGAGGCGATGGCGCCGTTCGGCGACCTCGGAACGGTCACGAGCTTCGACGGAAAGGCCCGATGGCGTAGGCGCGTTGGGACGTGCGCCGGCGATGGGTGGGGGCGGGTCGGGGCATCGGGGCGACGAGCGTCGTCCTCGGGCTCGCCGGGAGGGCGGCCTCGGCTACCGGCTGTCGGTGATCGTATGATCGTGGCGGTCGGAGCGGTTGTCGTGCCGGCCACGGGTGTTGGATACAAGACTGGATGTGGGGCTGTCGTGACCTCCGCACTGATCATCGGCGATATCCAGCAGGGCATCACGAGCGGATACCCGTTCGCTGGGCGTGTCGTGCCGACGCTCACCGAACTGCTTCCCCGTGCCCGCGAGAGCGGTGCTCTCGTGGTGTTCGTGCACTTCGCCGTTCGGGGCAATGGGGCCGATCTGCCGCCGGGCAACGAGCTGTTCAGGACGTTCCACGAAGCCGGGGACACCTTCCATGAGGGATCGGCCGGAACCGAGATCGCGCTGCCGGTGGTCGACGAGGACGTCGTCGTGGTGAAACGCCGCGCAAGCGCGTTCGCCGGTACGGATCTCGACCTGGTGCTTCGCGCGAGGGGGGTCGACACTCTCGCGATCGCCGGAGTCGCGACCAGCGCGATGGTGGCCGCGACGTGCTACGACGCGGCGGACCGTGGCTACGGAGTGACCGTGCTCCGCGACGGCTGCGCCGACGGTGACGCGGCGATACACGACTTCTTCATGGACGCGGTCTTCCCGAGCCGGGGATTCGAGGTCGTACCCTGCGCCGACTGGCCCGGAAAGTAGCGCCGCCACGCCGCACCGGGTGATCTCCGCTCCCGGGCTGCGGATCGCCGGGAGACGGAGGTCGGTGGATTCTGCGCTCCCCACCCTTCAGGCGTGGTCGCGGCGGTGCCGGCGGATGGCCTCGGCCATCGCGGCGGCGGTGGAGAGGACGGCGCGGGTCTTGGCCGGGCCGGTGTTGCCCGCGGCGGCGAGTGCCTCGTTGAGGGGGACGTTGATGCCGTAGTGACTGCTGCATCGAGCCCACGAAG
Organism: Embleya sp. NPDC127516; assembly: GCF_044765325.1. Taxonomy (NCBI): domain Bacteria; kingdom Bacillati; phylum Actinomycetota; class Actinomycetes; order Kitasatosporales; family Streptomycetaceae; genus Embleya; species Embleya sp. NPDC127516. The sequence continues at coordinate 41,527 of NZ_JBIWJT010000009.1, read as the reverse complement.
TCCGCGTCGTGCTTGGTGCCGAGCAGCGGCATGATGTACGGCACGGCCCCGACGTGACCGTCGTGCCGCGAACCGTGCGCCGAGGTTCGCGGCTGTACGCGATCCACGGCGGTGGGCGTGGGTCGGTCAGGGTTTGCGTGCCACCGTGCGTGGCGGGAGTGACAGCCGTGCGTGGCGGGAGCGGCGGTGAGGCCCTGATCGCGTCGGGGTCCCGGCTCCGGATGGCGAGGAGCCCGGTGGTTCAAGGCGGGCGGCCTCGCCGGTGGCCGATATTTCGTGATTGCGGACCATCCGGCTATTTCACGATCTCGTAGCGCAGAAGTACCACGCCGTTTGCGAACGATGTGGCCCCGACCGGCTTCAGTGCCGATCAAGGACGCCCGCGCAGGCGCGCGTCGGCGGCCCGGTTCCTGCGCGGCGTCGCATCGTGTGTGGCGCCGGTCACAGGAACCCGCCGATGCCGCCGGACAGGTCCAAGGACATGACGACGAAACTGCGCGCGCGTATTCGCGACGGGGACGACGACGCTTTCGCGGAGTTGTTCGATCAGTACGCACGGTCCGTCTACAACCACGCCTTCCGATTGACGGGGGACTGGTCGACGGCCGAGGACGTCGTGTCCCTGACCTTCTTCGAGGCGTGGCGGCTGCGTGGCCGGTTGGACACCGAGGGCGGATCGTTGCGGCCGTGGCTGCTGGGGATCGCCACCAACACCGTGCGGAACATCAGGCGCGCGGCCCGACGTCACGCTGCCGCGATGTCGCGGTTGCCACCGGGCGGTGTCCTGCCGGACTTCTCCGACGAGGTCGTGGGCCGGATCGACGACACCGAACTGCTGGACGCGGTACGGCTCGCGCTGGACACGCTGCGCCGCACCGAACGGGAGGTGTTGGCGCTGTGCGTGTGGTCGGGTTGCGACTACGCGACGGCGGCCCGGACGCTGGGCATTCCGGTGGGCACGGTGCGCTCGCGGCTCTCCCGCGCCCGGCGCAAACTCGCCGCCGCGGCGGAGAAACGGGAACCGCTTCGCCGCTCGGGACAGGTGAGAGGTGCCCACACATGCGCGAGCAGGCCCATTCAGGAAGGAAACGAATGAACGCCACGACGTCGCTCCCCGAGAAGGACCTTCCGCCGGGTCGCCATCAGCAGATCAAGGAGCATCTGATGCGCGAGATTCGGCACGACCACGCTCCGACCGGGAGTCCTTCCCGACGCACCCCGTGGCTGCGACCCGTCATCGTCGGACCGGCGGCGGCCGGTGCCCTGGCCCTCGCGGTCCTCGCGGGCGTCAGCGTGAACGGTACGGACAATCCCGGCAGGACGATCGGTCGGGCCGGGCCGGCGACGTCCGCCTTCGCCCCGCGGGTCAACGGCGACACCACCGGTGGTGCCGCCGACCTGCTCAACCGCATCGCGATGGTCGCGGCCGAGTCGCACGCGGCGGAGGGCATTCGGGACGACCAGTACGTCTACGTGCGCAGCCGGGTCGCCTCGGCGACGGTCGGCGAAGGCATCCCCACCACCATGACCCCCTTGCACCTGCGCGAGGTATGGAGGGCCGTGGACGGCTCCCGCCCGGGACTGGTCCGAGAGCCGGGTCAATCGCACCTTGCCGACGGGGAGCCGCTCGAGGCCGAGGCGCGTCCCGGCGAACTCGGCTACGAGTCGACCACCAACTACCGGCACCTTTCGACCCTGCCGACCGACCCGGACGCGATGTACCGCTGGCTGCGGGCCCAAGGCGACAAGGAGGCGGACGACCGGAACCCGGACCAGGACGCCTTCGTCCTGGTGAGCGACCTGCTCCGCGAATCCCTGATGCCGCCGAGGGTGGGGGCCGCGCTCTACCGGGCCGCCGCCAGGATCCCGGGCGTGCTCGTCGTACCGGACGCCGTCACCGCCGCCGATCGACACGGCGTCGCGATCGTGCGATACGACTCCTACAATCCCGGTGTCCGCGACGAACTGATCTTCGACAAGGACACGTTGCGGTACATCGGTTCGCGCCGTGTCGCGACGAAGGCGACCGACAGCATCGAGGCGGGGCAGGTGCTCGACACCTCGGCGGTATTGGAGACCGCGGTGGTCGACAGGCCGGGCATGCTGCCCTGATCGACACCCGACGCGAGTCCCGAGGACCGGCGGAGCCGGCGGCGGATGGTCGACGCGAACATCCCCGGTGGTGACGTGACGCAAGGCCCGGGCGCCGCCGAACGGTTCCGGGGCCCGCTTCGTGCGGGCCCCGGGCCGAGAGCGCGGGCCGTTGTCGCACCCCTGTGGTGGGGTGCTGTCGGACGGTCGACAGCGAGGGCGGGGACGATGGGTGAACGTACGGTCTGGCGGCCGTTCTTGGACCAGTGGAGCGAGGAGTGGGTCGCGGGGCACGATCCGGAGCGCGACGGGCCGCTCGCGGAGGAAGTGGTAAGGGACACCTGGCTCGGGTTCGCGCCGGCGAGCGAGGCCGAGGTCGCCGAGGCCGAGGCCCGACTCGGGCGCCGACTGCCGCCTTCGCTACGGGAGTTCCTGCTCGTCACCGACGGGTGGCGGGATGCGGGGAACTTCATCTACCGGCTGGCGGGCAGCGCGGAACTGGAATGGCTGAGGGACACCGACGACCGTAGCTGGATCGACGTCTGGGAAGAACTCGCGGAAGACGAGGACGACGAGGAGGCGTTCGGCGTCCAGGAGGCGAAGGTCCTCGCGCGTTCGCTGCGTCTGTCCCTCGATGGTGACGCCGCGATCATGCTGCTCGACCCGGACGACGTGGACGGGGACGGCGAGTGGGCGGGGTACTGGCTCGCCTCCTGGTCCGGCGAAGGGCCCCAGCGGTACGAATCGTTCCACGACCTCATGCACCGGCAGTGGGTGTCCTTCCACGCCCTGCGCAAGCCGCCGGGTGCCACTCGGGACCACTGGGACGCGGAGGTCGAGCGGGCTCGCCGTGAGGCGCTCGCCGGGGCGGTGAGCGGGCCGTTCGCGGTGTTCGCCCAGGCGCGCGAGTACGGACGCGAGCGCGCCGATGTGCTGAGCACGCAGATGGAGGCGATGCTCGGCGATTGGCGCAGGCACCTCGCCGGCCTGCTGTGGTACGGCCCGAGCAAGGACGATCTCCTTGCCGGCCCGCTGTTCGCCGCGGAACTCCTGCCGCTGCTGGTCCGGCACGACCGGCTCGCCCACGCTCACGACCTGCGGCCCCTGCCGCGGCTCAAGGAGTACGCGCCCGAACCGATACGGGAGCTCATCGCCGACTACGAGGCCCGTGCCGATGCACCGGGCTTCCGGCTCACCTTCGGCGGCGGCCCCGAGTTCGACGCGGCCGTGCACGCCGTCGCCGACTTCCTTGCCGCACACCCGGCCTTCCAGGTTCCTGTCGAGCCGACGCCGCGTACGGGCCCCATCGTCATCACTGCGTACGCGAGCGGCGACCCGGCGCCCGAAGTCGACCCATGGGCCGATCCCATGAAGGCGCGGGCGGCCCGCGCGGCCCTGTGCGACGAAGCCTGGCCCGAACTCCGGGCGGCGCTGCGCCTGTGGAGGCCGGTGTGCGAGGACCACATCGCCCCGATATCCCTGTTCGCCGCACCTGTCCTGGCCGAGATGATCACCGGGGCCCGCGGCCGCGAAATCCTGGCCATGCCTCGTGGTGCGGGCTCCGGCGTGCGCCGGGTCGGGAGGGCGTGAAGGCCGCGGGCCGGCCGGCGGTCGGACCCGGCGGGTCGTGCTCTCGGTGGTCGCATCCACCGGTCGAGGGCTCTGCTCGATCACAGCCAAGCGGTGGCAAGCCAGATGGTCGCCGCACCAGCGGTGATCAGCCCGATGTTGAGCGTGACTCGGCGGTCTTCGCCGGTCAGGTGGACGGCGATCGCACCGATCTGCAGCAGGGTGAACCCGATGGCCGCGGCCAGGGCCGGCCAGGGGGCGACGCCGGTCGCCGGCGGCAGGAGCAGGCCGACGGCGCCCAGCACTTCGACCGTTCCCAGCGCCCTGACGGCGGGCAGCGGTATGCGGTCCACCCAAGCCATCATCGGCCGGAGCAGATCGGGGCTGCGGACCACCTTGAGCCCTCCCGCGTAGAGGTAGAAGGAGGCGAGCAGTCCGGCAACGATCCAATAGGCGGTGTTCATGATCTCCGTTCGGGGTCACCAAGCGTGGGTGACCCGCCGGTTCCGGGGTGACCCGGAAGGTGTCCATAGGCGTGTGTGAGTGACCCGGACGCCGAGGGTGGCCGAGGGGTGGCAGCGCCCGGGTCGTGCCGCACGCCGCCGGGTGCGGGGCGGCCGGGCGGCGCCGGGCAGCCCTGCGGTGCCGGTCGCCGCAGGCTTCAGGCGAAGTCGGTGGCGGGCTCGGTGGCGTAGCGGCTCATCGTGTGGAGGCCGGCCCGTGGTGTCGGCGGTCGGCCGTCCGTGGTCATGCCCTGGAGGTCTCGGAAGTACTGCACGTAGAGGTCGGGGGTGAACATGCTGAGCATCACGGCGGGTTGGTCGCTCCGGTTGGCGAAGGTGTGCGGGGCTCCGCGCGGGACCATCACGAGTGTGCCCGCGGTCGCGTCGTGCTCCCTGTCCCCGATGGTGAACCGCAGCGTGCCGGAGACCATGTAGAAACCCTCGTCGTGCCGGGCATGGCGGTGTTGCGGCGGCCCGGAGGTGTGCGGGGCGAGGATGGACTCGGTGACCCCGAGACGGTGCTCGGTGTGGCTGCCGTCCTCGAGGACTCGCATGCGCGTGGTGGCCAAGACGATCACCTCACCGTCGTCGGGGCCGACCACCGATACGCCGGGGTGGAGGGCCGGCGATTCACCGGTTGTCGCTTCATCGGGTGCGCTCTCGGATGTGCTCTTGTCGGGCATGCTCCAAGTGCACCGCCGGGGCTCGGCCGCTGTCCAAGACCGATTCCGGCACGCCGATACCGCGCGGGTATCGTTGCAGCGTGGAGCTACGTACCCTGCGCTATTTCGTGGCGGTCGCCGAGGAACTCCACTTCGGCCGGGCCGCCGCCCGGCTGCACATGAGCCAGCCGCCGCTGAGCCGGGCGATCAAGCAGTTGGAGGCGGAGGTCGGTGCCGCGCTGTTCGTCCGCTCGCCCGGCGGCGTCACGCTCACTCCGGTGGGGGCGATACTGCTCGACGAGGCGCGTGCGCTGCTCGACCAAGCCGACCTCCTCCGCGCGCGCGTGGCCGCGGCGGCCGGCCTGGCCGGCATCACCGTGGGCATCCTGGGCGACAGTACCGATCCCGGCATCACCAGGCTGGCCGCCGCCTTCCGCCGCAGCCACCCCGGCGTCGACATCCGCATCCGCGACGCGGACCTGACCGACCCGACCTGTGGGCTGCGCGCCGGGCTGGTCGACGTCGCCCTGACGCGTGCACCGTTCGACGAGACCGCCCTGACGGTGCGCGAACTGCGCGCCGATCCGGTCGGTGCGGTATTGCGCGTCGACGATCCGCTGGCCCGCCGCGACCACTTGGACCTGGCCGATCTGGCCGACCGCCGCTGGTTCCAGTTCCCGCGGGGAACCGACCCGATCTGGCAGTCGTACTGGAACGGCGGCGAGCCGCGCGAGGGCCCGGTGGTGCGCGTCGTCCAGGAATGCCTGCAGGCCGTGCTCTGGAACAGCACGGTCGGCCTGGCTCCGCTCGGACACGGCCTGCCGGAGAACCTGCTGCCCGAGAACCTGACCGTGGTTCCGCTGGCCGACATGGCACCGAGTCGAGTGGTCTCGGTGTGGAACGCCGGCGACAACAACCCGTTGATCCGCTCGTTCGTCGAAATCGCGACGACCGCGTATCGCCCCTGAACACCCGAGCACCCGAGCACCCGACGGTCCGGCCGCGCGCGGACCGGTACCCGACCGTCCGTCAGGTTTCGGTAGTCGAGATCCGTCGCAGCCGGTGCCCGGGTTACTGCGGGTGGGGGGAGGGGCGGCGTGGTCGGGTGTGGCGGGCTCCGATCTGAGGGATGAGCAGGGCCGCGAACACCACCACGGTGAAGGACCGTTCGGCCTTCCGCAGCGAAGCGCCCGGTCGGGCGACTCCACGCTCGGGCACGGTGTCCAGTCGGCCCTTCGGGTCGTAGCGGATACGCAGCGACTGGCCCTTCTTCGCGGCGGCGCGGCTCGTGGTCATGTCGGTCGGACCGCCCTCGGGGCAGTTCAGTCGGTGGTCGTTGTACGTGCGCGTCGTGGTCGTGGTGTGGCCGTTGGCGTCGGTGGAGGTGGATGTCTCGGTCCGGGCGCGCACGTCGAGGACCAGGCAGGTCGTGGAGACGCCGCGCTTGGCCAGCGCGGTGTCGCCGACCGCGTTGGACGCATGCTGGATCGTGACGAACATGGCGAAGAAGACGACGAGTCCACCGACGACGGCGCCGCCCGACGGACACGACCACACCACGGTGGTGGTGGCGAGAACCATCGCCATCGAGGCGAGCGCCAACACCACGACGCACACCGACCGCCACCACGTGGCGGGTCCGTAGGCGTTGAGGAACGCGGCGGCAACCGCGATGCCGACCGTCGCCGATGCCAACCCGACGGAGGCCAAGCCCACGAGGAATACCTGCCCGGCGTCGCCTCGCCCGTGCCTGATCATCGCACCTCCCGCGGTCGGTCTCCCTCTTGTTCAGGGTGCGGGAACGGAGCCCCGACGCGGGAGTGGAGATCCCTCGGATCACGCGACGAACGGAACGAGGACATGAACACGACGACTTCGTCGGAGGAAGCGCGAACCGCCCTGCGCCGCGTGCGTCGGTGTGCTCTGGTAGGCAGGACTCGTCCGTGAGTCGACCGATCCACGCGTGCCACCGTACCCACCGCGCTCCCGACGCCGCGAAGGAACGAACCACCACCATGACCTTGAACGGCCACCGGAAACGATTCGGCGGGCTGCCCGTCGCCGAACTGCACGAGATCCCGCGTCCCACGACCACGGAGGCGAACAGCGCGCCCTCCACGCCGCCGGACCCGCGGCCTCGGGCCGGGGACGCCGCGTGGGCACTGCGCGTCGGCAACAGCTACCGCGGCCACAGCATCACCGAATCCTTTCCCGATCTCTTCGCGCGCTTCCTGGAAACCGTGGACACCACCGAGGTCTCCGCGATCGTGATCGGTCTGTGGGGTGACCACAACGAGTCGGCCGCCGTGCCCATCGAACTGCTTGCCGCGGCTGCGGATCGGCTTCCGGCGCTGCGGCACCTGTGCCTGGGCGACATCGTGGCCGAGGAGAACGAGCTCTCCTGGATTCAGCAGAGCGACATCACGCCCCTCCTGACCGCGTTCCCGGCGCTGGAGACACTCATCGTCGCCGGCGGCGAGGATCTGCACCTGGACCCCGTCGGTCACGACGCTCTGCGTGTCCTGGAGTTCCTGTCGGCGGGGCTGCCCGCCGAGTTCGTCCGCGCGGTCGGCGCATCGCTCTTCCCGACCCTCCGAGCACTGGACATGTGGCTCGGTGTCGAGCGCTACTACGGCGACAGCACGATCGAAGACCTCGCCGGCATCCTGAACGGCGAGGGTCTGCCGATGCTGACCCGGCTGGGCCTGATGAACAGCGAGATCCAGGACGAGATCGCGGCTGCCGTCGCGGTGGCTCCCATCCTCGACCGGCTTACCGAACTCGACCTGTCCATGGGCACGTTGGGCGACGAGGGTGCCGCAGCACTGCTGGTCGGGCTGCCGGACGCCCACCTCACACACCTCAATCTGCGTCACCACTTCATCAGCGAGTCCCTGCAACAGCGTCTGCGCGACTCACTGCCCGGGGTCCGCCTCGATCTCGACGAGGAAGAGGAACCGTACGAATCGGCGGACGGCGAGACCGGACGTTACGTCGAGGTGGCCGAGTAGTACTCGCCGCTTCCCCGGCCCGCTTCCCCAGCCCCTTCCCAGCCCGATGCCCCGCGCCCCCCAGGCACGGCCCGACCTACTCAGGTGAGCAACCGGCATGAGCATCCCGGGCTGCCCGCCCTCAACCACCTCGGCCTCATGGACAGCGAGATCTCCGACGAGATCGCAACAGCCCTCGCGAGCGCCCCCATCGTCGCGCGGCTCAAGGAACTCGACCTCTCCATGGGGACGTTGAGCAACGCGGGCGCCGAGGTGCTGATGGCCGGGCAGCCGCTCACCCACCTCGACCGGCTCGACGCACGCCACCACTTCCTCGACGAGGCAACGCAATCGCGCCTGCGCAGTGCCTTGGCGGGGGTCGACGTGGACCTCTCCGACACCCGGAACGACTGGGGCGGCAAGAGATACGTCGAGGTCTCCGAATGAGGTCGTCTCGATCCGCCACACGGCATCGATCCGCAGCACAGCGCCGGTCGGCGGAGCCGGATCATGCCGATGCGGAGCGGGGAGCGGGCGAGAGCGATACCTATACGTGACAGATTCCGCGTACGCCGTCGGCACGTAACGTTTCGACCCGTAAGGAAACCCACCGCCGACACAAGGCCGAGGAGGCCCTCATGACCGCGTACGCGTTCGCGCACCTGCGCTCCGTCGACTTCAACGCCGAGATCGTCGAGTACGTGGAGAAGATCGACGCCACCCTGGACGCACATGGTGGTCGGTTCATCGTGCACAACAAGGTGCCCGAGGTGATGGACGGCTCGTTCGAGGGCGTGTTGGTCCTCATCGAGTTCCCCTCCGCCGAAGCTGCCAAGGCCTGGTACCACTCCGCCGGCTACCAGGAGATCGTCGACTTCCGCATCAACAACTCGGACGGCGGCGCGGCTATCGTCGAGGGAGTCGGACCGGGCTACCGCGCGGCGGACATGGTTGCGGGCAAGTAGCTCGCGCAGGTCGAATGTCCGGGGCATCGCACCACCCGGGTCGGCCGAACGCAGCCGTGCCGCTCCGAACTGTCCCGCACTCCAAGCGAGTTGGTTCCGAATGTGCGGCGCGCACGAAATCGCGATTGTCGCGTCGGCGGGCATTTCGGTCCGTAGGCTGGGCTGCGGGGTGGAGGGACTTCCCAGGGGAGGATCCATGAAACGCGATCGCGATCTCAAGAATCCGAGCAGCCAGGGCGTGGAGCCGATCGAGCGGGGGCCGGACGACGACACCAAGCGTGCGAAGCTCACGTATCCCGCGCCGGACACCGAACCCGTCGGGGACGCACCGGTGATCGTGCCCGAGCAGGCGCACGTGCCCGGGGCCGGGTCGGGGACCGCAGCGGCCGACACACCGGCGCACACCGACACGGCGGCTCCGGCGACCTCGCCCGCGCCGGAGACCGGACAGACGGGCGCGACGCCGGAAACCCAGCCGGCGCCGCAGCCGTACCGCTTCCAACGGGCCCCCGGCTTTCTCGCTGCCGAGAAGGCCGAGGAAGAGCGCGCGAGGCGCAAGGCCGAAGCGGAAGCCGCAGCCGCGGCCAAACCCCGTGGTCCGGGTGCCGTGGCCGAGCCGAAGGTGTCGATGGTCCCCGGTACACGGACCGGGGTCGACCAGGAATCCGATGAGGAGCAGGGGCCGGCGCAGTTCGAAGAGCTGAGCCGAACCTCGATCGCCGGCATGCCCCTCGACCGGATCACCGCCGCCATCGAGGAACGCTATGACAACCTCGGCGGACTGACCCCGGATATGGGAGCCCTGATATTTCGTCAGTCCGCGCTCGGCCTGTGCGCCAACCTGTCCTTGGCCAGGAGTGTCGGGTGTGTCGGACGGGTTCGGTCGTGGCTCGCGACACAGGCCGATCTGGTTCCCGAGTTGATCGTGATGTGTGATCAACGGGAGGCCGATCTGGCGTCGCCGGCCGAGCCGCCTCCGAGTGTGGCCGAACTGATCGGCGTATGGACGCAACTCACCGATGCGTTGATCGTGCCCAAGGGCCAGTCGCAAGACGGTTGCGAGTTCCTCGCGCACGCCGTCTGTGAATGGATCGAGAGCACGCACCCGCACTGGACCCGGTTGCACCTGAGCAAGCGGTGGGTGGTGGCGCCCGGCGGCACCATGCACCCGCCGTACAACTGGAAGCACCACGTGGCTCCGCAACTCGTCTGTACCGAGGGTACGTTCGTCATCGATCCGCTGCTCGGCCCGACGACGCCCATGGCCGCGGACGCGTGGGTCGTGGCGGCCAAGGGCAAGAGGCCGCCTGTCGACGTCTTCGAACAGACCGCCCCGTGGGAATTCCTGGGAGCGCCCGCCTCCACGACAACCGACCTCGATCCGGAGATGTTGTCCCCGATCGGCGGCACCATCCTTGCGAAGATCGCGGCCTGCCGCCGGGCTTGACGCCCACAGCACAGGGATTGGAGAACCCACCGCGTCGCCGCACCGCATCCCGCGAGATCCGGACATCAACGCCGCACGGTCGGCTTCGCGTTCGGGTGTCTTCCGTCATTCCCCGGCGCCCACGAACGCGACGACCCTGTCGTGGAGTTCGACGAGCGGGCGCTGGGGAAGACGGGCAACACCGGTACCCGACCCGCTCCCGAGGACCGCGCAACACCTCGTGGGGCGGGCGCGGGGCGGCGGCAATCCCGATCGCCCCGCCGCCCCGCGTCGCGGGCCGCGCCGACAAAAACCCCGCCGAACCGCTCGACTTCTCGCGATTCAGAAGCCTCCCCGGTGCCAGGGCCCCCAGATGGCGATGCTCATGCCCAGCTTCGACTGGATGTTGACATACAAGGTGTGCCCGTCCGGACCGAAGGTCGCGCCCGCGAACTCGGCGCCCGGGTCGCCGGTGACCGGCTCCATCCTCGACAGGTCGAAGATGCGGCCGTCCGCGGTCAGGCCGCGCAGGAAGTTGTCCCCGTCGCCGTCCTCACACAGCACGAGCGTGCCGCGCGGGCTGACGGTGACGTTGTCCGGGAGGTCGAGCCTGGTCGCGGACGGCGATTCGTACACGAGCCGAAGGCGCCGCGTGACGGTGTTGTACGCCCACACCTGGCCGCGCCCGTCGCCGAAGCCGTCCGGCGCCGCTTCGCCGGGCGCGGTCGCGCCGCCCTGCGTGGACACGAAATAGACGACGCCGCGCTGGTGGTACGCGCCTTCGAGGCGCGAGAAGAGCGCCGCGCCCTGGGCCCGACCCTGGTTGCCGACGGCCTGAATGGCCTGGTCGTTGGTGGTGCCCGGGGCGAATGTGGGGTCGGGGTCGTCGATGTCGACCCAGGTCACGTCGTACGCCGCGCCGGGACGCTGCGCCGCCGACAGGTCGATCCCGGGACGCCCGCGCACCGCGAGCATCTGGAGTCGGCCGCCGTCGCGCAACCGGTCGCCGACCCAGGGGCTGACGGGCGGCAGGTAGCGGTAGAAGCCGGACGCGAAGCCGAAATTGTCCTCGGTCAGGTACACGGCGCCGCTGATCGGGTCGTATGCCGCCGACTCGTGGGCGAACCGGCCGGCGCTGCGGATCGGCACCCGTGTCGAGACGCCGTCGGTCGGCACCTCGAACAGATAGCCGTGCTTTTGCGTGAGCTTCTTGTTGTCGGCGCCGGTGAAGTCGTTGCCGACATCGGGGCCGTTGACGGTCTCCTCGCAGGAGAGCCACGACCCCCACGGCATGGGACCGCCCGAGCAGTTCATCTGGGTGCCGTTGAGGCTGACGTACGACGTCTGCACGGTGCCGTACCGGTCCACCACCACGGTGGTGGTACCGCCGCCCGTCGCCGGGTCGTAGGCGTGCGCCGCGTCGCCGAACGCGCCCACCGGCCCGTTGACTTCGTGGTTGCGGACGAGGACGGTCGTGCCTCGGCGCCCGCGGAAGGCGGCCATGCCGTCGTGCTTGCCGGGGGTCGGGCCGCCGTCGGTGAGCGGGGACCCGGCCGGGGTGAAGGAGCGGTAGTGAAAGCCCTCGGGCAGGTGCAGCCGTACCGCGCCGTCGCGTTCGTCGGGGACCGGCCCCAGCGGACCGTATCCGCCGGAGCCGGGGCGTCCCCGGTCGGCGTTCGAGGCGGTTCCCGAGGCGGCGTGCGCGGCGCCCGCGACGAGACCCTGGAAGGGGCCGCCGACGACGGCGGTACCGGCCGCGATCACAGCGCCGCGGGCGAGGAAACGACGACGGTCCACAGGCGTACAACCTCCTTGACGGCCCGTCAGGCGGGCCGGATGCGCGACCGAACGCCGAAACGCTACTCGCGTAGAGCCGGTGTCGCCAGTGCATCGTGGATGTTTCCGTCGCGCCGCCGACCCCGTGTCGAGTCCCGGTACCACCCACGACGCCGACCGCCGCGGCCGAAGCTCGGGCGCGAGCACCTGTCGTTGCGCGGGTGTGTGTGGGGAAGTCCCTGTGGTGGCCCGGCCGTGCGGGTGCGACGTTGATCCCTCGGACGCGCGGTGCGGGGGACGGGGGAAATCATGGGAAGAGTCGGATGGGGCGTCGTGCCTTTCGCGGTGGCCGGCGTACTGCTGTTGTCGGGGTGCGCCGAGGAGGACGACAAGCGCGGCACGGGAGACGCCCCGGTGGCGAACCAGCGCGGTGACGACACTCCGGCCCAGGTGTTCAACATGCCCGACGGTTTCGGGAATCTCGCGACCAAGTGCGTCGGCCACGGGTTTCGCGCCTACGTGACCACGAACGCGAGCGGTCCCTCCAATGTGCAGATCGTCCCCGACGGCACGTGCGCGGGCTGAACGCGATGCGGTGTGCGCTGATCGTGGCGATGTGTCTGGCCCTCGGCGGCGTCGCCGGTTGTTCGCAGGGGTACTACGACGAGCGCGGCAAGGCCGACGGACCGGTGCTCGACGGTCGAGGTGAGGACGGCCCCGCGGAGGTGTTCAACTTCCCCGACGGTTTCGGGAATCTCGCGACCAAGTGCGTCGGGCCCGGCAAGCGTGCCTACGCGACGACGAAGGGGTCCGTGTCGATCGGGGAGGACGAGGTGATCATCCCCGCGAACGCGCTGATCGTCGACGATCCGACCTGTAAGGGGCGCTGAGTCGGCCCCGGACCGGGGAGGCGGCCCGCCGGGTTCGATGGCTTCCGACCGTCTCGGCCGGGTCGGCCCTCGCCACACCCGCACGAGCCGACAGCGCTGTGTCCCGGCGCCGGCGCCGCGAGCACACGGACCCGGCGCCGCGAGCACACGGACCGAACCCGTCGGCCACTCCGGCGCAGGCCCTCGCCTGGCCGCTCACCCGTCCCGCGCCGGCCTCTCCGGCACCCGGCACCGTTTCCGCCGGCCCGTCCCACGCCGCCTGTCCCGACGCCCGCCCGGCGCGGGACAGGCTCCCGAGGTATGTATCCCAACTCTCGGGGCAATCGTCATCCGTCGAGGGAAGCCCGGGCGGTGGGCACGTCGTCCCCCGGCTTTCGGCGATCTGCCGGGGCCGCGAATCCTCGTGCACGACCGGTGGGGTGGGCCGTCGGGGGAGGCCGGTCCCGATTCGTGGTGGGGAAGAGGGAGCGCCTTGTGGGCGGGCGAGACCGATGCCCTAGTCTTTGTTGTCCTGTGACAATCAATCGGTGATGGGAGCGCGGCGTGGCGGAAGACGGCGCCATCGGGGTTCGCCTGCGGGTTCTGGAGTTGTTGAAGTCGAACGAGGCCATCGTGACGGAGCGGTGGTCGGCGAAGGTGGTCGCAACCCTGCGCGGACGCGTTTCCGCAACCGAGGCGACCGGTGAGTTGCGCGACTTGTTCTCGGCTCTGGTCGCCGGACTCGAGGCCGGTGGTCGCAACGACGAGCCGGAGGACTCCGGGAGCGAGTCGTTCGGCGAACTGCGGGCCCTGCTGTCGGAGTTGTCCCGCAATCGGGCCCGGCAGGGCTTTACGCCGTCCGAGACCGCCGTCGGCGTGTTCGGGCTCAAGGACGTGGTCTTCGACCTCGTCGCGACGGACGATGCCTCGCTGCCGAACTACCAGGCGGCGCACCGGCTGGGGCGGCTGCTGGACGGGTTCGGCCTGTACACCTTCGAGACGTACTCGAGGGCGCGCGAGGAGGTCATCGCCGATCAGACCGAGCAATTGTTGGAACTGTCCACCCCGGTCGTGAAGTTGTGGGACGGCGTGGTCGCGGTGCCGTTGGTGGGCACTCTCGACTCCGCGCGTACCCAGGTGGTGATGGAGAAGCTGCTCCAGGCCCTGGTGGACACCGGTTCGGAACAGGCGATCATCGACATCACCGGTGTTCCGGCCGTCGACACCCAGGTCGCCCAACACCTGTTGAAGACCATCGTGGCCGCACGCCTGATGGGCGCGGAATGCACCATATCGGGCATCAGCCCGCAAATAGCGCAGACCATCGTCGCTCTCGGTATCGAGTTCGGGGACATCACGACCAAGGCGACCCTCGCGGACGCTTTGTCGCATGCCTTGCGCCGGAGCGGGATCGCGGTGCCCCGGCCGCATGCGGGGAGGTCGTGATGGAACGTGTGCCGATCCTGAAGATCGGTGACGTCCTGTTGGTGTCGATCCAGATCGACCTGCAGGACGAGAGCGTGCTCGCGCTCCAGGAGGACCTTTCGGAACGCATCGTGCGGACCGGGGCGCACGGAGTGGCGATCGACATCTCCGCCGTCGAGATCGTGGATTCCTTCATCGGCCGCATGTTCGCCACGATCGCGGCCGTCTCGCGCATGCTCGACGCGGAGACCGTGGTGGTGGGCATGCGACCCGCGGTCGCGATCACGCTGGTGGAACTGGGGCTGTCGATGGGCGGGGTGCACACCGCGCTCGACTTGGAGAAGGGTTTGGCGCTCCTGGCCCGTCGACGGACGGACCGGCACGGTGACCTCTCGTTCGACGTGTCCGGCGGATGACCGCGCCGATCGCGGGCCCGGCGGGCGGGGACTCGGACGTCCTGTCCCTGCCCATCCGCGGCAACGACGACGTGGTACGGGCACGTCAGGCCGTGCGGGACTTGGCGCAACGCATCGGCCTGTCCCTGGTCGACCAGACCAAACTGGTCACGGCGGCCAGTGAGATCGCCCGAAACACGCTCATCCACGGCGGCGGAGGAACAGCGCACATGCACCTCGTGGCCGAGGGCCGGCGGCGCGGGGTGCGCGTGCGCTTCGTCGACGAGGGGCCCGGGATCCCCGACCTCGACCAGGCGTTGACGGACGGCTGGACCAGTGGTGACGGTATGGGTCTGGGGCTCAGCGGTTCACGCCGCCTCGTCGACCAGTTCCGGATCGACACCGAAGTGGGGACCGGTACCGAGGTGGAGATCGTCAAGTGGTCCCGATGACGCCCGGCGTCGGCGAACCCACGAGCAACGAAGGCCCCGCGTCCTTCAGGCCCGCGTTCGCGACGGACCCGACCTGGTTCCGCCACGGCGAGCCGAGCATGCCGGGGGCGGTACGGCGAGCCGCCGTCGCGCTCGCGCTCCGAGTGGGGTTCGGAGCCGTGCGTTCCGAGGAGATCGGGATCGCCACCCAGGAGACCGCCACGAACCTGCACAGACACGCCGACGACGGCGCGCTGCTGCTCCGGTCGGTATCCGTGGGCGAGTCCGTCGCGGTCGAGTTGGTGGCCGCCGACAGCGGCCCCGGGATCTCCGACGTGGCGTGGGCGAGCCTGGACGGCAACTCCAGCCGCGGAACCCTGGGGATCGGCCTGGGCGGCATCCTGCGCCTGGCCGACGACGCCGACCTGTACTCGGTGCCCGGTCGCGGAGTCACGCTGGCGTTGCGGTTTCGGGCCGAGGGGGCGCGCGGGGTGCCGCTGGACGAGGTGAGCGGGCTGACGCGGGCGATCGCCGGCGAGACGGTGTGCGGCGACGCGTACGCGGTGCGTGTCGACGACGGGGTGACCACCGTCATGCTGTGCGACGGCCTGGGCCACGGTCCGCTGGCCGCGCGTGCCTCGGAAGTGGCGGTGAACGCCTTCGTGGCCGCTCCCGCGGGGCGACCGGACGCGCACGCCGATCGACTGCACCGTGCGATGGCCGGCACCCGAGGCGGCGCGGTCTCGATCGCCCAACTCGCACCCGGTGTCGTGCGTTTCTGCGGCATCGGCAACGTCTCCGGCACGATCCTCGGCGACTTCGGCCGCAGAGGCATGACGCCCCTGCCCGGCATCGCCGGCCAACACGCCCGCACCCGGCGGGTGTTCGAGTACGACCTGCCGGACGGCGCGATGGTCGTCCTGCACTCCGACGGCCTGACCGACCGAGGACGCGTCCCCGACGCCCCCGGCCTGACGTCGCACACCCCGCTCGTGGTGGCGGCGACGCTCCTGCGGGACGCGGGCACCCGTTCCGACGACGCCTGCGTCGTGGTGGCGCGAGCACCACGCCGGTCCGGCTGATGGTGGACGACGCACGGTACGAGTGGCAGCCGACGTTGACCACGCTCATCCGCTGTCCACTCGTCGACGCCAACGACGTCTTCGTCGTGCGCCAACTCGCGCGCGATGTCGCCGAGGCTGTCGGCCTGGGGCGACAGGATCGCGTTCGGGTGGCCACCGCCCTCAGCGAGATCGGCCGCGAACTCATCGACGCCGTCGGTCCGGCCGTTGTGGACTTCGGCGTCGAACTCGACGGCGTCGCCCCTTCGCTGGTGGTGGAGATCACCTGGGAGACGCCGAGTCCCGACAGCCCGAACGCGCCGTTGCCGACGGCGGGTGCCGCGGAACGGCTGGTGGAACGCGTCGAACGCCTCGACGGTCGCATCGTCGTACGCAAGCGCCTGGGCGACTTCCGCCCCGGTGACGTGGAGAGGGCACGGGCTGCGGTCGCCGCCGCGAGTCCGCGCGGGGCGCTGGAGGAACTGCGCTCGCAGAACCAGGAATTGGTGAGCGCGCTGGACGACCTCCAGGCCCGCCAGGAGGACCTGCTGCGCCTCAACGGCGAACTGGAGGAGACCAACCAGGGCGTGCTCGCGCTGTACGCGGAACTGTCCCAGGAACTCGCGGAGACCAATACCGGCGTGGTCGCGCTGTACGCCGAACTGGAGGACAAGACCCGCCAGTTGCGCGAGATCGCGGAGACCCGCACCCGGTTCTGGGCCAACGTCAGCCACGAGCTGCGCACCCCGGTCAACTCCGTGATCGGCCTCGCCCGACTGCTCCTGGATCCGGCCGGCGACCCGCTCACCGAGGAACAACACCGTCAGACGCGGCTGATCGCCTCGTCCGGTGCCACGTTGTTGACCCTGGTGAACGAACTGCTCGACATCGCCAAGGCCGAGTCGGGTCGCATGGAGCCCTCACTGGCCCCGGTGGACCTGGTCGAACTGCTCACCCACGTGCACGGCGTGATGCGCCCGATGGCGGCGCCGGGTGTGACGTTCCGCGTCGACGCCGACGGCCGACCGCCCGCCGTGGTCACCGACGAGGTCATCCTCACACGTGTCCTGCGCAATCTGCTGTCCAACGCCCTGAAGTTCACCCCGCGCGGCGAGGTCGTGCTCATCGCCGAGCACGACGCGCTTGCGAACCGATTGGTGTTGACCGTCCGCGACACCGGCATCGGCATCACCGCCGAGCACGCCTCGCGAGTCTTCGAGGAGTTCTACCAGATTCCCGGGCCCTTGCAGGCGCGGGCCGCCGGCACCGGCCTCGGCCTGCCGTACGCCCGCAGTCTCACCCGCCTGCTCGGCGGCACCCTGACCCTGGAGAGCACTCCGCAGGTCGGAACCACCGCCGTGATCCGTCTTCCGCTGCACGGCACCACCGCCCCGACCCGAGCCGAACATGCCCTCCTGATCGACGACGACCCCGCCTTCCGGGAGTTGTTCCGCGGCTTGACCCAGGGACTTGTCGCCCGACTGACCGAGGCGGCCGACGGAACCCGCGGACTCGCGCTGGCCGCCGAGGACCCGCCCGACGTGATCTTCCTCGACCTCCACATGCCCGACCCGGACGGATTCGAGGTCCTGCGGCGACTGGCGACGCACGACACGCTGTCGCGGGTACCGGTCGTCGTGGTGACCTCCCTCGACCGGTCGGTACTGCCGGCACAGGCCGCCGTCGCGAACATCCTGTCCAAGAGTGACCTGACCGCCGAACGAATCGCCGACACCCTCACCGCGCCGCGGGCCGATGACGGAGACGGAGACGGAGACGGCACGTGACCCGAGCCCTCGAACCAGGCGCCGCGACGGAGCACGACCCCATGCTCGACGACGGCCCCGCCACCGTCCTGGTCGTCGACGACACCGAGACCAAGCGTTACATCATCGGCAGTTGGCTACGGCGCGCCGGACACCGTGTCCTCGAAGCCGAGACGGGTGCCCAGGCGCTGGATGTGGCCTTCGGTGCGGCCGACCACGGCGATCCCGTGGATGTGGCCATCGTCGATGTGCGGCTGCCGGACACGAGCGGTTTCGAGGTGTGCGAACGCCTGAAGTCCGACGTCCGCACAGCCTCCATGCCGGTCGTGCACGTCTCCGCCTCCGCGATCACTGTCAGCGACCGCGCCCAGGGCCTGTATCGAGGTGCGGACGCCTACCTCATCGACCCGATCGAACCCGAAGTACTGCTGGCCACCCTCCAGGCCGCGCTGCGCTACTCGCGTGCCCGACGCCGTGCCGAACACCGGGTCTCCGTCCTGTCCGAGCTCGCCCGCGCGACCATGCTCGTCAACGCCGCCGGCACCCTGGAGGAACTCGGCAACGCCATCGCGACGGGAGCCTCCCTGATCAGCCGAGCGCCGGCGGCCTCCTACATAGACGGGCCGGGCGACAGCGCCCGGCGCACCGTGATCGGCGAGTACGGCGTCGAGCCGAAGCAGGCAAACGTTCCCCCCGCCCTGTTCGACGCCCTGTCACGCTTCACGGACCTCGGTGAGGCAACGGGTTCGACATCGGTGGAGATCACTGCCGAGGAGTGGTTGCGCACACTCCCGGACAGCCTCGCCTCGGGCCCGGTCCACCTGTCGATGTGCCGAACGAAGACCGCCCGCCCACCGACCGCCCTCGCCGTCCCGGCGGACGCCGCCCGACACCCCGAGGAGAGGCGGGCGCTGCGCGAACTCGCCCGCACCGGAGCCCTCGCCGTCGAGGCGTTTCGCTCCTACGCCCGGGAACACGCGCTGGCCCTGGACCTGCAACGTTCCTTCCTGCCGTCCGTGCTCCCCGTATCCGACCTCGTGGACATCGCGGTGCGCTATCGTCCCGCGTCCGACGAAGCCGAGATCGGCGGCGATTTCTACGAAGCCGTCGCCATCGAGGACCGCCTGCTCGTGGCCATCGGCGACGTCGCGGGCCACTCCCTGCACGCGGCGACCATCATGGGCGAACTACGCCACGGCCTGCGCGCCTACGCGAGCGACGGACACGAGCCCGACGCGATCCTGGAACGCCTCAACACCATGTTGACGCGCTACCACCGCTACGAGACCGCGACGGTGTGCGTCCTGATGTTCGACCCCCGCACGGGCGTGATCGACCTCGCCAACGCCGGCCACCTGCCACCCCTGGTACTGACCGAGGACGGTCACGCGCACTACCTCGTGGCCGGCGGCCCCCTGCTCGGCCTCGAGCTGCCCAGACCCGGAACCACCCGGTTCGAACTGCCCGAGAAGGCGACCCTGCTCCTGTACACGGACGGACTCGTCGAGGAGCGCGGCAGCGACCTCGACGAAGGCATGGAGCGGCTGCGGGCCGAGACCGTTCGGGAGACCACACCCCGAACCGACCTGGCAGCCCTCGCCGACCACCTCCTGTCCGCGCTTCAAGGCGACGAACGCGACGACATCGCCCTCCTGTTGCTGCGCAGGACCGGCTAGCCGCCCCGGCGACTCACCCGGGTGGCGGGGTGTCGGGGGCGCGGATGTGGGCGGTGACGGTCTTGCCGGTGGCGGTGGCGGTCACGACGAGGTCGGTGCTGAGGGCGCGTACGAGTTCCAGGCCGTGTCCGCCGACGCGGAGGGGACCGTGGTCCCGGGGAGTGGGTGCCGCGTGTGCGTCGTCGTGGACGGACACCCGCACACCGCGGTCGACATGGGCGAGTTCGAGTCGACACGGCCCGGTCGCGTGACGTATCGCGTTGGTCACGAGTTCGCTGACGACCAGCTCCACGGTGTCCGCCAGGCCGGGAGCGGCCCCGGGGCTTTGGGCGAGGAACTCCCGTGCGGCCCGGCGCGCGGCGGCCGCGGCGCCGACGCCCGTGAGCGTGATCGAGCGTGGACCTCTTGCCGGTGACCGCCGCGCGTCGTGCGGTGAGGAATCCCCGGAGCGAAGTTCGAAATCGGCGGCCATGGGTTCCCCCCGGGGTGAACGTCGGTTCAGGCATGGGACATCGCGTGCCGACCACCCGTCTCGGCTCCCCCGTGCGGCAATGGGCCCAGTTCTCGACATCGGATCCCACCGTTGTACCGCGCCGGAACGACGCTCGTCTCGCCGGGCCGTCGTACCGGCGAAGCCCGCGCGCCACCGGACGGGCGCACGGCGGCGCGTGGCCCCGTCCCCGTCCCCAGGCGGATCCCGGCCCGGCCCGGCCCGGCCCGGCCCGGCCCGGCCCGGGGCGGGGCCGGCATCGGCCGGCCGGCTCGCCCGCGCGGGCATCGACGCGTTCGCTCCGACGATCGTCCGCTTCGCCGGCGTCCGACCCGTCCGTGGTGAACCCCGGCGAGGTGGCCGGGACGCCTGACGGGGCGGGCGAGGACGCGGGGGGAGCGGTGCCGGTCCCACCGGTGCGTCGACACGCACGCGATCATGGACGTATGAGCGAGCGTGAATCCTCCGGCCGTCGCGCCGCGACGACGCTGGCGCGGGTGCTGGATCTGATCGACCCCGGGATCCTCGACGTCGTGGTCGCGCCGCGCGGGACCGAGGTGCCGGTGAACGGGGTCACCCTCTACGACCTCGGCGACGAGGACGCCGACGAGTCGACGCTCACCGGGATGATCCTCCTCGCGGTCGGCGTGGAGCCGCGCGGGCCCGGTGCGGTCGAGGCCGTGCGCGCGGCCCGGCGCGCGGGGGCGAGCGTGTTGGTGATCCGGCGCGGCGCGACCGGCGCGGATCCCGCCGCGGTCGAGGCGGCCGAAGACGGCGGGATCGCCCTGCTCACCCGGCAGCCCGGACGTGGCTGGACCGACGTGCTCGGCCTGTTGCGCAACGCCTGTGCGCAGAGCAGCCCGTCCGAACTCGCCGCGGTCGACAGCCTGCGCCCGGGCGACCTGTCGGGCCTGGCCAACACGGTCGCCGACCTGGTGGGCGGCGCGATCACGATCGAGGATCCGCAGTCGCGGGTGCTGGCCTACTCCCGGATGGACCACGAGCCGGATCCCATGCGCCGGGCGACCATCCTGAACCAGGAGGTGCCCCGCTGGCGGGTGGCCGAACTGCGCGAGAGCGGCTTCTTCCGCACCCTGTGGGGCACCGACGACGTGGTCCGGCTGCCCGCCGACGACCGCTACGCGGAGCGGTTGGCGATCGCGGTGCGCGACGGCGGCGAGGTGCTCGGGTCGATCTGGGCCGCGGCGGACGGGCACCCGCTCGCGCCGGACGCGGTGGCGGCGTTGCGCACCGCCGCCCGGGCGGCCCTGCCGCACCTGGTGCACCACGAGACCCGCGGTCGCGAGGCGGCACGCCGTCGGGAGGAGGCGGTGCACACGTTGCTGAGCGGCGGCGCGGGTGCCGACCGGGCGGCCCGGACGGTGGGGGTGCGCCCGGACCGGCCGTACGCGGTGATCGTGGTCGAGGCGTACGAGAACCCCACGACGGAGTCCGCGTCCGACGCGCCCACGCCCGCCGAGCAGCGGGTGCTCGACGTACTCGCGTTGCAGGCGGCGGCGCTTCGTCCGGGGTGTGTGACCGCGCGGGCCGGTCGACGGTTGTTCGTGCTGACGCCGGCGGGCGAGGCGCACGCGGACCCGGCGCGCGACCTGGTCGCCACGGCCCGGTCGGTACCGGGCACCGTGGTCTTCGCCGGTGTCGGTCCCATCGCGGGTCGGCCGGCCGAGTTGCCCGACGCGCGCGAGGAGGCCGAGATCGTGGTGCGGGTGCTGCGCGAGCGGGCGTCGGCGGCCGGGGTGTCCGCGTCGGCGTCGGCGCTGTCGGCCGACGTGGTGTCGGAGGCGGCCCTGGTGCGCTTGCTGGACCGGGTCGAGCCGCTGTGGCCGATGGCCGGACCGGTGTACGCGATGGTCGAGCACGACCGTCTGCACGGATCGGGGTACTCCGCGTCGGTCGGCGCCTACCTGGGCGCCTTCGGCGACACCGTGGCCGCCGCGCGCGGGCTCAGCGTGCACCCGAACACCCTGCGCTATCGGCTGCGCCGGGCCAAGGAGCTCTTCGGCGTCGACCTGGACGACCCGACGGGCCGACTGCTCGCCGACATCGGACTGCGCCTGGCCCACCGCGAGCACGGGTGAGCCGCGGGGGCCGGCGACCATTTTCATGATCATTTTCCTGTTGAGGCAAACAACCGATGCGTCCTCCTTTGGTCGGGCCGGACGCTGACGCCCGCCCACGCCCGGATCCAAGCTGTGCATGCGACTCGAACGGGTCGCGAACACTTGAGATCTTCGAGGTGTGGTGGACGTGACTTCCGCAGCGGCCCGACGGCGTCGATCGGCCCGACAGGCGGCCCTGGCCCGAGTCGTCGAGCAGGGCCTGCTGGGCCCCGAGCAGCCCCTGGTGGGACTGCTGGACGTGGACGGCATCCGGGCGTCGGTCGGCGCGCTGTCGGCTGCGTTCGGCGACGCGCCCGTGCTGCACACGTTCGCCGCCAAGGCGTGCGGCCTGGTCCCGGTCCTGCGCCTGCTCGCCGACGCGGGGATGGGCTGCGAGGTCGCCTCGCCGGGCGAACTGGAGCAGGCCCTCGCGGCCGGGTTCACTCCCGATCGGCTCGTCCTGGACAGCCCCGCCAAGACGGTCGAGGAGTTGCGGTACGCCCTCGCGCACGGCATCGCCGTCAACGTCGACAACTTCCAGGAACTGGCCCGCATCGACGCGATCGTGGCCGAGCGCCCGGCCGCGGGACCGATCGGGATCCGGATCAACCCGCAGGTCGGCGCCGGCACGATCGGTGCGATGAGCACCGCGACCACCACGTCCAAGTTCGGCATCGCCCTGCGCGACCCGGGGGCCGTCGACGCCGTGGTCGAGGCGTTCGCCCGCCGACCGTGGCTGAACCGGCTGCACGCGCACGTCGGCTCCCAGGGCTGCCCCCTGTCGCTGATCGCCGCCGGCCTGCGCGCGACCTACGAATTGGCCGAGCACATCAACTCCGTCCTGGGCCGCCGACAGATCACCGGCCTGGACATCGGCGGCGGCCTGCCGGTGAACTTCGCCGGCGACGAGGACGACCCGACCTTCGCCGACTACGTCGCCGAACTGCGCGCGGCCGTACCCGAACTCCTGGACGGCCGCTACCGGTTGGTCACCGAGTTCGGCCGCTCGCTGCTCGCCAAGAACGGCACGATCGCCTCGCTCGTGGAGTACACCAAGAGCGCGGGCGGCCGACGGATCGCGATCACCCACGCGGGCGCCCAGGTGGCCACCCGCACGGTGTTCATGCCCCAGGCGTGGCCGCTGCGCGTGGGCGCGTTCGACGCGCACGGCCGGCCCAAGACCGCGCCGGAGGAGATCCAGGACGTCGCGGGGCCGTGCTGCTTCGCCGGCGACCTGACCGCCGTCGGCCGCGCCCTGCCACTGCTCGAACCGGGCGACGTCGTCGCGCTGTACGACACCGGCGCCTACTACTTCTCGTCCCACTTCGCCTACAACTCGCTGCCCCGACCGGCGGTGTACGGCTACCGCGTCGTCGACGACGAGGTGCGCCTGGCCACCGTCCGCGAGGCGCAGACCGTTCGCGAAGTGGTCCAGGAGAGCGGCGCGGCACACGTGCACGCCCTGGTGGACCTGGTGTCCACGACTTCCTCGGGGAACCGGTCCGAGCACGACTGTCCCGACCCCGAGGAGGTTGCGGTATGACCCGCGTCCTGATCTCCGCCGACATGGAGGGCGCCACCGGCACGGTGCTGCCCGCCGACGTGAGCGCCGGCAACCCGCGCTACGAACGCTTCCGACGCCTGCTCACCGGCGACGTCAACGCGGCCGTGGCCGGATTCCTGGACGGCGGCGCGGACGAGGTGATCGTCAACGACGCGCACTGCGGCATGGACAACGTGCTCCTGGAGGAACTCGACCCGCGCGCGGTGCTCATCGTCGGCCGCAACAAACCGCTGGGCATGCTGCAAGGACTCGAACTCGACGTGGACGCGCTGGCGTTCGTCGGCTACCACACCGGTGCGGGCGAGGCCGGCGTACTCGCGCACACCTACCTCTCGCACAGCGTGCTCGCCGTACGTGTCGACGGACGCCCCGTCGACGAGGGAAGCTTCAACGCACTCGTCGCCGCGGAGGCCGGCGTCCCGGTGGTGCTGGTCACCGGTGACGACCTGACCTGCGCCGAGGCCGAACGGTACGCGCCGGGCTGCCGCACGGTCACGGTCAAGACGGCGATCTCCCGCCACGCGGCGATCTGCCGCACACCGGCCGCGACGGCGACCGACATCCGCCGCGAGGCCGCCGCCGCGCTGGCGGGCCCGCCGGATCGGCCCACCGCGACGCCCGCCGCACATCTGGTCGAGGTGGACGTGGACAGCCCCTACCTCGCCGAACGCGCGAGCGCGATGGGCGGGGTCGACGTCGTCGGCCCGCGCACCGTCCGCCTGCAAGCCCCCGACGCCCGCGAGGCGTTGCGCCGGTTCCGGGCACTGACCTGGGTGATCGGCGCCGGCCGCGAGGGCGACTGGACCTGACCGGTCCCGCCTCCGCCGCCGATCGGGCTTCCGTACCGGCTCACCGCCGCACCCTCACGCCGTTGTTTCCCGCTGCCTCCACCGTTCCCCGCTTCGCAGGAGTCTCCATGTCGCAGCACACACCCCCGACCGAACAACCCCAACTCAGCCGCTCGCTCCGCAATCGGCACATGGCGATGATCGCGATCGGCGGGGCGATCGGGGCCGGTCTCTTCGTCGGCAGCGGCAGCGTCATCAAGACCGCCGGGCCGGCCGCGATCGTGTCCTACTGTCTCGCCGGCGCGCTGGTGTTGTGCACGATGCGCATGCTCGGCGAGATGGTCGTCGCGAGACCGTCCTCGGGTTCGTTCTCGGACTACGCGCGCAGCGCCATCGGCCCCTGGGCGGGTTTCACGATCGGCTGGCTGTATTGGTACTACTACGTGATCATCGTGGCCGTGGAGGCGGTCGCGGGCGCCGCGATCCTGCACGCCTGGCTCGACCTGCCCCTGTGGGTGCTGGCGATGGCGCTGATGGCGGTGATGACCGCGACGAATCTGCTGTCGGTGAAGTCCTTCGGCGAGTTCGAGTTCTGGTTCTCCTCGGTCAAGGTCGCCGCGATCATCGCGTTCCTCGTGGTCGGCGGCCTACATGTGTTCGGCGCGTGGCCGGGCAGTTCGCTCGACTTCTCCAACCTCACCTCGCACGGTGGCTTCGCGCCGAACGGCTTCACGTCGATCTTCTCCGCCATCGTCGTGGTCATCTTCGCCTTCGGCGGCGCCGAGATCGTCACGATCGCCGCCGCCGAAAGCAAGGAACCCGAGCGCTCGGTGGCGCGGGCCACGACCGGCATCATCTGGCGGATCATCCTGTTCTACGTCGGCTCGATCTTCCTCGTCGTCACGATCGTCCCGTGGGACGGCGCCGAGGTGCTGGCGAGCCCGTACGTCGCCGCGTGGGACATCATCGGCCTGCCCGGCGCGGGCACCGTGATGGACGTCGTGATCCTCACCGCGGTGCTCAGCGTGCTCAACTCGTCGGTGTACGTGTCCTCGCGCATGCTCTTCGCGCTGGCCTCGCACGGGGACGCCCCCAAGTGGTCGGTCAAGACCAGCAAGCGCAACGTCCCGGTCCGGGCGATCCTGGCGGGCACGGTCGTCGGCTGGGTCTCGGTGGTGCTCGCGTACCTGTCGCCGGACACCGTGTTCACGTACCTGGTCAACTCCTCCGGCGCGATCGCCATCTTCATGTACGTCATGATCGGCGCCTCGCAACTGCGCATGCGCCGGCGGCTGGAGCGCGAGGCCCCGGAGCGACTGGCCCTGAAGATGTGGCTGTTCCCCTACCTCACCTGGATCGTGATGGCGGGCTTCGTCGCGGTGCTCGTGGCCATGGCGGTCATCGACGACCAGCGCACGCAACTGTTCACCAGCCTGGGCAGCCTCGCGGTCGTGCTCGTCGCGTACGGGGCACGCCGGGCCTACGGCCCCCGTGCGACCGGATCGGGTGACGTCCGGGGCACGAAGGCCGTCCCGGAAGCCATGTCCACTCCGTAGCGAACGGATCCGACACCCCCAGGCGTTACCGCCCCGGGTCCTCCCCGCCTCGGGCGGCCGGGCGGAGAGCCGCCGGGTCGGCCGGGGCATCGGCGGTTTCGTCGATCCGGTGTTTGAGATGGTCGTGGGCCCAGGCGGCGAGCGTGGTCGGGGTGGTGGTCCGCACGGTGCGCGGTTGTTCGGGCTCGAAGTTCTTCCGCAGGCCGGTCGACATGCCGAGCACCGCCTCGACCAGTGCGTCGGTCATCCCGGCCCGGTGGAGCAGGTCGCGCATGGCGTCGTCGGTGACGCGTTCGACGTCGATCCGGCGGCCGGTGGCGGCGGTGAGGATTTCGGCGACCTGTCGCCAGGTGAGGTCGGTGGGTCCGTGCACGGCCTGTACGTGGCGTCCGGACCAGTCGGGGGAGAGCAGGCGGGTGGCGGCGACTTCGGCGATGTCGCGCGGCGCCACCCAGGCCATCGGCCGGTCGAGCGGAAGGATCACCTGGAGGAGGCCGGCTCGCAGGGCGTCGAGTTGGAGTTCGAGGTTGGTGAAGAAGTAGCCGCAGCGCAGGTGGGTGACGTCGACGCCGGTGTCGTCCAGGGCGGTTTCGGTGTGTGCCAGGCCGTCGATCTCGCCGGCGCCGTGCCGCTTCTCGGCGCCGACGCTGCTTTGGAAGACGACGCGGCCGATCCGGTTGGCGGTGACGGCGCGGACCACGCTTTCGGTGGCGCGGGCGTAGTCGGCGAGGGGGTCCTCGCCGCCGGTGGTCGGGTCCACCCAGAACAGTGCGTCGACAGCCTTGGTGGCGGCCACCACGGCGTCGGCGTCGTATTGGTCGACCCGCACCGCGTCCACCTCCTCCCGGATGTCGGGAGCCAGTCGGTCGGGCTCGCGCAGCAGCACGCGCGGCCGGATTCCGGCGCGAAGCAACGTCGCCACGACGTGACGGCCGACGTTGCCGGTCGGGGTTGTGACAGCGATCTGCATGGTTGTCTCGTCTCTCGATCGGGGCCCGGGTCGAGACGCTCCGGCACCCGACGCCGGGTCGGATCGGCCGCGGCACCTTCCGGCCGGCCGCAGGTTCGGGTGTATCACCAGGCCCCGGCGCCGCGCCACCAGGAGATCCCGGCCGCGGTGGGGCGGGAGTGTGCGGATGATCGGGGCCGCGAGGAATCGATGGCGACCCGGCCCGTCCCGGTCTTTGGCAACTCGGGTTGACTATCTCCATTAGTCAACTACAGTTGCTTGTATGTCGGCCGCCAAGAATCCCCTTCCACCGGAGCCCGCCGACAGCCTGGCGGCTGTCGTGGCGTTGCGGCGCCTCGCCGATCAACTGGAGGACGCCGCCGTCGAGCAGGCCATGCGAGCGGGCTGGGGTTGGCCGCAGGTATCCGAGGCGCTCGGTATCACCCGCCAGGCCGTCCACAAGAAGCACGCCAAGCGGCTCATCGCCGCCGGAGTCAAGCTGAGGAGACGCGGCGATGAGCGCGTTTGACAAGTACCTGCACGCGGTCATCGTGCGGGCGACGCACGAAGCCCACGAGGACGGGTCGGCGACGATCGACGCGCACCATCTCCTGATGTCGATCGCCGCCGATCAGGGGTCCACCGCACAGCAGGTCCTGGCCTCGGCCGGGCTCGATCGCGTTGCTGTCCGCGAGGCACTGGACCGGGAGTTCGAGCACAGCCTGAGCATGATCGGAGTGTCTCCGGCGGCCTATGACCTTCCCGGGCCGAGCCGCGCTCGCGAGCAGCCCAGGATGGGCGCGTCCGCCAGACTCGCACTGGAGCGGAGCTTCGCCCTCGCGCGCAAGAAGGACCTGCGGTCGACACATCTGCTCCTCGGGATCCTGCAGGCTCGCATCGGCACCGTGCCGCGCGCTCTCGCCTTGGCCGGTGTCGATCGGGCCGAACTGGCGGACCACGCGCGGCAGACGCTCGACAGCCGGGACCGCTGAGCACCGAAAGCAGCCGACCCGGCCGACCCGCCTCGCGGGCGTGCCCTGGCCGGGATGTGCGCAGAGCCCTGTGGGCGTACGCGACGGATCGCACGGGCGCTGGGCCCAAGCCTGGGGTAGAAGCCGGTGCGCCCGGGGGCCGGAGTCAACGGGTCGGTGGGCCGACGAAATCACGCCGTGGAGAGGGCCGGGCGGCCATCTTCGCGTTGCGCGCGACAAGGAGAATGAATGCACCGACACACCGCTCGTACGGATGGCAGCGGACCGGACGCCGAACCGGCCACGGATGTGGGCGCCGTATCCGAGGCCGCGTCGGCATCGGAGGCCGAGGGCTACGAGGCGATCCGGCTCCTGCTTCGGCAAGCCGTGACTCGCGGTGGCCTTCCCGGCATTCTCGCCGAGGTCCGCGACGGCGACCGGCAGTGGTTCGGGACCGCGGGAGTGGCCGACACCCGAACCGGCCGCACGCGCTCACGGCAGGACCGATTCCGCATCGGCAGCATCAGCAAGACGTTCGTGGCCACCGTCGTGCTGCAACTGGCGGCCGAAGGCCGGCTCAGCCTGGACGACACCGCGGAACGGTGGCTGCCCGGCGTGGATCACGGCCTGCGCCACGACGGTGCCGGGGTGAGCATCAGGATGTTGCTCAACCACACCAGCGGGATCTTCAACTACACCGATGACCAGGAAGCGCTGAACCGTTCCGAGACACACACTCCCGAGTCACTCGTGCGGATCGCCGCATCCCATCCGCCCACCTTCGCCCCGGGCTCGGGCTGGGCGTACTCGAACACCAACTACATCCTGGCGGGCATGATCATCGAACGGGCCACCGGCCGCACGCTTGCCGAGGAGATCACGGAGCGGATTGCCCGCCCGCTCGGTCTGGCCGGCACGTATCTGCCACGCGGCAGCGACCCGACGATCCACGGGACGCACTCCCGGCACTACACGAAGCTCTTCCGGACCGACCCCGGCGCGCCGGTTCACGACGCGACCGAGTTCGACGCATCGATGTTCTGGGCAGCCGGCGGCATGATCTCCACCGCCGGTGACCTCAACCGATTCTTCGGTGCCCTGCTGGGAGGCCGGATACTCCCGGCGGACCGACAACGCGACATGTTCGAGACCGTGCCCACCCGCGACTGGATCTCCGACTCCGCCTACGGCCTCGGCGTTTCCTCGGTGAGACTGCCCTGCGGTGAAACGGTCTGGGGCATGGGCGGCGCGCTCTTCGGATCGTGGTCCTACACCTATGGCGCTCGCGATGGCGAACGCATGTTCACCGTCAACGTCAACGGCGACTGGAGCGAAGGCGGGTGGGACGACCCCATCGGCATCTTCACCGATCTACTCCAGGCGTGGTTCTGCCGCCGCCTCCATACCTGAACACCGAGTGACAACATCGGCCGCGCGGCCCGCGTCCCGTCCGTCCGCGAACCCGGCGACGCGAGGGTTACCGCATCGACCCCGTGCGAACTCTCCTTCCGCGTGGGGTCGGTGCCGTGGCCGGTGGCGCTACTGCCGGATGGTGGGCGCCTGTTGCCCCGCTGCCGGAGGCGCCGGGTCGGTCCGCTCGCAGGTGGGGTGCGAAACAGGACTCGGCGCTCCTCGGGGATGGTGTGGGTCGACGGGAGCGGCCGGTCCTCGCGGATTCCGGACGGAAGCACGGTGACCGCCAGCGTCGGTGTGGCCGGGTCGATCGCCCGGTTCGCCTCCGGGGCGGACTCGAACCGATCAGGTCGCGGCCAGCAGGTCGACGACGAACACGAGGGTCGCGTTCGGCCGGATGTCCCCCGGGGGCGCGGCGCCGTACGCCTTGCCGGGTGGGATCACCAACTGCACGCGGCTACCCACCCGTTGGCCGACCAGACCCTCGTCCCAGCCCTGGATCAACTGCCCGACGCCGATGGCGAAGCTGGACGTGCTGCCGCTGGTCCACGTGGAATCGAAGACCACGCCGTCCGCATAGTAGAAGCCGGTGTAGCGCACTTCGACGCGTTGCCCGGCCTTGACCTCGGCGCCCGATCCGAGCGCGAGGACGCGAACGTCCATCTTGTCGGCAGGGCCGAGGGTGAGCCGGCGCATGTCGGGCGCGCCGCGCGACGTGTCGTCCCCTGTGCTGGTGGCGGAAGGTGAGGTTGGTGCCGTTCCGCCGGACGGAGGAGCGCCGATGCCGGGGGTCGTGACGACGGGCTTCGGCGAAACGGCGCCCGTGCCGGTCGCGTTGCGGTGGTCGCGGCCGTCCTCGCGCGTGGCGAGCAGGGCCGCGACGACCGCGGCCGTGACCACGATCGCCGCAACCGCTGCCGTGAGGACCCGACGTGGGCGCCGCCGTGTACCCGACGTCGTCGGCGGTGGCGCGAACGGTGTCGGGGGCGCCGTCACCGGCGGCGGGGGGATCGGTGGCAGGGGCTGGTCGTCTGCCGGCGGGCCGACCGGGGCCGACGCGTGTGGCGGGTGTGGCGGGTGTGCCGTATGGGCCACGCCCTCGGCATCCGGCGTGGCGGCGGGGGAGGCCGCAGCTCCCGCATCGACCCCGTCCCCGGTCTCGGCGCGACCCGCGATCGCCTCCGCCACACCGTCCGGCAGCCACCGGCGCCTCCCCGACCCCGGGACGGTCGTGACCGCCAGTTCGGTGAGCACCTCGGCCGCCGTCGGACGGTCCTCCGGCGACTTGGCCAGGCACGCGGACAACAACGGGAGCAACGCCGGGGGTACGCCGTCGAGCGCGGGCGGGTTGTGCACGACGCGATACAGCAGCGCGGGTGTGGGCCCGGTGCCGAACGGGCCCTCTCCGCGTGCCGCGAAGACCAACACCGCGCCGAGCGAGAAAACGTCCGACGCCGGTCCGATCGCGAGCCCGCCACACTGCTCGGGCGACATGAAGCCGGGGGAGCCGACCGTGCTGCCGGTATGGGTGAGCGCGCTCGCCTCGGACGCCAACGAGATGCCGAAGTCGATCACCACGGGCCCGGCCGGGGCCAGCATGACGTTCGACGGCTTCAGGTCGCGGTGGATCACCCCGACCCCGTGGATCGCGGCGAGGGCCTCGGCCAGCCCGGCGCCCAACATCCGCGACTCGGCGCTCGGCCACGGGCCGTGGGCCGCCACCGCTTCGGACAACGACATGCCGTCGACGTACACCGTGGCAAGCCACGGACTCGGCGCGTCCGGTGCTGCGTCCACCACGGCGGCCGTGAACGCCCCGCCTACCGCGCGGGCGGCGGCCACCTCGCGTGCGAATCGCCGCCGGAAGTCCGCGTCGTCCGCGAGTTCGGGCCGGACGACCTTGATCGCCACCGCCCGACCGGACGGCGACCGGCCGAGGTAGACCCGCCCCATGCCGCCTTGGCCGAGCCGCCGCTCGATCCGGAACGGCCCGATCCGCGACGGGTCGTCAGCCGTCAGTTCGCTCATGCCGCTCCCCACCAGCGCCCGCCCCGCGGCACACGGGAAGGCCCGCCGCAGACCGTCGACCAGCATCCATCGAACCGAACCCTAGCGTGGGCTTGACGCAAGCCCCGGCCGCCGCCCACGCGCCGCCTTCGGCGACCGCCGACGCCCGGAGCCGAGTCCGACCTCGCTCCGGGTGCGGACCCTGGCGGGAGGCGACGGTGTTCACCGACGCCGGCCGCGCGGCCCCGGAAGCGGCGGAGCAGGGCACCCGCCCGACCGAAGGAGCGGGCGTCGCTTCGGGCGAAGCCCGGGACACGATGCGCGCACGCGTCGCCGCTCCCGCCGGGCCGTGCCGCATGCGGCCGCGCCCGGTTTCCCGCGCATGCGGCTCGGCCGGCCCGGCCCGGAGGGACGTGCCGGCCCTTCCACCCGACCCGGCCCGGAGGGACGTGCCGGCCCTTCCACCCGACCCATGGGTCCGGGTATCGAGTCGTTCCAAGCGGGTACCCGGGCCTGGCGATGTAGCCCATCCGGAAGGAGCCCCCCATGTCGGACCCGTCGCGGCGACAACCTTCTCGACCGGCGCCACCCACGGCCTTCCAGCAGGCGCGGCGGCGCAAGCACCCCGGGAAGCCGTCCTCCGGGGACGACTCCGACGCCGCGCGCCTGCTTCGCATCTACCTGGGCGACCACTTCGCCGGCTCCACCGGTGGCGAAAGCCTCGCCCGCCGCATCGCACGCAACCACAGGGGCCGGGTGCACGGGCCCGCGCTGTCCGCCATCGCGGACGAGGTGGCCCAGGATCGCCAGTCGCTGAAGCGGATCATGAGCGATCTGGGGATCGCGCCACCACCCGCGAAGGCCGTCCTCGCCTGGGCCACGGAACGAGCGGCGAGGCTGAAACCCAACGGCCGACTGCTCGGGCGTTCGCCCCTGAGCAGCGTCATCGAACTCGAGACCATGCGCATGGGCGTCGAAGGCAAGGCGTCGTGCTGGCGGAGCCTGCGCGCCGTGGCCGACCACGACCGGCGCTTGTCCGCACAGGAACTGGACGAACTCCTGAACCGCGCCGAAGCGCAGTCCCGTCGTCTGGAGGACACGCGGACCAGGATCGCCGCGGCAACCTTCGGCCGACCCTGACCGCACCGACCCCGCCACCCGGTGTGATGCGGCCACCGTCCGGGCTCGCCGCACGGTGGATCCTGGGGACGCCGAGCCCCACCCGGGATAGGGGCGTTACAGAGCGGCCTCGATCGCTTTCGCGGGTGGGCGCCGCGTCGGCCGAGACCTTCACCGAGGGTCTCGGCGGCGCCCCGGGCCGATGAGGATGCGAACGAGGCATGGAGTGGGGGCTGCGGGGCAGAGGAGCGTCCAACCATCGCATCCCACGAGTTCCGACCACATGGTGCTCCGCCACCCACTGCGGGATTCGTCGAGAACCGAGGAGAGTCTCCATGAGCACCGGGCCCAGCGTGTGGGGTCACCGTCCCGAGTCCGGATACACCGCCGGCACGAGCCTGACCGGCTACAAGGTGGACGCCTTCGACGGCCACATCGGCAAGGTCGACAAGTACAACGACGACGTCGACATATCACACCTGGTGGTGGACACCGGTGCGTGGATCTTCGGCAAGCACGTCCTGCTCCCCGCGGGCACGATCGCGAGCATCGACCCGGAGAACAAGGTCGTCCACGTCGTGTGCAGCAAGGAACAGCTCAAGAACTCACCCGAGTTCGACAAGAACAAGCACGTCGATCGACACTGCGGACGTCCACCCCAACCACCAGGAGCGGCTGGAGCCAGGACATGACCACCCCGCCGCCCGACCCGTCCGCCGCCACCCGGAGTTGGGCCGTGTCGAACGCCCCCGGCACCCTGGCCGAGGTCCGTGCCACGGTTCGAGACGTCCTCGGCGCCTGGGGATGGACCGAGGACCGCGTGGACGATGTCGTGCAGATCGTCTCGGAACTCGTGGGCAACGTCATCCGCCATGCCTACGGCCAGGCCGAGTTGACGCTGACCCGCACCTGTGACGGAGTCGAGATCGGGGTGGGGGATCGGGCCCGCGACCTCCTCGTACTCCAGCGTCCCGCGAACGGCGACGGTGGTTACGGACTGCGCCTGCTCGACTTGCTCACCACCCGGTGGACCGTGGAACAGCACGCCACGGGCAAGCACGTGCGCGCCCACATCATGCGCTGAATCCGCCACCGCGTCGGCACGGTGCGTGCACGAACCGACACGCTCCCTTCCCGAGTGCTGCATTCGTGACCGGTGGGCAGAAGCGGTGCATGGGCACAGCGAAACGAGTTCCACAGACGCGGGACATGAAGGGCGAGGAACTCTCCGCCGACGAGGCGTGGTTGACATTGCGCCGGTACGGCGGCTGGACACTGGTCAAGAACGCGTTCGTTCGCTTTCGCTATGCGGACGGGTTCACCCACTCCCGCGCGCTCGCGCTCCAGGCGGTGCTGTCGGTACTGCCGTTCGCGATCGCCGTCGTCGGACTCTCTCGGGTCCTGCACACCGACAAATTCGGCCGGTTCGTCTCCGCGGTGCTCGCCCGGCTGTCGACGGGCCCCAGTTCGGCCGTCGTGCAGGACACGCTGCGCGACGCGGGCGGGGGCAGCGCGGTCGCGCTCTCCCTGGGACTGGTGTTCTCGCTGGTCAACATCGCGACCGCGATGAGCCAGATCGAGCGCGGCGCGAACCGCATCTACGGCGTCGAGCGTGATCGCCCGTTCCTCCACAAGTACGGCCGCGCCGCAGCGATGACCGTGGTGGTCGGCATCCCGATCGGCCTCGGCGTGCTGTTGACCGTGGCCGGCCGCGACATCGTCGGGGCCGCCGCCGACGTGTACGGCTGGAGCGACACGCAGCGCACGGTGTGGGGCATCCTGTGCTGGCCGGTGGGCGTCACACTCGCGCTGATCTCCGCGTCCGCGGTCTTCCGGTGGTCGCCGCGCCGCCGCCAACCCGGGTTTACCTGGCTGGCGTTCGGGGCGGCCGTGTACCTGGTGTTGTGGGTGCTGCTGTCGTGGCTGCTCGGCCTCTACATTCGGCTCAGCGGCTCCTTCGACTCCGTGTACGGCCCCCTCAGCGCGTTCGTGTCCTTGATCCTGTGGGCCTACCTGACCTCGATCGCGCTCTTTCTGGGCCTGGCGTTCGCCGCCCAACTGGAGGCGGTCCGCGCCCACTTGCCCGAGCCGGTGCAACCGGATCCGGGCACCTGAGGATCCGGCGGACGACGACTTCCCGTGGCGGGCGCCGGTTCGAAGTGTTCGTCCGGGTCGCCCTGCCCCGCGCGGCCCGGTCATCGACCGCCTCGTGCGGCGCCACCGGCGCGGGCGACCTTCGTGCCGGAAACCGTGAGGGGTGTGCCGGGGTCCCGCCGCCGAATACCGAAACACCGGCGCCGACGTACGTCGACCTCCTGGTCGACGGCCCGCTCCCGGACGTGCCGAGCATCATCATCATCTCCGACCGGCCGGCCCGCGTACGAGCGGGACGGGCGGGCACACGCAGTGTGTGAATACCGGAGACGTCGACAGTGGCCCAGAGCCGCGGTTGCTCAAGGGGCTGACCGTGGATTCCAGCAGGCCGGAGCAGCCCGTGCTGCTGGATGCGAGGGGACAGCCCCTTCAGACCTGGCGGGAGAATTTTCCGTACGAGCGCAAGATCCGCCGGGTGGAGTACGAGCGTGCCAAGCGGGTGCTTCAGATCGAACTGCTGAAACTCCAGCGGTGGGTCAAGGAGACCGGACAGCGCTTGGTGGTGATCTGCGAGGGCAGGGACGCCGCAGGCAAGGGCGGCACGATCCAGCGATTCACCGAGCGCCTGAACCCGCGTGGTGCTCAAGTCGTGGCCCTCGGCACACCCACCGAGCGCGAAGCGTCACAGTGGTACTTCCAGCGGTACGTCGAGCATCTTCCCGCGGGCGGGGAGATCGTCTTCTTCGACCGGTCCTGGTACAACCGGGCCGGCGTCGAACCGGTGATGGGATTCTGCACCGAAGAGCAGCACCGGCTCTTTCTCGCCCAGTGTCCGGATTTCGAGCGGATGCTCGTGGAGGACGGGATCCTGCTGGTGAAATTCTGGTTCTCCGTCTCCCGGGCGGAGCAACGTACACGCTTTGCGATCCGCCAGGTCGACCCCGTGCGCCAGTGGAAGCTCTCCCCGGTCGATCTCCGGTCGCTGGACCGCTGGGACGACTACACGAAGGCCAAGGTCGACATGTTCCGGGCGACCGACACCGAGCACGCGCCGTGGACGGTGGTCAAGACCAACGACAAACGGCGCGGCCGGCTCGAAGCCATGCGCAGCCTGCTGACGCGCCTGGACTACCCCGCCAAGGACGAGGCGGTGATCGGCGTACCCGACCCGCTCATCGTCGGCGCCGCCGGAACACTCCTGGAACCCGGCGAGGAGAGCAGCGACCTTTCCCCCACTCCCCTCGCGCACCCCGACGGCACACCCGGCGAGCATCCACAGCAGTAGGCCCGTCCGCCTTTCGACCTCGCCGCACGGTGAGGTCGAAAGGCGGTGCTCGATGCCCGTGGCGGCCGGGTCGCCGCCGCTCAGCCGATGCCGCGTGGCCGGAACTGGATGCTGATCCGCGGTCCTGTCGCCCTGGTCGTCTTGGGGATCGCGTGCTCCCAGGTGCGCTGGCAGGTGCCGCCCATGACGATCAGGTCACCGTGGCCGAGTGGGCGCCGTACCGTTTCACCGCCACCGCGCGGGCGGAGCAGGAGATCTCGCGGAGTGCCGACGGACGCGATCGCGACCATGGTGTTCTCGCGGGCTCCGCGGCCGTTGCGGTCGCCGTGCCAGGCGACGCTGTCG
Source organism: Embleya sp. NPDC127516 (assembly GCF_044765325.1). Lineage (NCBI taxonomy): Bacteria > Bacillati > Actinomycetota > Actinomycetes > Kitasatosporales > Streptomycetaceae > Embleya > Embleya sp. NPDC127516. Next base: position 5,221 of record NZ_JBIWJT010000009.1, on the reverse strand, counting down.
TGGCCGTCGCGGTACAGGCACAGCCCCGCGCTGACGAAGGGCTCGCCGAGTTCCGCCGCGTAGTGCTCGGAGAGCCGGTCGCGCGCCTCGGCGAGGGCGGGGTGGGGCAGCTCGTCGGCAGCGCCGTAGTAGGCGAGCAGGCGAGGAACGTCGACCACCCGTTCGTACATGCGCCGACGCTCGGCCCGCCACGGGACGCTCTCGGCCAGCGCGGCGAACAACGCGTCCGCGCCGGCAACCCAGCCCGGCAGCTCGTCGATCCAGGCGCCGTCGCCCAGCATGGTGCGTCGCAGGCCGCGCGGCGGCCCGACACGGATGACGTCGCTCTGGTCGAAGAGCGAACCCTGGAGACAATCCGACATTCCGCCACGATACTCCATCCAGCCGAACATGCGTTCGAGACGCGATCGGGGTGTCGAACGCGGGCGTCGAGATGCCCGTCCAGATTTGTCCCGGTCGGGCGCTGTTCGTCGCCGCCGGTGTCTGGTGCGTGCCGTGGGCCGTCGGCGGTGGACGCTGGTCGCCGTAGTCGACCGCCCGACGGCCACCGCCGCCACCGACCGCCACGGCACGGCACGGCGAGGAGCGGCGGTGGGCGGCGGCAGTCGGCCGGCTTCAGGGCTGTTCGCCGCCGGTGAGGCCTTTGCCGATCATGTCTCGGCAGACCTCGACCGAGAAGGCCATCAGTGCGCCCGCCTGGGCGTCGCGGAAGTGTCGCTGGATCGGGGAGGACCGCAGAAAGCCCGAGCCGCCGCCGACCCGGAGCCCGAACTCCGCGATCGATTTCGCCACTTCGTTGGCGTAGAGCTTCGCTTCCACGGCGGCGACGAGGGCGCCGGGCGCGTTCCGGTCGGCGAGCCACATGGATCGTTCCGCGAGGGTGCGTGCCGCCAAGAGCCTCACATGGGCGTCGGCGGCGTCGAAATGGACCCATTGCATGTCGCCGACCGGTTTGCCGGTACTCGGAACGACACGTTTGCGGGCATGGTCGGTCGCCGCGTCGAGCGCGGCCTCGGCGATGCCGATCGACAGCCACGGTAGGCCGAGCGCGATGATGTTCGGCGCCGTCGGGTCGACGATCCGGCATCGGTTCTCGTGACGCAGCAGGGTGTTGCGGAAGTTCACCAACTGGCTGCGGGTGCCGCGCAGGCCCATCGAGTCCCAGATCGACACCATCTCGATGCTGTCGTCCCGGCTCACCCCGAAGAACGCCGGTCCCTCGTCGAGCAGCGCATTGACCAGGAAGTGGTCCGCGATCTCGCACCCGGACACGAACCGCTTCGCGCCGTCCAGTTCGAATCCGCCGTCCACCGGTTCGGCCCGCTGGAGCGGCATCAGGAAGAGGTTCCCGCCGGTCGGCTCCGACAGCGCGTTCGCGAACCGTTTGCCCGCCGCCAACTCCTCCGCGTAGAACTGCGGTCCGTAGCCGACCAGCGCCTGCGCCGCGCCCAGATGCATCATCCAGACGCACGCCGTCGACGGGCACGCCTTGCCGACGATGCCGAGGATCTCTCCGAGCGCCTGGTAGGACAGCCCGGAACCGCCTCGCTCCCGGGGCATCGCGGCCAGGTCCAAGCCGGCCTCGTGTAACGCCGTCAGATTGGCGACCGGGAGGGTGGCCTCATGATCGTGCCGGTCCGCCGCTGCCGCGAACTGCCGGGCCAGATCCCGCGCCGCGTCGACGAACCGCTGTTCTTCCCTGGAAACCGCAAACGGTGAAGTCACCGGCCCAGCCTAGAAGTCTCGTGGGGACGTCGGAGTGGGTTCCCGCGACGCGAACGGCGGGCCGGACTCGTCGTTTCGAAGGGCGAGCCTCCCATGCCGAAGCCGAAGCCGAGTCGAAACCGCAGCCGAAGCTCACAAGCGAAGCCGGTGCTTGGCACGTCCAACGTGTAACCGGTTATATTGGTTACATGGATTCGTTCGGCAGCAAGGGTCTGACCCTGCGTTCCCATACCGGCGTCGCCTACCGGTTCGACCCTGGCGCGCTGTGTCTGGAGCTGTTGGTCACCGGCGGTCCCGGCCCCTACCGCCGGTACGAGGTGTTGCACGAGCCCGTCGACGTGGCCGCCTGGGCGGAGCGGTCGCGGCTGACGCCGACGCCCGTGTTGGAGGTCACCGAAGCCCAGGTGGCCGACCTGCGAAGGCTGCGCGACGCACTGCTGCGGGTGATCCTCGCCCACACACGCGGCGAGCCGTACCCGCCCGGCGACCTGGAGGTCGTCAACGAGGCGGCAGCCCGTCCGGCGCTGGCCCCCGCCATCGCACCGACCGGGAAGCGGCAGTGGGCCGAAACCCATGGCGGCACGCACCTGGCGGCCACCGTCGCCCGGGACGCGGTCGAGTTGCTGACCGGACCCTTCGCGCACCGTATCCGTACCTGCGCCGCCGAGGATTGCCACCTCGTCTACGTCGATACCTCACGCCCCGGCAGCCGCCGCTGGTGCTCCATGGAGCACTGCGGCAACCGTCACAAGGTGAGGGCGCTGCGCGCCCGTCACTCCGAGGAAGGATGACAACGATGCCCACAGGACTGACCAAGGACGCCGGCTGGCAGATCGGCGTGTCCCGCACGTTGCCCCACCCCGTGCCGGTCGTCTGGGACTTCATCAGCAGCCCGGAGGGGATCGCCATCTGGCTCGGCTCCGGGGCGGCCCTCGCCCCGGAGCGCGGCACCCCCTACCGGACGGACGCGGGCGCGGCCGGGGAGGTGCGCGGCTACCGCCCGCAGGACCGTATCCGGGTCACCCACGGCACCACCACGATCCAGGTCGCCGTCGCCCCCACCGCCGACGGGGCCCGGACGATGCTCCGCTTCCACCAAGAGCGCCTGGCGAGCGCCCAGGAGCGCGAACGGCAGCGGACACGGTGGGAGCACGTCATGGACCGGGTCGCCGGCGTCCTCGACGGGCACTGACGGCGGCGCGCAATCCGCACGCCGGCGATGCCGCGTGATCGTCACGGTGAGCGCGACGAAACGGCTCGGGCGATGCGGCAGCAGAGCCGACCGCGCTCGCCGACCGTCTTACCGCGCGCGGCCCGGTGTCGGCGATGCTCGCCGGCGTGTTTCCGGGTCGCCGTCCCCGCGCAGATGCAACGCTCTTGTCAGGGGCGGGCGTTCGCGGACGGGATCGCCGGTGTTCTGCCGTCGAGGACCGGTCGGCTCGGCACGGATGCGCGCGGGACCTCGAAGCGCGCGAGCCGGATGTACGGGGCGAGGCATTCCGGCGGGGTGTTGCGATCGGGGAAGCGCACGTCGAGCCTGAGCCGGCTCCCGTTCGCGTACAGCCGGGCGCCCTCGGGGTCGAGGCAACCCGCTTCGACGGTCACGGAGATCACGACGTTGTGGGCGAAGTCGGTCGCGGGAACGGGTTCCGAAGGCCGCTTGGTCGGGGCCCCGGCGAACAGCCCCGCCAGGACGTCCGCATCCTGTGTCGCCGATTCGGCGATGGCGAACACCTTGGGGAGGCCGCGGGCGTCGGCGAAGGAGATGGTCCGCGTGTCGAGGCGACCGTCGGTGGGTTTGGCGGGCGGTCGGCTGCCGGGTGATGTGGTGCCCGGCGGCGTAGCGCTCGGGGTGACCGGAGTTTCGGTGGAGCCGGCGGAGGGTGAGGCGACGGGAGTGCCGACCGATGCGGTGACCGGAGTATCGGACGCCGTTCGGATCGGCTCTCCGGCCGTGGGTTTGTCGTCGTCGTCTCCTGCGAGCAGGAGCCACAGTCCGATCCCGAGGCAGGCGGCGGCGATCAGTGTGGCGGCGACGACGATGATCGTCCGGGTGGCGGGTGGTCGTGCGTTCGACTCGGCCATGGTGATGTGACGTCGTCGCCCTGCGACTGGTTCCCCGCATCGCAGAACGTGGCGGTGCGGTGGGGACGGCCTGGCGTCGTCTGTGCCGGGAAGGTCGGTTCAGGGCATGCGCGTGGGACGAGCAGCGGGACCGACACGGGGCACGGGGGTACGTACAGGGGTAGGTGCTCTATCGGCCAACTACCAGGAGCCGTCCGGGCTTTGCCGCGCCCAGGTCGACCACGGCGCGGGTTCCGGACGTACCCCTCGGCAGCCTCGTGTGGTCGATCGGCGGGCCGCACGCGGACTTCGACGTCGACGGACGTGGGCAGGACAGCCGCCGGTCGCTTCGGGCCTCGCGGCTGTCCTGACGCGCGCACGCTCTCGGTCGATGCGCGCCGAGCGGGCCGGTCGGAATGTGTCCGGGAGAGGAAACCGTAGAAGGCTCGGCGCGCGACCGATGGGCCTAACCGGGTCGAACGGCCGCGTAGAACTCCATCGAGAAGACCGGCGCTATGGTCACGTTCTTGCCCGGGCGCGGGGCGTGCACTATCTGGCCGCCGCCGATGTAGATGCCCACGTGCGAGTTGTCCGAGTAGTAGAACACCAGGTCGCCCGGCTGCAGCGCGTCCTTGGAGATCCGCGGGCCGTCGTTGACCTGGGTCCAAGTGGTGCGACTCAGCGAGACGTTGGCGGCCTTCCACGAAGCCTGGGTCAGTCCCGAGCAGTCGTAGGAGCTGGGACCCACGGCCCGAGGCGAGTACGGCTTGCCGATCTGCGCCTTCGCGAACGCGACCGCGGCCGCGGCCCGGCCGGAGACGGGGACGTTGTTCGCCGGCGGCGGTGTGTCCGGCTTGTCCCGCGAGCTGCGGTCGGTGTCGCCACGGGGAGCGGCGGCGTCGGTCTTGTGCTCGTTCGAGTCGAGGACTTCCTTCTTCTGCTTCTCGCTGAGCGTGTTCAGCAGTCGTTGGGCCTCGGCGAGCTTGGTCTGGATCTCGGTCTTGTTCTTGTTCAGTTCGGAGCGCAGCTTCTCCAGTTCCGCGAGCTGCGAGGAGGCCTCGGTGCGGTCCTGTTGGAGAGCTCGGGCCTGCGCCGCGATCTGCTTCAGCTTGGCGGCCTGTCGGCCGTCGAGCTGGGACATCATCTGCGACTTCTGCAGGAAGCCTTCGGGGTCGCCGCTGAGCGCGAGCGAGAGCGACGGCGGCAGGCCGCCGCTGCGGTACTGGTTGGCCGCCAGGACTCCGATCTGGTCGCGCAGGGCGTTCAGCGCGGCCTGTTCCTCGGCGATCCGGGTCTGCGTCTGGTTCGCGGTGGCCTGTTGCTTGGTGATCTGCTCGTCGACGCCGTTGGCGGCGTCGGTGGCCTTGATCACGTCGCTGTGCAGTTGGTTGACGCGTTCCTTGGTCTGCTGGAACGACTGCGCGGGATCCGC